>NZ_NOXZ01000051.1:115326-172487 GCF_002258225.1 Rhodococcus sp. RS1C4 | reverse complement strand
GTCACCGGAACTGCGTGCAGTACAGAATGACTCACCGATCACACGCGCGCAGATCTGGGACGGCAGCACCCCCTGGCTGATCAGCGGGTACGACGAAGCACGGACACTGCTGCGCGACCCACGCCTCAGCGCCGTACCCGAGCACCCCAACTATCCCCACTCCACCCCCAGTAAATTCATGCACCGCTTGGGATTTCTGACCATGGACGCCCCCGAGCACACCCGTCAACGCCACTTCGTGGCCAAACCGTTCTCCGCCAAACGCATCGAGGCGATGCGCACTCCGATCGAAGATCTCGTCAACGACCTCATCGACCGAATGCTTGCCGGGCCGCGACCTGTCGACCTCCTCGAAGCTTTCGCGCTACCCGCGCCGTGCACCGTGATCTGCCATCTGCTGGGCGTGCCCTACGCGGACCACCAGTTCTTCACAACGAGCGCCAAATCCCTGATCGATCCCCACGCCACCGCAGAGGACGCCGAAACCGCCCGCCAAGGCCTGATCGACTACATCTACCAGCTACTGACCGTCAAACGCACAGACCCCGGCGATGACATGCTCTCCGAACTCGCCCACGAACACGTCGCCACCGGTGACATCTCCCAACACGACGCAGCCATGACCGGGATGCTGATGCTCCTCGGAGGATTCGACACCACTTCCAACACCATTTCCCTCAGTGCGCTGGCCCTGACAGAAAACCCCGAACAGCGCGACACCCTCCTGTCGATGCGCACACACG
This sequence comes from Rhodococcus sp. RS1C4, assembly GCF_002258225.1. Classification (NCBI taxonomy): domain Bacteria; kingdom Bacillati; phylum Actinomycetota; class Actinomycetes; order Mycobacteriales; family Nocardiaceae; genus Rhodococcus; species Rhodococcus sp. RS1C4. The sequence continues at coordinate 171,744 of NZ_NOXZ01000051.1, read as the reverse complement.
ACGAAATCGCCGGAGCCATCGAAGAACTCCTCCGCTACACCGCCGTCCCCCAAGGCGGACGACGCCGAGTCGCAACAGAAGACATCGACATCAACGGGATCACCATCCCCGCCGGCGACGGCCTCATCATCGCCGGCGACCTCGCCAACCGCGACGCATCAGCGATCACCGACCCGGATCGCCTCGACCTACGCCGGCCAGTGCACCGACATCTGACCTTCGGATACGGCCCGCACCAATGCCTGGGCATGCCCCTCGCACGACTCGAACTCCAAATCGCCATCCCCACCCTGCTCCGGCGCATCCCAACCCTCCACCGTGCTGTACCCCTGCAAGACATCAAGTTCCGAGAACACGCCATCGGCATCTATGGGGTGGACGAACTCCCCATGACCTGGTCATGACACCAGAACCATCAGGGCAATCAGCCCTGCGCAACACCATCTCCACGATCCTGACCACAGCGGTGCACGACCGAGTGGTCACCGGCCTCTACGTCATGACAGCCGACCGCGATGGCATCACGTACTCCGGCGGAGCGGGAACACGTGATGGCACAAACCCATGGACCGACGACACCATCGCTTGGCTGGCATCGATGACCAAACCGATCGTCGCCGTCGCCGCACTGCAACTCGTCGAGCGCGGTCTCATCGAACTCGACACTCCCACTACCGATCTGTTGCCCGAACTCGCCGCGGCGTACGTCCTCGAGGGATACGACGAGGATCAGCCCCGGCTCGTCCGCGCACGAGGACCCATCACACTACGAATGCTGCTCTCGCACACAGCCGGAACCGGCTACTCGTTCCTACACGCCGATCTCGCGCGCTATCTTCACGACAAGAAGGTGCCATCGAGCCTCGAACTCAAACTCGCCTCGATCGTCGACGCCCCGCTCGTCTACCACCCAGGCACCAACGCCATGTACGGCACCGGCCTGGAATGGGTGGGACTTGCCATCACCCGCCTGACCGGACACGACCTGGCAACCCACCTCCACGAGACGATCTTCTCCCCATTGGGTATGCGCGACACAACGTTCGGAATCACCGATCGCACTCGCTTGGCGGATGTACACACGAAAACACCTCACGGCCTGGTACCCACACCATTCGAGCTGCCCACCGATCCAGAATTCCACTCAGGCGGCGGCGGGCTGTACGGAACACCCCAGGACTACCTGACGTTCCTTCGCATGCTCAGTGCCGGCGGAGCCTGGAACGGTGTGCAGTACCTACAGCCGGATACCCTCGTCGACGCACAACGAAGCCACTCAGCATCTTTCGGGACCATCGAATCCGCTGATTACGCAACGTCGCACGACATCGACCTGATCCCAGGAATCAACACATCGTGGTCGTTGCTCGGCATGCGAAACGAGCAAGTCACACCCGCAGGCCGCCCAGTCGGAACCATGGCATGGGCCGGGGGCGCGAACACCTACTACTGGGCCGACACCGACAACGATAGATCGTCAGCAGGAGTGTTGTTCACCCAGCTCATACCATTCGCCGATCCACAGGTAATACGAGCATTCAATAACGTCGAAGGAGCAGTTCGTACCCGGACCGTACGTCGGCATACGAACTGATCAGCTGTTGCCGAAACCGTTCTCTGTCCGGTTTCGGCAACAGGGGCGGTACGATCCGGTCACAACCGTCCACTTGCTACATTTCAGACGGTACGTGCTGAACTAATCGAACGGCCCGGACGGACGCACGTCCGCCAACGTATATCGCGCAGGCTGTCAAGTGGGTCAACACCAACTAGCTATAACAGTTACTCATTCGGTGCGATGCAGGAATGAATATTGTTACTGGTTTCCTCGTTCGTCCTGGACTAGACCGTGATGTGACCGTTTTCGACATAGCCACAACCGACGGTCATCAGACACCAGAGGAAGTACTCCACGCACTCCGCGCTACCGCTGCCCGCAGCCGGATCGTGCGTACCGACGTCGCCGCCGCCACGGTGTGGACCAGCGACGACTGCCGAGCCGACCACAGCCCCAACCCATGGTCGGCGATGGTACTTGCCCGGGCACTGAACCTGATGCCCGATCTTTCACCCGACGACGTCATAGCTCACCCTGCGTTGACCTTTCGAGGGCTCGTTGTCGTCACCGGCCGCTGCCCTCTGACGGGCGCGCTGAGCGCGCTACGTCCGGCCCCTGACCCACTGGCTGACGCATCGTGAAACCTGGGGGTACCCACTTGAGATGTGACGAATTCCAGACTTCACTTGACCCCGGGCTCTGTCGAGGTTCTAGTCCACGACTTTCGCTCCTTGTCAACCCCATTCAGGGTTGGACTTGACCAACCTTCCGGACTCTGTTCATCCACCTCTGTGCGCCTTAAGTTCTCCCCTAGGAGAGTCCCCACCTGTCACAGCGAATGGAGTACCCGGAGATGACCGATCTGATCCGCGTAGCCTCCGATGAGCTGCGCGCCACGTCCGTCGCAGTCCTGCAATGGATCCGCGCATGGACACCCCACTCTCGAGCGGTAACCACCGTGTTCGGCATAGCGTGGCTGATCTTCGTGATTGTGTGCGGTTTCACCGGCGGAACCGTGTTGTTCGTGATGACCGCCGTCGTCGCTATCGCCGCTGTGCATCTCGTGCGCGGGGAATGGCGACGACCAGGTCGCAGCAATCCAGTTGCATTGTGCGACAACGCCCGCGAACACATTTGCACCCTCGTCTTCCGTCACTCCGACGGGCGCTGGTATCTACCCGACTGCATTACCGTCGGTCTGAATCCCGCCGACTTCACCGACCTCAGCGATCACTTCGATATCAACGACGTCATCACCCATCTCACCGCCGAAGCCGTCGATGTCACGCGCCGCTACTCCGCGGACACTCCGAGCGGAATGCTGCCCCTGGTCGAGATCGTCTCCAACCCGAAGGTCCGCGCTCGCCACTACGCCCTGCGTGGCTCCACGCATCCGATGTCCGACCACCCAGTGGAACCCACACGCGCCTACGGCGACCAAACCGACCTCCACCCCAGCGACAGTCAGGTGGCAACAACTCTCATCCCGGACTCACCCGGGCGTGGACCGACCTTGGTCGGTCCCGATAGTCGAGCGCACCGCGTCGTCGGTACCGAGATAACCGTCGGGCGGGGCACCTACTGCGACATCACCATCAGCGCCGACACCAGCATCTCGCGACATCACCTCACCCTGCGTTCCAACGATGGCGTGTGGTGGTGTGCCGACAACAGCAAGACCGGTACCTGGATCAACGGAGTGCGTGTAACCCCCGGCAGATGGACCGAACTCGCCGACGGCGACCGCATCGCGTTCGGCACCACATCAGGCACGAACACCGCCACGTTCTACCGAACGGGTGCCCATGCTGCCCGCTGACCGGAACCTGCTGTTCTCGCCACGCCGAACCGCCGACCCTGTGCGACACTTCTTAGCCCAATACACTCGGAGGAGAACCGCCTTGAGCAGTGACGTCCCCGCTCACGCGTCGACTCCGCCGACCCCGATGATCCGATGAGCGGCGGCGCGCCTCCACCCGACAATTCGGCCAAGGAAGACGACGGCATGGACCCCCCTGGGCCCGATGGTCGTCAGAAGCCGAAGTTCGACGTCGACAACAACTGCGGTTGGCTCACCAGAATGTTGCTGCGGATCGGCGGCTTCCACCGCCCGTGGATCGACAACAATTCCGACGCCTCCAAACTTGCCGCCCAAGCCGGGATCCTGATTCTGGTGCCTACCATCGCCTTCGGCGGCGTTCTGGCCAGTGCCTGGGCAGTCAACGTCGGGCACCGCTTCAACTACTGGTTCATCTGGGTCCTTGCCGCCGTGTGGGCACTGTTCGTATTCTGCGTCGACCGATGGATCATGACCTCGATCGACTACGGCGACCTATTGGTCGGACCCCAAAACTGGCTTCGGCGAGCATGGCGTTCGGCATGGTTCTACCTCGCACGCATCGGGATGGCGGTCGTCGTCGGTTACGTCATCTCCGAATCGGTCGCTCTCGGCATGTTCAACACCGCAATCGAACGGGAGCTGCCGAGCATCCAGTCCGACAACCTCACCGACTACAAAGCATCCATAGGCGCAGAGTACGACACAGCAATCGCCGATGCGAAAGATGCGCGCACAGCCGCCGAAAACGCTCGAGATATAGCCAATAGCACCCGGGAGACTGCCCAGGCTGATTGGCAGGATGAACGTCGGGGGACTGGAGGCACGCTTGACGCCGGCGACAGTCCCCCCAGCGCGAACTGTCTACTTCCGAGCGACCCGCGGGAGATCTGCGCGGAAAGCAACAGAAGATACGTGTACAACCAAGCCGACACGACTGCAATTACCAGCCAGCAGAAGGCCCTAGAGGCGCAGGACCTCGTTCGTACGCTGGAGAGCACCCGCCAGACTCGAATCGACGAGAAGGCCGCCAAATACGAAGCGGTCAACGCCGCCGACACCAATGCTGTGACTCGCCACAGAGCCCTTGTCCGACTCATCGGCGACGACCTCGGATACAGATGGTTCTACATCGTCATCATCGTCACGCTACTTGTCGTCGACCTCACCCCACTGCTGCTCAAACTATTCGGCCCTCACACTCCCTACCTGGAAAATGCGCGACGGGACGCAGCTCGTCTGCGCGCCCGCACCACTGTCCAAGTAATCGAAGGCGCGAAGGGCGAAGCGGACGCCCAATACGACTTGGACGACCGCAAGCACCGCAACCGGGCGAACACTGTGGCCCATGCCGGTGACCTCGACGAACGCGAGCACCGCAACCGGATGGACTCGCTGACCCGAGAACACGAGCACACCCTGGCCGACGCTGCCGCGAAGCACGCCGTCGCACAGACCCGTGAAGCGCTGCACAAACTGTCGGACGACTCCGCCGCCGCAAAGGATCTGGCCGACCACTATCTCAAGACCGCGTTTGCACACCTGAAAGAGCGCCGCCACCGTCCGCGCGCAACCCCCACCCAGCCATACACACAACAACACCCGCGCAACGCACAGCAAGGTGAACAACAACCCGACGACCTCAGCGGCGAGACCCCAACTCCGACACCGCAACCCCCACAGACACCGCAACCGCAACCCCCACCGGCGCCGGCACCGGCACCGCGCGCAAGCAACCACAGACCTCCTGCTGCTTCGCCGCGCGATGAGTACGGACTCGAGATCGGCAATGTGTTTCCCGACGACACAGTCGACAACCCGCTCGACAGGCACTGGCGAATCACAAAGTTCTGGCGACACGTCAACGGCGGTTCTCTTCTACTCGCCGTCGACGAGGACAGTCCCGACAACGGAATCGAATACGTGATCAAGGTCTACCTCCCCGACCGCTCCTGGAAGCTCCGAAAGCGTGATCGGGCCCAAGGCCTCGCCGAACTCGATGCTGTTCCCGCACTGGGCGTGTCGATAAACGACGCCGTCGCAGACGTCTACTTTTCGGACATCTACCAAGACCAGATGGTGATCGTCACCCGACGATATCCCCACACCCTGAATACATTTCAAGACGCCCGAATCAACGGCAACGAGCCCGGGGGCTTCGACCTTGCCCTGGTACTGCAGATCGCCGAACGACTACTCAGCGCACTGGCCTGGTCGTGGACGAAAAGAGAGAAGGGGGCTCGCGCGTACCTGGATATGAAGCCCCCCAACATCTGCATCGACAACGACGGCACCCCGAAGATCATCGACTGGGCACTTTCTCGCAGTCTCGATGAGGCCGCACACACCAGCTCACGGCTGCGGTTGCAAAGCCTCTTCTACTCGCCACCAGAGCAAGGCTCAGCAGGGCAGCTGTGGCCGACCCACCTCGTTGCCGCCGACATCTACGCCTGGGCCGCAACTCTGTACGAGATGATCACCGGGAAGCCGCCGTATCTGTACGAGGCCGAACAGCAAGGAATCACCCTCAACGACTTCCAAAACGGCAACCCTCGTGCCGAAAGGGCCTTGGACTCATATCGCAGACTGCGCAGTGGGCCTCTCACCCCGGTTTCGAAGTTCGCACCGTTTGTACCCGAAGGTCTCGACAACTTGCTGCGTCGATGCCTCGACCCTGCACCCGAAAGACGCCACGTAGTGCCGACGGACAACAGTTTCGACGCACGTGTGAAAGCAGCTGAACGTAGCGCGGACCAGCTCATTCGATGGCTACGACTCGTCAAACAAGATGCTCTGCACGTAGACGCAGGCGGCGCGATACCGGCAGCCCAACAGGTCGGTAACTTCACGCGTTTCAAGAAACCTCCCAAGCAACAACAGCAACAGGACGTCATCGGCAATGCTGGCCATCTGGTTCAACAGCAGCACCAGCCGCGAACACCGCACCCCGACAGTGTGCCGACCGACGACCCCCCTTACCTGCCACCGGACAACGATCCGGACGCGCCGCGCTCACCCGCCATCAATCGCTAACGGAGTTCCGATGCCCATCAAGTCAACAGGCCGGCGGTTTCCACGGCCACGCGTGTCGAAGCGTTCGCTGCGGCGACGTCTCGACCGACTTCGGCACTGCCCACTGATCGGACGAGTCGGGACCATCGCGGTGGGTGCTCTCATCGCGGCCGGATTGTGGATGATCGATTGGCGGATGGGCATGGCGATCATTACCGCGCTGTTGGCCGGCTGCGGACTGTGGTGGTTGGCGTCTCGACGCGGCACACGAAACGGTGCTGCCCGAACCGTCGAACTGAGACCCGTCTCGCACACGCCCACCACCGACCGCCTCGGCAAGGCGTCGCTCGACAACACGCAGCGCGTCTTTCTACATGATCTGCGCGGCACGAGCGATATTCCACCCATCGAGTTGCGAGGCGAAACAGTGACGTTGGGGCGCGCACGAGGTAAAACAGCGGTCGTCACCGATAGAAAAACAAGACGCCAGCGTGCGCACTTCGTCCGTCACCCACAGACGCGTCGGTGGTGGGTGACAGCGTTGTCCGGCGCGCCCATCACCGTCGATGGGCATCGCCTGTACGCAGGCCAACCGCCGTTCGAGATACACGACGGCGCGGTCCTGATTGTGGGGGCTTCGGTGTATCGCGTCACGTACGTCGGCGAGCAACATTTCCCGCCGACCATCCCCGTCGGACAGGTACACACCGAGCGTGCTGCGCCCGCCGTGCGACAAAGCCTGCCCCACACACTCGGACGACCTATTCCCCAACCAGCCGGTGACGAGTCACCCACGCAGGCAATGGCACCCGCAGCAGCAGCGCCTCTCAAACTCCAAGCAGCCGGGGAGACCTCGGCGGGCGACCGCCGTCACAACAACGACGTTTTCCTGATTCGAGGACACACATCAGCGATTGCCGATGCCGCGGGCGGCGGCGAAGACGGCGTCCTCACAGCCCGAACCGTACGCGCGACACTACGAACCCTTCTGCCCACCTCGCCTATCGACGACGTCTTCGCCGCCACTGATCAAGCACTTCGAGGACTCCGCGGACGCTCGGTTCTCGCCGCGCCTTCCACGCTCGACGTCCTGACACTCGACACCTCCACTTTCACTGTCTCCGGCGGGCACGTGGGAGACAGTCAGGTGTTTCGTGCCCACACCGACACAGCCGACGACACCGTTCACGTCACAGCGATGACACCAGCCCTGCATCAGCACGCTGCCCTGGACAACGCAATCGGGTTCTTCTCCGACGCCCCAGCGGGCTACACCTACAAGTTGTCTCGATGGCACCAGCCAGCAGTAGCCAATGACCGCTACATCATGGTCACAGACGGCTTCCTCAACGCCTGGTCCGGCCCGCACACCCAAATGGACACCACACCTGATCGAGACCCTGAAGACGCCATACGTGAGGTTCTCGGATCCCAGCCACCGGATGCCAGTCCCGCTCGACTAGCAGAAGCACTCGTTCGTGCGGCCCTTTCTGAGCACAAACGCCACGGCACAATCGCCGACAACATCACCGTGGTCGTGGCGCATCTGTCACCCAGTGCTGAACCGGAACAAGGAGGATCCCGTTGAAAGCGCCCTATGTCCTTCCACCTCTCGAGACTGGACAGCACGGATTCCACGTCGAATCGATCTACACGCCATTCACAAGATACATACTCAACAATTTCGAGGGCGACCCAAGACTGAGCAACAACTGGTGCCCCGCAGTTGTCCGGGACACGGAGACGGGCGCATATCACGTGGTCAACCACAGCGAGTACCCCGTATACGTCGCGATGAGCGTACCGCTTAAGTCATCCAGTTTGTCATACAGGCAGGTGAAACTTGATGCAGCAGAACCTGAACACAGACTGGGTAGCCACACCTACGGCGCAGTACTCGAACAATTACCCAGAGAAGCACGCGAATCAGGAGACGCCCGCGATGAGCGCAAAGGCAATCGCTTTGCACTGTCAGAACCTGGTGCCCGTTACCGCATAGCGGTTGGACCACCTCCAGCGTTTGCAGTCCACGCCATCCGCCGCCAGCGCGAGTACGTTGTACTGGTCGACACGCCCGAAGCAGGCCCCGACACATCGAATTCGGATCTTATCCCGACTTTCGTACCGAACGAGCATATCGAACAGCTTTCATCCAACGAACACATTGCTCGGGCGCTGCGCGAATGGCTACACGACGACAAGCACAAAAGCACTCTTTTCTGGTTGACCTTTCGTGAATATGAATTCATTATCGGCGGGTTCTCGAATCCCAAAATCGTCAGAAAAGGCAAGATAGAAGAGTGGCTTGGAAGCTACTCGATCAGCGAGACAGGCGTATTCAAGAATCTCCACAGAGTCATGGATAAGCATTTCGACGATATCAACAAGCTGTCATGGGCAAGCGAAGATGGCCTCAATCCAGGGATGAGTCGTTGGCTGGTTGACCACCACGTACTCACTGTCTCGGACGTCACCGACTTCGACAACGAGATGAAGAAGGTACACGGTTCGGGATGGACGTCGCTGTTCGGTTGACACAAAGAAGCTGCTGAAGCAGAAAGTGAGCGGTGTTCACGAACAGTCGGCCTCTAGACTCCGAATACCAATTCCCACTAGGTCTCGCGAGGTCGGCGGTGTCACAGCGTTACCGCACATCCGGACGTCTCGTTGCTTGGTTCCCCCGCGTAGAACGTACGAGGACGGAAATCCCATTGCGCCTTTGAGTTCCGGTACGTCGAGCATTCTGAAGGACAGGTCTTCGACGGCGATCGGTCGGCGTGTGGACTTTCGATGGTGAGCGGCAGCGGGCACGACCAAGCCATGGTGGTTACCCGATGCCGTCACGGTGCAGAGAGCGTCGCTGACCGATCGCGCAGTCGAACCTCCACCTCGCAGCTCTGCGATGAACGGGGTGATCACCGCATGATGGCGGCCGCCCGCGGATACGGTCGACAGCGCCTCCGAGGTTCGATGATTCTTCGACTGGCCCCGCAGCACCGACACGAACGGCTCGAACACCGGGGCCCGCCCCTCAGACGGCCGTGATCTTGCCTGCCGATACTCGAACAGCGTGCCCGCGGCTTCTCTCGCGTCCTCGGCATGCGGAGCTGCCCAATACCGGTCGATGCCGGCCTGGATTCGTGCGATCGTTTTCGGCTTCAACGGACGAGTGCGGTCCCCTATCCGCTGGCCGGTCTTGGTCCAGTCGATGATGGTCGAGGCAGGGAGCCAGTCGGGCTCGAGCACGGTGTCCGCACACGCACGTGCGGGGCACCGGTAGGAGTACTGGCTACGGTACTTACCCACAGCCACCCCTGGGTTCTTCCAGGCCTGCAACGCACGCACGGGCCCGCAGCGAGAGCAGGTTGCCGGCGGACGGACCACGGTCTCGAAGTCAGGTGCCCGGTTGCCGGCCTTCCAGAAGCACACATAGAGGCGATCGCGGGACTGCGGCGCTGGTGTCCCAAAAGTCCATGAGTGCATCGAATTCAGGCAGATAAGGCGATGTTCGTAAACGAGGGCGTGCATCGCCGCGATCCATGGCCTGTAGAGAGGCCATGAGTAGATCTCGACGACGTTCTCGACGAAAACCAATTCGTATCGGTGATACTCGGTGAACCGAACGACGTCCCACATCGTCGCCCTCGATCGCTCGGCGGCCTCGGACGGTAGGTCGTCGGACAGTAACGAGATCTGCGCGGCGAGGCGCTTGGCCCCGCGAGCATTCGAGTGCCAGGTGCATTCGGGGCTGAACCATCCGATTGTCGTGCGAGGAAACAGCTTCGGAGTGATCTGAGAGAGGTCCGCGAGGATGTGCTCGGTGTGCTGGTGGTTGTACTGGTGCGTCTCGATTGCCTTGTCCCAGTGGTTCGACGCTGCCGATACCCTCACCCCGGGGATGGCGATCATTCCGGTCGTGGATCCGCCGGCACCGCAGAAGAAGTCCGATGCCGTGATGTCGAGCGATCCACTCATCGTCCGGCTCCGTCGGGCACGCTGTCCCACACCCGTCGGTCGAGGATCCGGCCGGCGGCCTTACGGCCGACTCGTCGAACTTCGGTGCCGTCGTCGAAGTGGTGGTAGTCACGGAATCTGGCGATCACCTCCGCTGGTGCCCACTCGCCCCACTGCTTGAACAGAAAGGGCACATCGGCAGCGGTGCACTGGTCCCGGATCTCTCGTACCCATCGCGGATGCATAGGCCGTGCCCCGCGGCCGGACTCACCGCCGACGATCACCCAGTCAAGCGCTGGTTCGCGCTCGCCGCCGCATTTCGAGTCTTCGACCGAACGGAGCCCGTCGCGAGTCAGCGCTCCTCCGATTCTGCTGGGTCGTAGGCGCGTGAAGTCGATCGGTCCGAGGAGCGGTTCGGCAGAGACGAACCGAAGAGCTGCAGGCGTGTCCAGCAGCGCCCATACTCGCAAGGTCTGCAGTCTTCTGGTCTTCGGCCGAGACGCCGATCCACAGGTTCGGCAGCGGCCAGCTCTGGTACCAGACATCGGCGGGGCGGAAGGCTGCGACGACGCCAGCGATGGCGTCGTCGACGGCGCGGCGGAAGGCATCGGACTGGAGCAGTGCCCGCATCCGAGCGGGTCTCTTGGTAAGCAATTGAAAGGTGTGCTGGCGGGCGAGCGCGATCACCGCGAACACCCGGGCGATGTAGTCGTCCGGGATTGCTGGATGGAAGAGGTCGCTCATCGAATTCACGAAAATCCGGCGTGGCCGGCTCCATCGCAGCGGCTGGTCGAGCTTGCCGGGGCGCATCTCGACGTCGAATCCGTGCTCGAAGTAGTGCCCCGGTGTGCCGCGGAACCGCTCAGCGAGGGTTTGGGCGTAGCAATGATCGCAGCCCGACGAGACTGCGGTGCAGCCGGTGACCGGGTTCCAGGTTGCGTCGGTCCATTCGATGGCCGTGGCGTCGCCCATCATCGCTCTTCCGGGTCGTGGAGGGCATCGAGGAGCTGGAATCGTAGATCGGCGTCAATCGCGAACGAGATCCCCCTGCTGGGCAATTCGATCGTGTAGCTGTTTCGATCAGGTGCGGTCGTGATGATCCATGGGTTGGGGTGGAGCGGGACAGCGTTTGTGTCGGTGGTGGGGTCGGTTTCGGTCATGGCGTCCTCCGAACGTTGGGTCATTGGCTGCAGACGCTCGACGCTGTTTGCGCATCGGCGCTGGTGATGTCGAGGTCGTATTTCGCGGCCACGGTGAGATACGAAGTGACGTAACGGCATTGGTATGGCGCGTTGGGTGGCAGCCAGGTGTCGATTCCCTTGTCCGACTTCTGCTGATTCGTACGTCCGTCCACCGCGAGCAAGTTGATGTCGACGGCGTTGGCGAAGGCGGTTCGCTGGTCGATCGACCAGGCCCACGCCCCTGCGTCCCACGCCCTCGCCAACGGGTACACGTGATCGATCTGAATCTTCCCGAGGTCGTCGATCGTCGATCCTGTGTAGGGGTCGTGGAGTATCCCTGCTGCGACTTTGCAGTCGCGGGTTCCGGGCTTGAACTCGACGTCGATCAGTTGGGTTGCCAGGACGTCGTTTCGAGTGTCACAGCCGTTGTGCGATCCAGGGGCGGACGAGTCATCGGTCCACGCCGGGCCGAACACGCACCCTGAGCCCTTCTTGCAGGATCGGTCGTATCCATCGACGTCTGCGAGCGAGTCCACCGTTTCGAGCTGAGCGAGGAGCTGCGCGATGGGTACAGGCGTGCTCGCCGCGGCTGGGTCTGGGGTGTCGACCACCGCTGGTCGTGAGAGCGGATCGGCGTGCGTTCCGAACGTGTACGTCCCGACCGCGAGTACGGCCATCACGATGGGCACCGCGATGCGGAGTCGTCCGCGCGCGCTCATCGAACCGCCTCCGCCGGCAAGTCGGCATGCCCGCAGCTTCCGCGCCGCCTACGGTCCGAACGGTCTGACCAACGATGCAGTAGTGCCAGAGTCAGAGCCGAGAAGGCAGCGAGCAACGTGCCGGCCAAGGAGATGACCAAACTGACGGTGACCAGATCCTTCACGATCGGCAGAGCCCCGTTGAAGATCGCGAGCATGCCGACGACGTAGCCGACACATGCAAGCGCAACAGTGCGAGCCTCGCGGCGGCCATCTTCGGCCGCGAGGTGGCGCTCTACGTCGTGGATGAGGCCGTCTCGGCCGGATTGTGGGTCCATCAGGGAGTCCTTTCGTAGTGAGCGCGATAGCAAACGCAGTCCTGCACGGGGTAGATAGCGTCGCGGTGAGGTCTGTGACAGCCGGCCACTGAATCGCACCCCAGGAGCGTTCTCCTGTGGCCGCACCGGGCGGGCAATATGCGCCCGGGTGTCACAAGCGTTGCGAGTTCGGGGCCGTCGGGTACTGGTCTAGTGGCCGGTCGCCGGGATGGACCGGGCCGACGTTGCGACGCCACGGCCCGGTCAGGTAGTCGTAGTGCTCTTGAGTGAAATCGGAACCGATCAGATCTCGTACGACCAAGCCTCGGCCGACATCGCGGGCAGCGACTCTGGCAGCCCCGCATCCGAGGACGCCGAGCAGGTTCATGGTCGCTGTGAGTTCGTGACGCCGATTGTCGCCGCAGGCCGCCGTGTGGGCAGCGTGTGTCGCTTTCCGCCAGCCGGGTGCGCACCACCACGCGGCGCTGACCGTCTCCGGTGCGGTTTCCAGCAGATCGGACTCGACGTCGAGGGTGCGCGCCAAGTCGAACACCTGCCGCCACCGCAATCCGAAAACCACCTCGAAAACGTGGTCCGTCAGCTCATGGTCAGGAACGGTTGGTCGGAAGCGGTCGGCGGCGTTCGGAGTAGCAGCAAAGTACCTCTCAGACAGGCCGTGTTGCATCCGGCGATGGACTTCGCTGGCGATGGCGCTGTGCGCCTTACTGTTCGAGCTGCAGCCGGTACTGCCGGCAGCTCGTGCGTGCGGTGAGAGGTCGACCGAGGGCGGCCGCGTTGTCGAGATCGAGGATTGCATGGGTACTCCCGTTTCTGTGGGACAGATGGTCGGTCTGTCGATCAATTTCTGACTGGTCTCTGTGCCGCTATGCGACCAACAACGCGGCGCGATATCACTCTGCTGCTTAATTTTCCGATCTTTCAGCGCCGTCCAGCCAGTCACCGATCCTGCCGCGGACGGCGTCACCACCGGGGGGATCGTCGTAGGCGTCTTCGAGCGCTCCCCGCGCTCCGGATGAGATGACCGCGAGATCGCAGTCTCGTGTGTCGGCCCAGTCGCCCCACGTCCATCCCCTTCCTGCGTCGATGTGAAATTGTGTTGCTGCAGCCGGAACACCGTCGACGAAGACTTGGATGTGGGTAGGACCATCTGGATCGCGGACGACGATCACCTCGATCCGAAGTGCGGGGGCGAATTTTCTCGTCACGATGTCGCACCGGCCAGACGCTCCGGTCTGTCGAACTCCCCTGCCGCCCGACTGTTCGAGTTCACAGTCCGGTGGCGCTGCGACGAAGCCTCTCTCGGTGGTCGCACACCCTGGACGGGATCGGTATCCATTGCGCCACTGCGGCGTCGAAGCAGCCACTCGATCCCAGTTGCTACAGCACACGCCGAGCAAGAAGCGGCGAACACCATCGCTACACGGCGCGGATCTCCGTCGATGGCGGCATGGTCGGTCCGGCGTAGCAGTGCAGCCCAGGCCAATCCGGCAAATGCAGCAAAAACCGCCAACACTGCCGCCACACCACGCGCTACGGCCAGCGCGCAGTCTCGCGGCGAACCCGAACTGCTCGCAGGTCCATGATTCCTACCGTCGATCCGGACGAGGACTCTCATATTCGACACACCTCTGCTCTTCTCGGAAGTCGGATGGTCAGTCCGCTCATCTGGTGAAAACGGCGACAACAACGAAATGGTCGACGCCGCGGCTTCGTGGAACCACCCACCAAGCCGATACGCCAGGACACTACCCACCGGACCCGGAGTTCGCTAGGGCTCAGCAGCGAAAACGTCCCCGGCGCACCCAGTGCCGGGGACGGGCCTGGGGCGAGCAGCGACCCGGCGCACCGAACCGCCGCTCACTCCTCTCCCCAAGGCGTCCCCTACTCGGTCCCGTACAGCTCGCAGCGGTAGTGGTCTTGACCGCGTTCGTCCACGGCGTCCCAATCGACGCCGACGGCGTCGGCAAGGTGCCGCAGGTCGCCCAGAAAGTCTCCGAACACCGTTGTCAGCTCCTCGGTTTCGAGGCCGATCGGCCTGGCGTATGCGATCAGCCCTTCGGCAGCGTTGGCCGCTCGAACACCGTTGTCCCGGCTTCGGGTATCGAGGGTGTAGCCGATGCGCGGACGCTCGCGTCCCTCGACCGATGCGCGGAGTTCTTTCGACGTCTCGATGCCAGGTAGTCGCTCGGCCTTGTACTCGATAGATGCGTCGGACATGTTGTGTGCCTTTCTTTTTGTGGGAATCGCTACACGATGGGCGTGCAGTGCAGTGCGGCCATCAGGCCGGTATGGATGGCGTGAGCCGGGGATGGTTCGGCGTGTTGGAGGACGTGGGCGGTGGCGTCATCGATGACCACGGTCATGTGGGCTCGGTGGCGGGTGAGCATCACGCACGCTCTGCCGGAGTCGAGATTGAACGGCTCGGCTGTCCGGTACCCGGCAAGCGGGTGCAACACGACAACGGCGGCGCGTTCGAGGCCTTGCAGAGAGTTTGCGGTGCCGACAAGTACGTCGGGGTGATCCGAGAGCAAGGCCCGGACAGCGGCAGCCTGCGTGACATGAGGGACGACGACAGCCAGGTCCGCCGCTGTCATGGCCCGCTGCCCGTCCGGTGTGGTCACATCGGCGTCCAGCAGTTCTCGCGCGCGCAGGGCGCACTGTGTGGCCAGGACGGGGTCGGTTGGGCCTCCGATGACCCGCACTGGCCGATGCGCGAGTTCAGGCAGGTCGGGGCCGCTGGAATCGGTCAGATGCTCCGGTGGGCGACGGGAAGTAAAAGGCAGGCCGGGGTAGAACAGCGGTTGAATGAGGGCCGTTGTCCTCGCGCCGAGACGCCAGGTGTGTTGCAGACGGACCACGCCGACCGAATCGCCGTGAGCTGCTTGCAGAGCGAGGGGGGCAGGCAGGTTCGGTGCGGTCTCGCTGCCCTCCCACCGCGATACGTCTCCTGTGACCACCGGATCGATCTGTCCGGGGTCTCCGACGCAGACGACCTGTCGAGCCATCGCGCCGAGCGCCCCCAGATCGGCGTAGGTGCATTGCCATGCTTCGTCCACGATCAACACATCGGCACCGATTCGGTCCGGGTCCGAGAAGAGCCACCGCGCCGTGGTACCGATGAGAATTGCGCCAGTCTCATTCGACCACCGCACTTTTCGTCCTGCCACTACGGGAGTGTTTCCACTGTCGGGGAGGGGCGCTTTCGCTTTCCAGATCAACGCTGCTCGATCTGTCAGCGCGCCGAGCCGACGTGCGATTTCCACGGCTTGTTCTCGGGTTTGCGCCGCGATACCCACCCGTAGGTCTGCGCGATGGGCCAAGGCGGCGGCGAGCAACGCGACCAGTCGAGTTTTTCCTGCGCCCGGTGGTGACGGGACGACGACGGCGGGGTCTCCGGACCACACAGAGAACAGCACGCGTGCAGTGATCGGGTCGGCCATGATCTGTGATCCGGGCCAGTGGGCGGGCGATGACGGTTCGGTTCCCGTGAAAGGTGTTGCGGCGGTTTTCGGGGTGTCCGTTCGGGGTGCGACGATACGCATTGTTGTGCCGTTCTTCTTCTAATGTGTTGTCAGTGAACATTTTTGATCCCCTAGTGATCCTGGACATCCTCTGCACCCGCTATCAGGACATCGAGCGGGACTTCGCGGCGCACGGCGCTCGGGGCTTGTCCGGTCGAAAGCCAGGAACGGCGAGCGCGGTACAGATTCCAGTACCTCGCCCGTCCTGCTCGCATCGTCGCCGGTGAAGGCGGTTGGGGCATCAAGGTCACCTGGTCTCCGTCGTTCGGTGCGTGCGCTCCGACCGAGCCGAGACCGAGCGTCAGTTTGCCGTTGACCACCTGTGCGGACGTGACGTCGGCAGAGAAGCGCTCGAAGAATTGATCGAGTGCTGATCCGACCCATCCCGTAACTGCCGAATCAACCCGCATCCTCGAGTCCAGCCGGTCGCAGGTCACCGACACCGAAACGTTGCGGCGGCGTGAACCTGTCGGCGGTGCCGCCACCGATGCGATGCCCTGGGCCACGTGTCCCGTGTGCAGCGCTCGTACTCGCCACAGTGGATCACTCAGCAACGCAGCGGCTTTGAGGTCGGCGGCATCGCATCGGGTCCGTAGTCCCATGGCTGCACTAGCTGAGTTGTCCGGCCGTGACCAGTCGTGGCCCGCAGTCGTGGCCGACAATGTCCGATCCCAGGAGTATCGGTCATCGTCGTGTATCGGATCGAGAAGCGGCAACAGCGGTCCCGTTGCGATGCACGCTGCCCACTCATGCAGGCCTGCGACGCTCTCGTCGGTAATGCCGAGCCAGGAACGCCATGTTCGGGCCGCTCGCTCGGCGTCGGGCGCAGTGCCGAGGACCAGACGCGAGGACGACGCAGCAACCAGATCGATCACCGCCGACGTTCCGGGATGGTCGGCCCGATCGGCCCACCATCCGATCATGGCGGCAGCCCCCGCTATGTCCGGATCAGGGTGGTGGGCGTGCGCACGCGCCAGGGCCAGCAGGCTCGGTATCGTCGCGGCGTCATCAGTGAGCAGCATGGCCGGTTCAGCCGTACCCACCGTCGTTGCCCCGTTGCGAGCGAGCAGGGCCAGAGCCTCGGTGTCGTGCGCGGACTCTTCGGTGCATCCATCTCGAGCGACGGACACGGCCAGCGTTGTTCCTCGCGTGACCGCACGCACGGCCACTGCGGTCGTGGACGGCTTGAAGGTTGCATGTGCCAGCCGAGGGACCGGTTGCATCTTCTCGGCGGCGTAGAGGCGTTGCGCGAGGTCGAACCACTCCACGCTCATCGCTCGTCACCGTCGACGAGGATCAGGGCGTTGCTCGCGCACTCCCACCCTGCGCGCAACGCCATTGTGGCGGCGTCGGCCGCTGCGCTGGCGACGACGATGCGGATATCGGCGGCGGCGATTCCAGTGCCGGTGAGCACCCTGTCTGCGTACTTGAGCAGTTCCACGGGTCCGCTTTCGTTCATCGCGTGGCCCCCGATCCGACTGGCACGTGCACCGTCGATGCCCATGCCGGTGTGACGCCCCTACCCTGGACGCCGCCGATGATTGCGCACACCAGGTGCGACCTCGTGGGCCGGTCGGGCCAGGGTGTATCGCCATCGGTCAGCACCACGACGACGTGGGGTGCAGGGCGCGCAGCGTTGGCTGCGGCGATTCCCACCCTCATATCGGTTCCGCCACCACCAACCAACGTCACATCAGCGACCGATCGTACGTGTTGTGCCGTAGTGGATTTGGCGTCACACGCCAGAATCCGAACCCGGTCGCGTGCGATGCCACCAGCTTTGAGAACTCCCGCCACTTCGCCCATCGCGGCATCGAGGTCTGCGCTCGTCATCGACCCGGACGTGTCGATGACGAGCGAAACCGTGATCGACGGCCCCCGCATAGCCGGGGCGACGATTCCAGGAATGCGACGACGGGAGGGACGGGAGTACGAATAGTTCGTCCTACCCGCCTGCTCTGCCAACGCACGCCGAATTACGGCCCGTAGCAGACGATCCCACGCCACAGTCGGCGGGGCGAGAACATCAGCTGCCCACCGGACCAGTCCCGCCGGGGCACTACCTCGACCGGTACCAGCTGCTTCGCGAACTGCCTGCGCGACAGATCGGCGCACCAGGTCCGCTTCCGCATTGTCCAGTCCCTCCGTGATCACTTCTCCCGAGCCGATGAGTTCGCCGGGGACCGCAGGGCACCCCGATCCTGATCCGCATCCCGGATCGCCTTCAGCGCCAGCGAGTTCGACGGCAATCGGTTGCACAACCGGGTCACGTAGGTAGTCGTAGTACTGCTCGGCTGTGTCTCCGGGAAGGCAGCCGAACGATTGAGGGGTGATCACCCCTTCGGGCAGGCCGACTCCCGCAGCCAACAGGTCGTCGTTGATTTCGGCGTCGGCCGCGAAGTTCCACACCAGGTGATCGATGGGCTTCCCCAGAGCGGCGGCGCGGTCAGCATGTGCCCGCAACAGATGCCCGACCTCGTGCAGTAGCACTGCACCGACCATCGGCACCGGCCATGCGCAAGGCCCGATCAACAGATCCGGGTCCAAGTACAGCCGCCACCGAGCATCCACCGCGAAGGTACCCAGGCCCGGTGCCGCCACGGGTTGGGCTGCGAACAGGGCGCGCATGAAGTAGGGCATGTGTTCGGCCGACACCAGCCGTGCGAGTCGGAACGCTCGCATTTCAGCCGGTTCGAGCGCGCGCACACCGCTCATGCCGCTGCCTCGACCAAGCCCGCTGCCACCAGCATCGGTGCAAATCGGCGCGCGCTGGCCGGAACGGAGGCCTTCGCCGGTCGCGCTTTCGCCAGGGTTCGTGCCGCAGCCCCGGCTACGTCGGGCGCTCCTGCCTCGGCGGCGGCAATCAGCGGACCCCAGGCGTTGCGCCACGCTTCGACAGTGCCGCGCGAGGCCGCCCACGCCGTCACACCGGACAGCACGGCCCACACCAGATCAGGACGCGAGCGCCAATCGAACGCTGTCTCGGGGTTTTCGACAACGGCTACGGGGTCGGGGAGGTCGGCGTTGCGACGCCATTCGAGGAACTCGACACCGGTGCCTTCCCCGATCAGGCCGAACACCACCGCGTTGGTCGCGGCGTTGTCATCGTCGCGAAGATGTGGCAACACCTTCGCGAGCATCGACCAGGTGCGCCGAGACGGCCATGCGCCACCTGTCTGCACTCCGACCTTCGGGAACGCATCGAGCGCCTCGGGTGCACGCTGGATGTACCCGATGATGGAACTGCGCACCAACGCCTCCCGCTGCTCGTCGCTGGTCACCGCACGCGAATAGGCTGTGCTTGCCCAACCCGTGGCCATGCCGTCGAGCCATTCATCGACAGACGGCGTGAACTCGATGTGGCAGAAGCGGTTTGCCAAGGGGGCCTCCAACTCGTACCCCCCTGCTGCGCAATCGGGCGGATTTGCACCTGCGATGACCCGAGTCTCCTTCGGCAGTTGCAGATCACCCACCTTCAAATCCAGTGCGACTGCCAGCATCGCAGCCTGAACGGCCGGTGGACTCGTGGTCAGCTCGTCCAGAAAGAGGTAGCCCCCGCCCTCTGCATGTAGCCGTCGCGCCCAATCCGGGGCCTCCAATCTCACTCCACTCTCACGGACTACCGGCAGGCCTGCGAAGTCGGCAGGCTCCCGCAAGGACCCCAAGACCGTTTCGCACAACACCCCTTCGGATGCAGCAAGTGCTCGAACCAGGCTCGACTTCCCCATACCCGGCCCCGAAATCAACAACGACGGGACACCAGCCCTTCCGCACGCATCCACAACAGTTACCGCAGTCGCCAAATCCGGCATTTGAAACTCCTCGAAAGATGGGCAAGATGGTCAGTCTCGCCAACAACAGAACGCCTCAATCATACCGCGCCAGAACGCTTTTCACCCAGTCACACCAACCGCCACTGTCCCCGGCGCACTCAGTGCCGGGGACAGTGGCGGTCCGGGCTCAAAAAGCACCGGACCGCCACGTGTGCTGGGTGAAGTGTCCGGGTCCCTCGATATCGTCGAACCCACTCGAAAAAGGCCGGGTCGCCCGAAAGAAAGGACCCAACACGTGACACCGCTCGAAACAGCCATCGCCGTGCCACTGCCCCCGCCCGCGGCGGCGGACATTTCGTCATGGCGCTCGGACGCATTGTGCGCACAGACAGACCCCGAGGAGTTCTTCCCGCCCCCGGGTGGAGCAACCAGCAGAGCAAAGCGGGTCTGCGCAGAATGCCCCGCCAGAGCTGCTTGCCTCGCCCATGCACTGACGTACAACGAACAGCACGGCATTTGGGGCGGAAAGACACCACGAGAGCGCCAAGAGCTTCAGCACACCACAGCCACAGAGAGCCGGCCTACCCGGCATCAACAACAGGCGCTCACGATAGCCACGCTTTCGGCCCAGAACGTCCCAGTCGAGTCCATCGCAAGCCAGCTCGGAATCACCACCCGGCAGGTGTACCGAATACGCTCCCGCACAGCGTGAATCAACGCGCGAGTCGCCGGTCAAACCTGCCCGGTGATGCCGACCCCGTTATAGTCGGCGCGGTCAACCGCGGTTGATTGTTGAAGCGTCTCGACTTGCGTCGCTCCTCGCTGAAAGCTTCTCGCCGCAGGAGATGTCTTGGCCGGCGAGAAGGTCCGCAAGAACGACCGCGCGCGCCGCATGGGCCAAGATTTCGGCAGGTAGCGGTGGACCATCGAGGGTTCGGATTCGCATAGTTGTCAGTATGGCGTTCGACTCCGACAAGTTGCTGTCCCGCAACGTTTCCGGTGCCGATTCACGGGTCACTGGGGTGTCCATGGCATGCATACCTCGCGCATTCTCGACCAGTGCATGTGCGGTGGCCGTATCGCGCCTCGGCCCAAACCGCCTGTTTCGACTGTTGGTTTGCCCTGCAGACAGATCCGTGGGCTCAGGCGACCGAGGTGGCCGTTCGGATGGAGGTGGCCGGCCGACCAGGCATCGATGTCGACGGGATGCACTTCCCATCTCAGCACCTGCCCCTCACCCTGGCTGCGCTTCTTCCCGATTGCATCGATCGATGCCAGGGTTGCGCTCACCCGGTCGATGTCGCCGACACCTCGCCAGAGCACAGTCCGCGTGGAGGTCAGTAGGAGCGGCATCTGGCGTGCGCGATATCGGCCCTGCCGGTCGGAGATGACCGATGGTCGGTACCTCGAGAGTTGCTCGAGCGCACGGTGGTCGGGGCGTCCGCTCCAGTGATGGATTTCCGGGGCGTCGACCGGGTCTTCGGGATAGGCGTATGTAGCGCACCAATGCCAGTCGTCGCCTCCCCCCAGAGTGCACCGAGCGAGTGGCAGATCCAGATCGGCGGGCACTTCGTCGGGGCCGGCGGCTTCGAGGTACTGTCCGCGGCCCCGAGCAGCGGCTTTCTCGTCTTCCCACATCTCGGATGCGAGCAAGCCATCGAGGCTCGTCGCCCATGGAGCTGCATGCGCAAGTCCGACCGCCAGGTGTGCTTTCACCTCAAACGGCCTCATCACGTCAGCGCCTCCATGACTTCCAGCGCCTCCTCACGGCGCTCTCGAAGATGGGTTCGCCAGTCGAGCTCCTTCGGGTCGTCGCCGGCGAGAAGGGTCCGCTCGAAGCTGGTGCGGACGAGACCGTGTCCGATAGCTGTACGCCCGCCGATGGTTCCGGACTCGACGAACCTGCCGACGACGTCGGAGAAGAAGGCCACGTCCAGATCGGTTGCGCGATCGAGACGCAAGAAGGACTCGAATCGTGTACCGGCAGGCAGTGTTTCGATCTCGTAACGCATCAGAGAGCTACCGTCGACGGTGGCTGCGTCGGTTCGGGCGACTGTGGGGAAGTCATGATCGGTGGAATCGTCGAACCGGCTGTATCGTTCGAGCGCCATGGTGTCGAATTGGCTCAAGACAGCACGGTCAGGTGCGGGACGGCTCATGAGGTGGTCGGTTTCGAGGACGTGCGGAATCACTTTGCCCACGCGGAGACAGCCGTCGATCATTCGACCGCCGCCGCTGCCGCCAAAGACGCTGACCTGTGGGTTCAATGTACGGAGCCGGTGGAGCCGTTCGCCGGACAGTGGCTCTCCGGTGACCTTGGTCAGGCTGCCCCCGTTCCGAAGTGTGTGAGCTGCAGACAAGCTGAGAAGCCCTTCGTATGCAAGGGCGTCCCGTAATAGCTCCTCTCCGATCCGCCGGAGCGCCCCTCGGAAGGAGTTGCCGGACACAATCGGAACCAAGGCTGCGGAACCGTTGGGCTGCAGTATTTTTTCGCGCCGGAACAAGGTCGTTGTGGTGGCGCTGTGTTCACCGCGGTGCGAGATCGCCGAGACCGCTGTGATGTCGAGCTGCCAGCGCAGGGTCGAGGTCACTTCTGCCTCCTGGGCGATGTAGCAGTCGCTGTGGTGGCCCGGCGCGCTTGAACAGCTTCGGCCACGATCCGTGTTCGGAGTACGAGGGCGGTGGTGTTTTCCCGTAAGAGGGTCAGGACCGGTATCGATTCCTCGCGTAGAAGGACCGATAGTTCGAGGCGTTGTTCTTTCGTCGACGGCGCTGACTCGAGATCGGTTGCCACGGTGCTCCACCATCGATCGAGGTCGGCTCCGCCGGTGTATGTCGCGACCCGGACTCGGTCTGGCAGGTGGTGGTCCCAGTACAGCTCTCTCCGGCGTCCCACCCACCCGGTGTCCCAGTTGATTCCGTAGTGCAGCAGCAGCAACAGTCGTTCGGCTATTGCTGCTGCACCGGTGACGGGCGGCAGGAAGCTGGCTGCGTCCAGCCAGGTTTGGGTCGGTGTCGTAGCTCTGATCGGGGTCATGCCGTGCCTCTGGTTGACGTTGAAGCCGTCGCTGCGAGGTCGAGGTACACAGGCCGCTCTCGCCACGGATCGAGGCTGTCCCAATCCGCGAACACAGACGTCCACGTTCGATGCGGAATGTTCTTGAGCGTGCTGAATGCCGGCGCTGCGCGCGCAAGGGCGGCCAGGGAGAACCCTCGCCGTCGCAATCGCACGACTGCGCTCAGGCGTTCCGCGTCGTGCTCTGTCCATGGAAGCGCGATGTCGTCGACGGCGACCCGACCCCACCGGGCATGAGGAAGAATGTGCTTGCGCCCAGGACGTAACGGAACGACGACGGCGGACGTCGGAGAGATCGCTTGTCCCAGAACGCGACGTAAGCGGGTCTTCGACAATTTCGTGGCACGCCGTGGATCGCTGGTGACCAGCAGGAGGTCCGAGCGAAGTGCCGTTGTCGTGTACACCCAAACGCAGACGCGACACATCGTAGGAGCCGCAACGTCTACCCACCCGTCGAACCCGGTGAACGTTCTCGACACAGTCTCACGCACTCGCCGTCCGGAACCTTCTGTCGCGCCACCGCACCGCGCGCACGCGGAGTCACCTGAAACTCCGGTTGGTGGCCACGAAACCGCAAATCCTGTCGCGGCCTCGTAGGCGGTCGTCACAACGTCGAGCGCTGCTCTGCCCCTTGATAGTTCGGCCATATCTGTACTCTAACGGCGCGCCCGGACACTACGGACAGGCCAACTTTCACCGGCACAGTCCAACTCACCAAGGACTCGGGCCGGGCGCTGGTGCGTGCCGGCCGACGTTGGCAGGAAAGTCGTCGGCGAGCAGAGCAGCCAGCTCAACGAACGCGCGTTGTGCAGGCTTGCCCAGTAACTCGAGATCGATGGTGTCGCCTTCGGCAAGGTGGTCGTCGTACGGGACGACCTGGACGGCGCGAGTGCGTTCTGCGAAGTAGGACTTGAGTTGCTCGACATCGAGGGCGGTCGAGCCCTTCCGTGATTCGTTGATGACGACGACGGTGCGTTTGACCAGGTCGTCGAAGCCGTGTCGCGACAGCCATTCGAGGGTCGCCCCAGCGCTGCGTGCTCCGTCCTTGGCTGCGGAGGAGACCAGGACCAGTGCGTCGGCTTCTTTGAGGACGCCTGCCATGGCCGAGTTCATGAGACCGGTGCCGCAATCGGTCAAGATGATGTTGTAGAACTGTTCGAGGATGCGCAGTGCGGCGGTGTAGTCGTGCTCGTTGAATGCTTCGGAAACGGACGGATCACGCTCGCTTGCAAGAACTTCGAGCCTGCTTCGCGCTTGCGAGGTGTAGCTCCGTACGTCGGAGTAGCTGTGTACTTCTTTGTCCGCGAGCAAGTCTCGCACTGTGCGGTCACTGTCTCGGTGAATGCGGTACGCGAGCGTCCCGAAATCTGGGTTGGCGTCATAGGCAATGACGCGGTCGCCCCGCAGTGCTGCGAAGGTCGATCCAAGCCCTGTTGTCGTGGTTGTTTTTCCGACCCCGCCCTTCATGGAGAGGACTGCGATCTTGTAGTTCCCTCGAACCGGTTGCCGTACGCGGCGCAGGAGCTGCTCGTACTCGAGTTCAGCCGGCGACTGGCCGGGATTGGCTGAACCGAAGGAGAGTCGGTAGAGCCATCGTCGCCAACCTTTGCTAGGTGGCAGTTGCGCACGGCGGATCAGCTCCAGTTCGTCGATCGACCGCGGAGGGGCAACAGCTGCTGTCGGCCTTGCTGTCGGAATTGCTGTGGGCACTGGTTCTACCAACTGAACGGGCTGCGAGGTGAAGGGGCGATGAGCTGTCACTGCCGGAGAGTCGGGGGCGCTTGTTGGCTCCGGGTGAGATGTCGGTGCTGAACTGCCGGCCGACTTGTTGGTGTGCCATTGCTCAACAGCGGGTGCGGAGCCGCCCTGCCCTGGCCAGGCCGAGGGCCGGTCCGGTATTGGTACCTGACCATCGTTGACGCGCGGCGGCCGTGGGGCCGGCTCCGAGGTGGGTCGATGAGCACCAGAATTGGGCTGGCTCGCCGAGGGGGAGCTGCTGGGTGCGGCGCTGGGCCGGTCTCTCGGCACGATTTCGGATGCGACTTTGGACCGGGCTTGGGGTACGTTTTTTGACACGTTTTCATCAGCGTTGTCGGCTGCGATTCTGGGTGCGTCGATTGGCACGAATTCGCTGGCTACAGGCTGTTCACGGGCGGGTTCTGGCTGACCTGCACCTGAGTCCTGGAGGAGGTCACTGTCCTGCCCATCGTGGCGATCTTCCGACCCCCCTTCTGGCTCGGAATCGTTCGACTGATCGGTCGCATTGTTCGCCGCCGACGGATCAACTACCCACCGGGGCAACGCGCTGCCTGGGTCGGACTCTGTGGGACTCATCGGTCGCCACCTCTTCCTCTTGCTCATTCAACGGACGATATCCGGGCGAACATAACACCGGCACCGGACACCTCGAACAACCCGAAAACTGCTGCCGAGCGACCACACGGACGCCCATTGTGTAACCGGTAATTCCGCCTGTTCGGGGTAGCAGCTTCTGCTTCGTCCAGTCTGAAGTGTCCGTGTCCCGACTATCGTTGTGGCGGTGCGTAGCAACGATTTCGACGGCCTCGATCTCACTCGCCTGCGGTCCCTTCGATCCTCGCGACATGACATTTCGACGATCGTCGATCGCGTGGCCGAACACCTCGACGAATTCGATGGGTACGTCGCATTCAGCGGTGGAAAGGATTCCGTCGTTGCTGTTGATCTCGCCCGTCAGGCGGACCCAGATGTCCCGGTAGCTTTTTTCGATTCCGGTCTCGAATACCCCGAGACCTACGCCTACGTCGAGCAGATTGCGACGAAGCTGGGACTGGACCTGCACATCATTCGCGCTGAACCAACGCTGTTGACTGTGATGGCCCGGACCGGGGAATGGGACCACGGCGGTAGCCCGTCGGCTCATGTACCCGCGCGAGGCTTCGAGACCTTGATTGCGCAGCCTGCCCGGGCTGCGCACACCAAATTCGGTGACGGGGAGGTCTGGGGCGTGCGGGCAGACGAATCCAGGAAAGGAACCGGCAGGTGGTCGATGTACTACTCCGCTCTCGCACGTGAGATCAACGAGCGCTGCCAAGGCGCGAGCTGCTGCAGCAACAAAGCGGAGCAGCGTCGACACCACGGGGGGACGGTTCGCCGCAACGATGGAACTGTGGCCTATGGTCCGGTGTGGGACTGGTCCGCGGACGATGTGCTGGCCTATTCCCATCAGCACGAGCTTCCGAGCAACCCTGTCTACGCCAAACTGGCCGCGCTGGGCGCACCTGCAGCGAATCTGCGGGTTTCACACATTCTCGACGGAAATTTTCTCGAATCGGGCAGGGTCACTCGTCTGCGTCGAGGTTGGCCGAGCCTGTTCGAGGAGATCGCCGCAGTGCTCCCTCGAATACGCGAGTTCGTGTAGATCGCCATATCGACTGTGCGCGTGTAGCATTCCTGGTACTGAGATTGCACAGGGTGAGTCGGAGGCACACCACACGGTGGCCTCCGACTACTTTTTCGTGTCGAACCAGGAGATCTCACATCCGGCGACCGCCGCTATCCCTGGCTCATGAAAAATGAGCTTTCAGGGTTGAGCTCCAACAACAGTCGATATCCCGGTCCTGTCCGCTCGGTCTCATCTGTCAGGTTCAGCATCCGACCCACGAGATCGTCTCTGCCGATCTCGCGAGCGAATTCCCTCGCGGTGACGAGACGTTCAGCATGGCGCGCTTCATCGACTGTGGTGAGAGATTTCCGGATCGAGAACCCGCCGTTGTAGGCGGCCTGCTCGGCTGCTCTTGACGGCAGAGGATGGGTCATTTCCTCGAAGGCGTCGTCGGTGAGCGGCGATCTGTTTCCCTCCATATGGTGAAGATTTTCGGCCACCTGTCGAATTGTGGGTGTCGCGCCTCCAGATCCGGAGTGCAGGAGGTATGCCCAGGGGGTCGAGTGCACGAGATAGCGGGGGATGTAGCGCTTGTTTTTGCGGCGTCTCCTGGGGATGAGAGCCGCCGGGAAGTCCGATACCGATGGATCGCCGTGGATCGCTTTGACTTTCTGCGCCGCGGCTATTGCACACCCCCAGTCCAACGAGCCCCACAACGGGTACGGAACGTGCCCACCGTGCACCGCTCTGAGGTTTTGTGCGATCGCATCGTGATAGTGGCCTCCCACGAGAAACCTGTCCTCGGGCCACCCGTTGAAAAAGACGTACAGCGGAATTGCATCTTCGGTCAGGCTCTTGAAGATCAGGTTGTCGTATTGCTTGACTCCCTTCACTGTGTGTCCGAGCTGCTCGTACATGTCGGCATCGTGACTTGCGCGTTTCGCTTGAATTCGGAGCTTGATCCACCGCTCCTCGGCCGAAGAACCGATCCACCACTCCCAATCTGCGCCGTTTCCCGCTTCGACAGCCTTGTCGAACTTCGTCACTCGCAACGACGGAATGTGAGTCTGCAACCGAATCAAATTGAGATCGGTGAGCGTCTCTTCTCCAGGTCCGATGCCGCCTGCAATTCCCGTCTCCATCAGGTCCCACGTGTCGGAAGCAGCGAAATTCATTGCATGGACCATATGGTTGGTCCGAGGGTGTCTACTCATTCCGTAGTCGATTTCAAGCGGTCCTGCGGTCGCGTCGCGATCGCAGTTCGTCGATCCCGGCGACCTTGCCGCTTCCCGCAGCGACTGCAGGGAGCGCACGGATATCGGCAGCCACGTCCGCGACTGTATGCCCGAGCGCGATGCCGAACACGCCCTGCCCACCGCGTAACAAGTCCACAATCTCGTCGTCAGATGTGCACTCGTACACCGAAATACCGTCGCAGAGCAGGGTCACAGATGCCAGACCCTGGGCGTCACGCGCACGCAGGCACTCGATCGCAATGCGTACATTTTGCAAAGACACTCCGGCCTCGAGCAGGCGACGAATCACTTTGACCACCACGATATCGGAGAAGGCATACATCCTTTGCGATCCCGAACCGGATGCAGCGCGGATCGACGGTGACACAAGCCCTGTACGGGCCCAGTAGTCGAGCTGGCGGTACGTTACCCCAGTCACTTGCTGGACCTGGGGCGATTTGTACCCCGGACACCCGTTCACGGCGTCGTCGGCGATGCCGTTCGAGGTCTTGAAAAGCCCCGGCACGATGTCCTCGAACGAACCCTGTTCGCTGCAGCTCACAACTCGCACCCACCCTTTAATCGATCGTTCGATGCACGATACCGCTCGACATCACTCTCCTTTCTCTCCCGGCCAGCGGGCCAGCTCTGCACGTTTGGCCCGCACCGTTACTCGGTGGACAAACCGAGCAGCCATCCGATGAACGGCGTAAGACGAGGAACACCGAACCTGAAGAGCAGAAACACCGCGAGGAAGACGGCTATCGTGACCCGCCTGGATCGGAACTCCGTGAAGGAACGGATCGCTATAACGGCAGTGACTGCCACTACCAGGGAGCAGAAGTTCAGCACGTCGTCGCCGCTCGTCCGAGCAAACCTGCCGATGCAATCGGGCTGAGTGGGGTCATTTCATGGGGCGTGATGCTGTTCATCGCCGCACCGTAACGATTGTGGCACCGATGGCGGAGGTCTTGAACGGAACGTAGAATTCCCCGAATAGGGGAATTCTACGAAGCTTGATCCCACGGGCGTGTCGGACAGTGTTCGGCCACCACCGTCGCCCTGCCGACGTTCAGCATTCGCGATCTCCCGCGCTTCCGGTGGCCGTGAACCCGGATCTAGCGCATACCTGCGCCCTGACAATCACTGCCATACAACCTGTTTCGCAGATGTCATATGCCTGCCCGTTACCTTTTGAGCAGTCCTGAGAACCGAGCGTTACGGGTGCAGGTCGGCCGCGGAATCAGCCTGCGAGAATCACGTTCATCGCATTCAGGAGCGCGCCGACAGCCGGGATTCGGGTCGAGCTCGCCGCACGCAACGAACGCGTCACGGCCGGCTCGGTCGGCAGATACCGCACCCCGGCCGTTCGGACTCGCGCGGTGTCCGGAACCAGCGCGACGGCCAGACCTGCTTCGACGAGGGCCAGTTGGGTCGAATAGTCGGACACCTCGTAGCGGATCGTCGGTTCGACTCCAGCTTCGCGCAATGCGTGCACGAGCGCGGAGTGCGCATCCGACCCTGATGGGCATACCGTCCAGATCGATTCCGTTTCGCCGGAGAGGGTTGCCATCTCACGGCTATCCTCGATCGGTACCGCGAGGTGTACATCCTCGGTGTGGAGGGTGTGGACGTCGATACCTGCGGGGACCGTCGCCGGCCGATGGTCCCAGGACTCGAAGACGACGAGATCGAGGGTGCGGTGCTGGAGGCGGTCGAGCAAATCGATTCCTTCTCCGTCGACGACCTCGGGGCGCAGCAGTGGATACGTGCGAGCGAGGTCTGCCAGAGCTGGGACCACCAGCCGACGTAATGCACTTGCGACCGCGCCTACTCTCAGCGCTCCGGCAACGTCGGTATCGATCGAGGCAAGGTCGTCTTCTGCGGCTTCGGCGAGAGCGGACATGGCGGCCGCACGTGTCGCCAGTGCGCGACCGGCGGGGGTCAGCCGTATCGACCTTCCCTCTCTCTCGACCAGGGTGGTGCCGGCTTCCTTCTCCAACTTGCGGATGTGTTGCGACACTCCAGGTCCGGTGAGGTGTAAAGATTCTGCAGCTCGAGTGACAGAACCTTGTTCGGCTACTGCGGCGAAAACTTTCATCCGATCCCACGACAACATATAAGTGATACTACTGTTTTAGCGGTAGAACTGGCTAGTAGACTTATCGGTTTGTAACTGGTTGCCTTGACCAGGTGACCAGAACCGCGATACCGAGAGCTGACGCCGCCGATCGGGGGGTGGGCGGGAATGCGGCGCTGGTCATCGCCGGTGCCGCGTCGCTGTCGCTGTCCGCCACCTTCGTCAAACTCGCCGATGTCACCTCGGGGACGGCGGCATTTCTACGATGTCTTATCGCGCTGGCGGCTCTCGTTCCGATGGCGCTGTGGGAACTTCACCGACGCGGCGCAATGCCGACGAGGTTGTATCCCATGGCCATTGGTGCCGGAGTCTTCCTCGGAGCGGACTACGTGATGTGGACCGCGAGCATCCTCGACGTCGGTGCCTCGATCGCCACCGTCCTTATCAATGTCCAGGTCGTCGTGCTGCCGCTGATCGCGCTCGTCGTCGATCGAACCGCAATCCCCCGACGATTCCTCATGGCGGTGCCTTGCATGCTGCTCGGCGTTGCACTCGCCGGCGGACTCATCGGCGGAACAGGAGCCGACAACGCGCTCCGCGGGTCCATCCTGGGAATCTCCGCCGGTGCCGCGTACGCGGCCTACCTGTTCCTGAACCGCCGCTCCACCCAGCGAAGCCCCAGCCATCTGGTCACCCCGATCTGTGTGGCCACCGCATCGGCAACGGTCACTGCCGGCATTGTCTCGGCAGGCCTCGGAGACCTCGATCTCGACATCTCCGCGGCCGCGTGGGGATGGATGATCGCGCTCGCTTTGCTCGGACAGGTTGCCGCCTGGCTGTTCATCAGTTCGGGATCCCGATCGCTGGCGGCTAATACCGTCGCGGCCTTACTCCTGCTGCAGCCTGTGCTGGCTATCGCGTTCGGATTCGTTGTCCTCAGCGAGCGACCCACCTGGATTCAACTGGCCGGAGCCGCCGTCGTCGTCGGAGCCGTCTGGACCGCAACCCGACACCCCCACCACCCTGACTCCACTTCAAGCCACGGAAGAGGCCTTCATGACCCCATCTCCGACGAGCATCGATCGAGTCGTCCTACCCACCGATAGCACCATCCCCGTCGCCCGCAGCGCCGAATACGACACCTACTTCAGGATCTCCCGCAGCGCCGACCCGCACGCGTGGGCGGTCAGCGCACTGACCGTCGTCACCGCCATCACCACAGATCTGCCGCAGTCCACTCTGGACAACGACTCACGACTCCGCCTACTCGACGCCCTGGCCGTAGTCGTCGGCGACGCCTCCGCCGCAGCAGCTGTGGCCGCACAGGGACGAGATCCTTCCCCGCTGGCAGCGCCGGCAGACCACAGCACGGACGATCGCACCCCGCAGGCTCCCAACGACGCTGCACGACAAGCGATCACACGCTGGAAGAAGGGCCACCACCTGTTCCACCTGTTCGTCATATCCATGAACAGCCGGCTCGCGGCAGTGCTGGAGTGCCTTGCAAACAAGCAGTGGCCCGCTCTCGCCCACCAACTCACCGAACTAGGGACTCTCTACGCCGGGGCGACCGAGAGCATGCGGTACGCGTCCGATTTCTCACCGGAGATCTACCGTGACTTCGTCCGGCCATCCATGGAACCGCCCTGGCTCGAACCCGGGTTCTCCGCCGTGTTCAACCGGGATCACGACGTGATGCTCACCCGCGCCAAGATCGTCCGTACAACACTCAAGACGGCTGAACTTCCCGGCGTCGCAGCAGATTCCGCACGACGGCTCTGGAAGAGCCAGGCCGAGAACCGGCGCGCCCACCAACTCATCTGCCAACGATTCGTCCCCGGCGGCGATTCACTGCTGCAAGAGCACTTCGACAGCACCGGTCAGAGCAACTGAAACAGAAAGGCTTCGCCCTCTCATGATCACCGTCATCGAAACCTGGCACCTGACCGCCGAAGCGGCCGAGAACGCCCTCTCGGTCCTGCAAGAAATGGACGAACTCCTCGACGACAACGCACACCACCACCCGGGGTGGGCGGGCCACGCGCGCTTCTTCCAGCACGCATCGGACCCCCAACGCGTAACGATGACCTACCCCTGGGAAAGCGCCGAGCACGCCACGCACCTCATCGAATCGGAGACGCCACTACTCGAAGATTTCTACCGCCGGTACTGCGAACGCCCCCGCGAGGTCGTCTTCGCCCACGAGCTGCCGGTCGACGTCGAATGACCCCCGACCCAACAAAGCCGACTGGCGACTGGACTCCCGAGCAGCTCAAAGCCTTCGGCACCGACACCCTCGATCGAATATGTCGACACTTCGCCGCGCTCGACGACGTGCCCGTCACGACGCCGGCCGATGCGGCCGATGTCGCCGACGCGATCGACAGCGAGCTGCCATCCGAGGCAACAGATTTCGCCGACATACTCGACGACACCTGGAACAACGTCGTTCCGCATTTGACGCACTGGAACCATCCACGATTCCACGCCTACTTCAGCAACAGTTCCTCCGGACCGGCCATCCTCGCCGAGATGACCGCTGCGGCATTGAACGTCAACGTCATGTTGTGGAAGAGCGCGCCCTCGGCTGCCGCCGTCGAAGACACCGTCACCAGATGGCTCGCCGAACTGCTCGACTACCCCGCCGCAGACGCACTGCTCGTCGACGGTGCATCACTGGGCACGTTCTACGCGTTGGCCGCCGCCCGCCACCGGGCACAGCCCGAGGTTCGACATCACGGAACATCCGGCCAGAAACCCGGCCGGATCTACACCTCCGACCAGGCCCACTCGTCGGTCGACAAAGCTGCGATCGCTCTCGGCATCGGGCTCGACAATGTCGTACGCCTACCCACCGACGCTAGCGGCCAACTCGATCCTGCTGCTCTGTCGACTCGCATTGGATCGGACGTCGCGGACGGTTACACACCGATCGCTGTTGTCGCCACCGTCGGTACGACCACTTCAGGTGCTCTCGACCCGGTCGAGGCGATTGCGGCCGTGTGCCGCGACCACCGAGTGTGGCTGCACGTCGACGCCGCGTACGGAGGCTTCTGGCGCATAGCCCCGGCCATCGCGCAGGTCCTTCCGTCACTCGCGGCCGCCGATTCTCTCGTCGCCAACCCACACAAAGTGCTCTTCACCCCTATGGAGTGCGGGGCACTGTTCTGCCGTCACCCCGGAGCACTCGAAGCCGCCTTCACACTGGTTCCCGAATACCTGCGTACCGACACCACCGGCGGTATCGACTACATGAATTACACCCTCAACCTTGGGCGACAATTCCGAGCTCTGAAACTGTGGTGGACCCTGCGCGCCTTCGGAATACGAGGCATCCGAACTCGACTCGAACACAGTCTCACCCTGGCGACGAGGCTGCGAGACGCCCTTGCCGCAGACCCGCGGTGGCATCTCGCGAACGATTCGCCGCTCCCCTTGCTCTGCCTCCGGATCTCCTCTGCCGACGGACAGGCGACGCGGAAGATCCTCGAGACCGTCAACAGCACCCACCGGACGCTGCTCTCCCACTCCGAGCTCAACGGCCACTACGTCATCCGAGTGTCCATCGGCAACATCCACACCACTGCCGACCACATCGACCAACTGGTTGCCGAGCTCACCGAGGCAGCCGACGCCGTCGTCGGCACACCCCGTCCACTCGCTTCAGTGACCGTCACCCAACAGGAGGTATCCGCGTCGTGACCACCACCATTTCCACCGAGGCCATGCTGCACGAGAAGGCGGCAGCAATATCCGCCATCGGGCGGTGGTCCGCGGCCAACGAGAACT
Source organism: Rhodococcus sp. RS1C4 (assembly GCF_002258225.1). Lineage (NCBI taxonomy): Bacteria > Bacillati > Actinomycetota > Actinomycetes > Mycobacteriales > Nocardiaceae > Rhodococcus > Rhodococcus sp. RS1C4. Next base: position 138,328 of record NZ_NOXZ01000051.1, on the reverse strand, counting down.
TGCCGTGGGCCCCGGCCCCCGACTCCCATGCCGTGCACTGGAGTTATGCCGAGCTTCGACCGCTCGCGATCGCGGCAGCCGACATGGTCAAGGGCGACCGAGCAGCTCTACGGGTACTGACCCTCGCCAATCCGGGCCATGCCCGCGAGGCCGCCGTCGGATATCTCTATTCGGGGCTGCAGATCATCAACCGCGGTGAAGGTATGACCCCGCATCGGCACGCGCCGACGGCCCTGCGCTACATGCACGAGGGTGACGGGGCATGGACGGCCGTCGGTGGAACCAAGATGTATCTCGAGCCTCGCGACGTGGTGATCACCCCCGCCGGCGAATGGCATGAGCACGGCAACGACAGCCCCACCGACTCCCCCGCCATCTGGCAGGACTGCACCAACGACCCCCTCGTCGCCGCCCTCGCCGCGACACAGTTCGAGCTCCACACCGACAACACCCACCTCGAGCCCCACATTTTCGCGCAGGACAGACACCACCGAAACCTGAGCGAGCCGCTGCTCTACAAGTGGGACAACGTACTTCGCGCCCTCGGTGAGCAACAGCGGACCCACGAGGCCGACCCGCACCACGCATACCGACACACCCTGCACGCAGAAGGAACCCACGACCCTGTCACACCGGTCATCGATGCTGCATTCACACTCCTACCTGCAGGGATCCGAACACAACCGATGCGGCGCACCGCTTCCGCCGTCTTGATCGGGGCACAAGGGTTGTCCACCATCCACGTCGACGGAAAGCCGTTCCGGTGCAGCGAAGGAGACAGCATCGCCGTTCCATCGTGGTCGACTGTCAGCTACGTCAACGACACCGACATTCCAGCCGTGCTGTTCGAGTTCAACGACGCGCCCGCGATGACCGCCCTCGGTCTCTACCGCGAAGAGAAAGACGCACAACGGTGACACCAACGTCGACCATCACGATCCTGCTGTCCGAAGCCCACATCCTGACGCTCAATGACGGCTCCACTCGACCATGCGGCTTCTGGGCCGAAGAGTTCATCACAGCCCATCGAATCTTCACGGCCGCAAACATACGGACGATCATCGCGACACCCGGCGGCGGCGCTGCGCACGTCGAACCCGACAGCATGCACGCCCCTCACAGCCCAGACCCTGACGGGTACAGAACGTACCTATCCGGTCTGAGCGAGAATTTGCGCGCGCCGGCCGCGCTCGAAACGGTTGACCCCTCTACCGTCGACGGGATCTTTGTGCCCGGCGGCTACGGGCCAGTGGTGGACCTGCACAAGAACTCTCACGTTGGAGAGTTTCTCCGCGCGCTCCGACGGGAGGGGACCCCGATCGCGACGGTCTGCCATGGAACTGCGGCGTTGCTTGCCGACACCGCATCCGGAGCAACGTGGCCGTATGCAGCCCTGACGATGACGAGTTTCTCGGACCAAGAGGAAGCCGATGTAGGACTGCTCGGCACGCTCCCCTTCACCGTCGAGCAGGAAATCCGGCGCCGGGGCGGCACGTACACCGCAGGACACCCGTGGCAGCAGCACATCGAAATCACCGACACCCTCATCACCGGACAGAACCCCGCCTCCACCGAGGCGGTCGCAGAACAGCTGACCCAACGGATCGCAAACTACTCCAGTTCGACTACCCGTTCAGGAACTCGCTAGTTCACCGGCCGGTTGACCTCTCGGCTTTGTCCCTGGATGGAACTGCTCGGAACGCTGTAACGTGCGTGGGATTTAGAATTTTATAGGCCTATTCTGTCTGTCAGCACCTGATTGACGTCTTGGCCGAAGTCGCCACGACCAGCATTCTTAACCACTGACCGACCGAAACGAAAACACGACCATGACAACTGACATTACAGATACAGAAAACCCGCCACCCTAGGTCGAGTGACGGGTCTTTCCATCGATTAAAGCGCCGAAATAATGCAAATCAACATTAATATCGAAGGGATCAATGTAGACGCTGCTACAACCAATCCCGTTGTTGCCTTAATTACTTCTGTCACGGCAACAATGATCGCCGCTAAGGTGTATAATTTATCTATCACGATTCAAATAGGTCCTCCATTCAATAGATTTACCGATGCTTTTCCGGCATCCACCAATTATAGCAGGTAATTCACCTTTTCGCTTGAGCAACCCATTCCTCCAAACGATGATAACGAACTCTGCGAAGAGTAGAAGGCAGATACTTTAAGTAGTCCTATTGTCGCATCAATTCTGCCGCGCCGCTGCCCGGCAGACCTTACGGAATTGACCGCTTCGATACCTGCGATAGCACTTCCCGGATCACCGGCCAAAACGATTCAAGACCTCGCCTCAATCACCCCGGAGGCGTCGTGCATGCTGGGACCACTCTACAGCTGGCTGACTGCATTCGGCGACCTAGCATTGCTCGACCTCGTAGGCTGCACGAATGGACAGAGCAAGCATTCCGTCGCCTGGCGATATGGACCATCTGAGCAGCGCAGAACGCAAAGCGAAGCGCAAAGATGACCGTGGACGGCGAGTCGGCACCAACGTGCGCGATTACGAGCGCATGTGCGGATCTGGACCCGATCGATTGGCCGAGACTCTGATTGCGCGCCACAACGTCAGGATGAAGAACACGGAGAAGCTGCCGGATGGATTCCGATTCGAAGCAATCCTTTTTCTGGCACCGATAGCAATACTGGATATCGCGCATCGCAAGCTGAACCTTACTTTGGATCGCGCACCGTCAGCCTATTATGGCAAATGGCCTCACGACCTCGGCTGGGGAGTGGACAGCTGCGTCGCGGCCACCCGACTGCTTCTCGCAGGACAAGTGGTGGCCGCTGCCACGATCGCCCGACAACAACTCGAACGATGGACTGCGGTCATGGCACCTGTCGTCGGAGTCGAGCAACATCCGTCTGAAAAAGTGGAGGACTTCATTGCGCGTGCGTGGACCGCATACGCCGAGCGCATGCCAAATCCTGGCGCACCGCCGGAATCATCCAACATCGAGGGCGACGCAGACCCGACTACTGCGCAAGATATCGAGGGCGACGACAGCTCCGCAAGCACAGAGGAGCCAACCGCGCCTCATAAGCACGTCGTCCTGGCGAACGGACGTGAAGTATGCCCAGCCGTCGTCTACGGCGTTCTCAGCGAAATAATGCATGCGCGACTCTTCGAGGAAGCCATGTGGTGGGAGTCGGCCGCGCTCCTGAGCAGATTCGATGTACCAAGTGTCGTATACGGCGCGGTGGACTGCATAGCGGATGCGTTGAGCTTGAGCCTTACCCAGATTCAATACATGACGGCTGCTGGCCTGTATCGGCAGGGCGATCCCGAGGACGCCGTGACGTTGATAGCAAGTATCAACCTTGCCGTACGGCCTTCGGCTGACGTCGCGGGTGAAGAACCACCAGACGATGCCCTCCCGTATTCGTCATCGTTCGTACTGCCGAGATTGCCTACCGTCATGCCATTGTCGCCCGATGAAGGCCTCTTGCCGGTGTTTGTTCGCTACCTAGACGATCAACGATCCACGTACGAGTCGCTGGCCTGGAATCATCGGCCCGCAGGTCGCTTGTATCGGGACGACGAGCTTGCGACGTTAGCCTTCGGCGCTCATCGCCAGGCGAGTGCATCGTTTGCGCTACGAGCCCTCGCCGCCGAGCGAGACGAACTAGGCGACGATTTCAACATTGACTCGGTGGCCTCGCGCGGGACGAACTACATCGTGGTTGCCGAGTTGGCGGCTCTTGCTGCTCTGTGGACACGCAACGGTCCTCTGATACCAGCAGCATCGACTCCCCTGGCTCTGGTGTCGTCGACGTTGCGGTCCGCATACTGGTTGTGGTTGGAAGACGACGACCGGGCGATGGCTTCGCTTCGATGCACGCTAGAGCAAATCGCTCGATCCAGGGTCCACCGGACGAAACCGGCGAAAGCGGAGCGCCTTGAAGAATCCGTGCACAACAAGCCTCAGCGGTGGATAGAGGCCGCCGGGTGGGGTCGACTGTCGGCTTGGAATCGAGTGTTGGGCGCGTACGCGCACGCCCACAAAAAGCCTAATTGGGAAGGCGCTAGAGAGCTCCTGAAGGACTTGCAGCTCGACGCGGACGAGCCGTACGCCTTGCAGCGAGCGCGTGGTGACGCACTGAATGTGGTGACGACTCTGGTGGCGCACGAGTCAATCAGCATTCTGGCTCTCTTCTCACAGAAGGTGGCGGCTACCGCAGCTGAACTGCTGGAAAACCACTCAGGCTTGGACATGACACGGGAATGGATGGATGCGTTGATGAGTAACGCACTTGCCCATCGGAAAACACCGATTACAGAACAAGACTGATCGGCCAGCCCGAACACCCCGCTCCGGTAGCTACTCGACGGGCTGGGCGGCGTCGGCGGGGCACCATTGGTGATCGAGCTGAAGGTACCCCTTGCCGTTGCCGATCGGAATTTTGAAACTTAGGCAGCAAATCCACTGTCCCCGTCCAGTTTTCGCCCATGCGTGAAGAAGCCCAGGGGCCTTGACGTCCATCGCGAGACCTTCCGATCTCTCGCCTGTCCGTCGCTGTTGCTGAAGCGGGTCGAATAGAGCTAAGTGGCTCGAAGGTCACGGGCCAGTTCTCTCACAGTTCGCTGGTCAAATGCACGACCGCTCGCCTGTGCGGCCGGTGGGCGACAGACATGTCCGCGCCGGCGGGCCTGCAGCGCAGTAATCTGCTCGCCGAAACGTGGGTGCGCTGTGTGATGCCGCGTCCGTGAACGGTGGTTTCGATGGTAATCGACCAGATACGGCCCCTCCCTGCTCGATACCGCCGTGGCCGACGGCCTGAGAGAACCTCATCGACGTCGTTCAAGGTCACGGCGAACAGTATGCCGCGGTCGGAAAGGTGTTGTCGTATAACACGACATCTGCGGAGCTACCGGCTCCGACCTCACCCACTCTGCGTACGGTGACCAATGCTGCGCGCGCTTTCGCACCCAGAGGCAATGGGGCAGCTCTGATTTCGTACTTCTCGTAGTGGCCGGTTTCGTGGAGCAACCGAATTGTCTCTGGCGTTCGAGCAGTGGCCGCAGGTTGTTGTACGGCTGTCGCCAGAAGTCGTGCGCACGGCAGGTCTTCGGGGTGTATGACGGGCCGCGCTTTAGTGGCGATGCTTCTCCACGCCAGTCCGGGCGGCGGTGCGGTGTGCCAAACCAGCAACATCAGCGTGGCGGGATCGACGATCGCAAGGTGTTCTTGGGGACGTAAGAGCGAGTGAACGATGAGGTCCGACAAGTGAGTAGCGGCGCTCTGGGGTGGCAGCGGGGAGGGTCCGAGGTCGTGCGAGAGGCCGTGGAACACACGGTCTCCTGTCGCGCGGTCGAGGCGAATGCGACCGGTCACGTTCACTCGGCGCTGCGCATGGTCTGCAGTGGCCTTCACTGTGGTCAGTTGCACTGCTGTGTCGGCGTGTGCGGCCACGAGGTGTCCCAGAGCTGGGGCGGCGTCGACGCCGAGATCATGTGGCTCGATGGCGTCGGCAACAGTACGCTGTCGGCCGTGGTGGGGCGCTGCCATCGTGATTGCGGTTCCTCGCGTGAGATTCCATTCGAAGGCGTGAGCGGACGGCGGAGCTGCAGATGCCTCCTCGACAGGTGAAATGAGCAGCCACACAGCTCGTGTACGACCGCGGTGATCGAGGATCGGCTCGGCGGTCACCCTCTTGCGGCCGGCCGTGACGTCGTGACGTCGTCCCGTATCGGATGCCGAGCGGACCGCATCGAGTGCCGCGGTGCGGTGGGAACCGCGGAGAAACTTCTGTAGTGGAGTTGCCCGGCGTGAGGTGTCGCCCACTCCCACCACGGTGTGTTCGTGCGGTCCGAGGGTGTCGATCAACAGCCACTGATGGCGCGTGTCGCGGCTGGCGTGGTGAGTGGATTGGGTCGTCATCGCTCGTCCGACCCGATGGCTTCGGGAGGGCCCGCTGTAGCGGTGATGGGGTCTGTGACATCGGGGCGGCGGCTTCGGTCGCGATCGAGCTCGCTCACGTCGAGGGTTGATCGTGTGCCGTCCGTCGAGAATGTGGTGCGCCGGCGGGTGGGCATCGCGGCGATGATCGCGGATCCGATCATGATCGTGGAGAAGCTCCACAGTCCCATGGTCGCGATGATCCCGACGTGTAGCACGATGTCGAGTGTCAGGCCCACTTTGCGCCATCGTCTCGTGCCTAGAAACAGGATTCCGATCAGCAGTTCGATGACCAGTGCTCCCCAGGTCATCGAGATCACCAATGCCGGTATGTTCGAGGTCCAGATCAGCATCGGTTCGAGTGGGTAGCTTGCTCCGAATGCGTTGTCGCGCAGGAAATAGTACTCGGCGGTCCCGTTGACCCAGTCCGAGACACCGAACTTGCTGATCGCACTGTCGAAGTAGATGAAGGCCAGCTGCAGTCGCAGCGCGAGCAGGCATGCGTACGAGAGGGGTTGAATCCACCGGTTGGGTTCGGTGGTGGGGTGTTGCCAATGCCAGCCTCTGTCGTCGAGGAGGGCAAGGGGGACGATCAGGATGCAGACGATGCGCACGACCGATTCGCCACCGTCGGGCAGTGCGATGCTGCCGGCGATCGAGTAGGCGACCCAGGCATGTGGGAGTGCGGTCACTCGGGGACGCCACCCTGTGGCCACCAGCAGCAGGATTGCGGCCATGCCCCAGTGTCGCCACTCCAGTGGGATGGCGTCGTGTCCGAGGCAGTACAGAGATGCGCTCTGCACTCCGGCGCAATGCGGAGCATCGTTCTGTCCGATCACCGGCACCATCAACGCAGCTGGGGTGGTGAAGAGCAGGATCGACAGCTGAGCTAGCGCCAGGACGGTGCGGCCGGTCCCGAACCACCTGTTGCGAGGATCGTGCTCGGAGACTTTTCGGTAGACGTACTCCACTGTGTCGTTGATGGTGCCTGCGGTCTCGAGCCGAGCGGTGGTCATCATGAGCACTGCACATTCAGGTGCGCGGTTGCGGTGACTTTCCGATATTCGTCCGTGAGACGTCGGAAGCTCCAGGGTGTGGTGTGCTCTTCGGTCAGGACGACGTCTCCACAGACGGTCGGTATCGGTGAGTTGCTCGTCACCTCGTCCGGAACAGACTCGGCAGCGGTGACAATGCATGTGGCCGTTGGGTCGTCGCAGGGCAACCAGGTTCGGACGGCGGCGTTGAGGAACCCGAGTTCGGGGCCTTGCGCCCGTTGGGTGCGCGATAGCCCGTAGAGGTTGGTCACCGCTCCCTGTGGGGTCTTCATCAGGCTGTAGACAGCATCGGCACTGTCGACGGTGTAGGCACCGACCTGGGTTCCTTCCGGATCGCGGGTGAAGAATGCCCAGTCCTGTGGATCCAATGCGTTGAACGCCGTCCGGACGGGGTGATCGCCGTCGCGTGTGAACAAGACGTTGCTGGGCAGTGTGAAGACTATGGCGAAGGCGAAACCGCCGACTACTACTGCCGCGGCGACCACGAAGAGCAGAACAATCAGCACCTTCGGTGGCCGACGTTGCGCCCCAATAGAAGTCGAGTACTCGCCGCGACCGGCCTCGATTGTGCTCGCTGTTGCCTCGTCGATCTGGTGCAGCTCGGGTCGAACGTCTGTCATGGCGGGCTCTCATGCTCGGACGTGGCTGATCGGATGGGTCGACCACCCCTGGGTGCGGTGCACGGATCGAAGCGGGATCGAGGCAACGCACCCAGGGGCGAAAGCGTTGACGGGTCTCAGAGCGCTGAGGTCACCAACGCAGCAGTCTCGGTTCGCTCGAAGTCGCCCTTTCGATTCAGGTCGAAGCCGTAGGAGATCGCATCGGGGACGACGTAGAGCACGACCCCTACTTCGGTCGCAGCTGCGACGTTGGCGTACCCGACTGCGTTGAGGACGCCGGCCACATTGATCTCTACAGCGATGTTGGAGTCGTGGTAGAAAAATCCGTCGGTATGGACATCTCCGCCGGACTCACTCGCGCCACTTTGCGCGGCCAACGTCTTCAGATCAGCCGAGATGGTGTCGATACCCTTCTGAGCCTGGTAGGGATCGTTCGCCTGAACGGCGTGGGTCACCGAGGAGTGGAAGTTCGGATCGACAGAGACCAGGGCATCGGTGAGTTGGCCGATCTGTTCGTCAGTGGCGGTAGGTGCTCCTTCGACCTTGAATTTGGCGGCGACGTCCGGATGGTCCTGCGCCGCACGGCCGCTGGCGAGCGCGAGTAGCCCCACCACGTCCTGGTCGGTGTATTTATCCTGCTTCGGACCGGTCGCCGATGCGGCCTGCACCGGCGCGTCGTGAACGGTCAAGGCCTGAGCAGTCCCTACTGCCCCGAGACTCAGGACCACCAGCGGGGCGGCAATAGCGGCGGCGACTTTAACTTTACGTGGGAACACAATTCATCCTCGAAGGGTGTGTTTCGACGAGACCCCTATACCGGCGGGCGACGCCGAGGCGGCTTCGATCGACGGGTTCGCCGACTCGAGCGCTCGATTTGCCACGCCGATGACCGCGTGGACCACCCCAGACCGTGCCGACTACGCAGCTCCACGCAACTGCTATCGCGCACCGATTTCCCCACCATGCCTACGCAGCAACGGCACATGCGGGTCGCCTGGCCGGTTCGCCGATGGACAGTCCGTCGGCGAACAAAACAAACCGAACAAGCTGATACTAACGACGAGACAGGCGGGTGTAAACCTTTACGAAGGACTAATTAACGAGACAAACGATCCGAATGGGACGACTGACGTGAAACCTCGCTATTGGGATTTCTACGGCTCGATGATGTTGAACTGTGCAGAGTTTCGCACTCCCAGGCGTGCAGTGATGCGACTACCGATTCGATGGTCGAGTAGCTTTTCGCTCAATGCGAGGCGCTGCGCGGGCCGACCTCGGTAGTGAAAGTAGACGCCGATTCGGTTGGCGGTAGACGGGATCTCGACGTCGTTGGTGCCCCAGTTCAATTCGTGGCCGCGCCCATCGACTTCGAGGCCAGGTTTGGTGAACAACGCGTGAAACCACGTATTCACCCACGCTGGCTTCACAGAGACAGTTGCAGTAATGGTGTCGACGGGAGAAGTCATGTGGGTTGCTCACCTTCCGGTACGAACTTGATGATGTCCTGCAGGGCTTGCATGTGTTCACCGAGCGCGGTACGTCCGCGGTCGGTGGCCCGTATCCATGTGCGCGAGTACCGAGCGGTTCGACCCTTCTCTACCGCAACGTACCCGGCCGCTTCGAGAGCTGACACATGTTGAGAAAGTAGAGAATCACTGATCTGAAGTGCCGATGCGAGGATCTTGAACTCCACCGCAGCCACACCTTCCCTCGACGCAGCCGCCAGAATCGACAGTCGAATCGGCTGGGTCAGTGCTCGATCGAGTTGGTGCCGTGGATGATCGACCGTCACGACGTTCGCACTCCGCGCACCGACACCAACACCGGGACGACGGCGACGATACCTGCGCCGGCCAGTACCAACGCACCGGATGCGACCGCCAGTATCAAGCCATGGGGCGCTATACAAAGAGCGATCGTGGCGACGCCGATCAACACCGTTCCGACGGTGGTCGACCCGGAGGAGTCCCGTCCCGGTGGCAATGGGACACCAATCGACTTGCCTATCAACAGAATCGCGCATATCGCCAGAATCGCTACAGCGGCGGGCAACCAGACCCAGCCAGGCTCGACGAACCCCATTACTGCATAACCAGCCGCCGCGACCACCACTGCCACCGACGAGAGCGTAAGTGAACGCCCACGGGATGAGGCACTGCGGTGATGGCTGCCGATTCGGCGTGAAGCCTGCTCGGACTCGAACAGCGCTCGCGCTGAGTCGAATTGCTCGGACATTTTTGCCTCCCTAGCTGATCTCCCACGAGCCTAACCGCTACTTTAAGATTCGTAAAGTAGTAATCCTCAGGGGACAGCGGCGACCAGAAATCAATCAACTGATTGCAACAACACTTCACTGGCTAGAGAACTTCGGACCGGACTTTGAGCGGCACCCCGTCACGGAAGGATCCTCCAGACGAGCCAGCCACGGTGAGCGCGACGCTGACCAAGACTCTCTGAGGGGGATCGACAACGAGGCGTGTGGGCGGATCGAAAGTGACGGGCCAGTTCTCGTACATCTCGGGGCTCACTGCGCGACCGCCAGACCGTGTGGCCGGTGCAGGACGGCCGCGTCGACGCTGGTCGGGGTCCACCGCAGGCCCTGTTCGCCGAACGTGGGCGCGGTGAGGGTGTAGCGGCCGGTGCGCTCGGCGATACCGCGCCCGTGCACGGTGGTCTCGAGGGTGATCGACCGGATACGGCCCCTGCCCTGCTCGATTCCGCCGTACGCGACAGGCCGCGAGGAGATTGCCAGGTCGAGACCGGGCATGCGTCCGTTCGTGATCGCGAGAATTCCTGCGTGCGTACGGTTTCGGGCCAACAGGGCACGCGCCCGGGTTGGCGGAACATCGCGTCCGTGCACGGTCGTCACGACCAGATCGAGGCCCTCGATACAGATGCTCGCAGCGTCGAGGGGGTCTGCTTGGCCTGGGTCGATCAGGTGGATTTTCGACAGGTCGCCGCCCTGCTCGTGGACGGCGAGGAGTCCGAACTTCGACTGCCCGATCAATGCGACGTGGTGGCCGGCCGCGCTGGCTGTAGCGACGAGACCGACGAGGATCGATCCGGCACCGGTAATCGAGATGGCCGTTCCGCGGGCCAGCGCACCGCGTGGGAGGAGTTCCGACAGTGGCGTGGGCACGGGGATGGTGCGCAGGGTCTGTGAACGCACAGGGCCGCTGAGGGTCTGTTCGTCGGCGGGCGGGGCCGTTGGCTGAGATGGGGCGAACAGGGATGCGTCGACGGGCTCGATGGGTGCGTGGACACGTCGTCCGGGGATCGCGGCCATGCTGCGTCGGAGCGCGGCGAGCTGTTCGGCCTTGCCCAAGCCGGTGAGGTCCCCGATTGCGTCGACGGTGGCCATGTGGATCGACCTTTCGCGCGCCGGTAGGAACCACCACACCGTATCGAACGCATGTTCGATTGTCGAACGTGCAGGTGGGCGCGTTCAGCGGTGGAGGGTGTGAGTGTCGAGGTCGTCTGCCGTGAAGGTCCAGGCGAGATGCCGGTATAGGTGAAGCGTTCGTTTCACCTGGTCGAGGGCGCTTACGACGGCCGGGTCGCTGGGGTCGCGCCCCTCGTCACGGATGGCTGCGCACTCGTCGTCGTCCATGCTGTGTTGGACGCACAGCGCTGCTTTGTGGTTCCCAGGCAACAGTCATTCATGTGAATGACTGGACGAGCTGCGTCGTTCTTTCCGGCATGACGGTGCATCGGTCTTCTCGAGCCTGCGCCGCGGGGTTCCGATCTACGTCTAGTTCGACGCGTCGGCCTCGGGGGCGGTTGCTGCGTCGTAGATCAGGTCGTCCGAGCCGTGGTAGCGGTAAGCACGCTGTCCACTGGGCAGAGTCACCCAGCCCGCCTGGCCGTGATCGGCGTCCGGATCGAAACTACGGTCGTTGGTCATTCAACACTCTCATTCTCCGCAGGCGGGCGCACCACAGTCACCTTGCTCTTGACGACAATCGGGGCATCCGCGGGCCCCTGCAAATGCTCATCGATCCACATGGGTAGATGACGCTTCTGCGATGGATACCAATGCCGACGCCAATGCCCCCGAACGACGTGGCGGTGCGAGAGCTTGCCAGATCCTTCCGACGATGAAGCACTGGATGCAGGCCGCGGCTGCCGGTACGACAAATACGTCACCTCACGCATCCGCTTGACTACGCCGTCGTTGTCTCGCATGCGCGCCGACTGCTGGCGGGTGGACTCCACGAACTTGTTGCCTCGCAGCATGTTCACCATCGAGAAGAACGTTCGCGCAACGTAATCCAGGTCATTCATGGCGGTCACGGAATGCGCAGGTTCGTCGGGACCGACGTCCGTGAAACCCGCGCCTCCTGATCGGTTCGGTGCACTGGGCGCAGCATCGGATTCGGCTGGGCTGAGCTGGACCTCGGCGAAAGGAAACACCGGTAGGTAGTCGTTGACGACGCGGTACAACCGGTTTCCGTCAGTAGGAATTGCCCCGTCGGCCCGCGCCAACCACCACCGCAAAGCAGGAACGGTAAGCATGGCCATCAGGAGAACATCGGTTCCACTTCCACTGTCGCGACCTGTCTCGTTCCACACCAGGACCCGCCCGTGGTCGGGCACTCCATCCGCTGGAGCGAGATAGAGAACTCCTCTGCTCGAGGGAAGATCTGCCACGGTCACAGCAACATCATGGTCTCGATCGGCACTCTGGCCGGCCTCGATCAACGCAGTCATCTCCGGCGTCGCATAGTAGGCATACCGGTCCGCCGTCGACGCGCGCAGAAGGAAGTGGCTGTAGTAGAGCATCTGGAACCAACGGAAGGGCTGCAGGCCGACATCGTGCGATTCCGGTTCGTCATCGAGCCAGAAGGGCAAGTGCTTGTGGGGCTCCCGCGCGACAACTTCGACCGGCAGCTTCGTCATCCGGGACAACCTGTGGAGCATCTCGCCCACGTCGGTCGGGTCGGACCGAAACCGGATGACGTCGTAGCCGCCCTTAAGGAATTTTCCCAGGTAGGTCTCCACCGGCCAGGCTGCGGCCTCGATGGCCTCGAGCACAAGGGGCCACCGCGCCGCGGTGACCTTTGCTTCCAGGACCTCGGCGGCCTGCCGGCGGATACGCATGTCGACCGAAAATTGTTGCCCTGGAACGAACTCACCGTCGAATCCATCACGGCGAACCCGAGTGCCCTTCGCATTCCGAGGCTTCTGCCCTCTTCTATCCGAACGCCGCGCCAATTTTCCCATCCCGCCCCCTCGTCTACCACTCCATGGCACAAATCCGCATCAACACTCTGACGATATGGACCATCGCAACATTAACTGGCAGTTGTCATTCGGAGTCTGGTGTTGCGGCGGTGACGAGTTCAGTCAAGACCCCGTGGCAATCCTTTGGGTGCAGGAAGTTGATTCGGGACCCCATTGAACCTTGTCTCGGCTCGTCGTAGAGTGCCCGGACGCCCTTACTCCGTATGGCTTCTGTTTCGCCACTCACGTCGTTCGTGCCGAATGCGATGTGGTGGACGCCTTCTCCGTTCTTGGCCAGCCACTTGCCTACTACTGAGTCGTCCCGGGTCGAGCCCAGCAGCTGGAGGTACGAGGCGTAACCGTCCGGGGTCTCGTTGATCTTCAACATCGCTTCACGGATACCCTCCTCCTCGTTCGATTCCAGGTGAGTAACCTCGAATCCATAGGTGGCACTGTAGAATTCGACGGTTTTGTCGAGGTCGAAACAAACAATCCCGATATGGTCAATTCGAGTCAGCATGCCTACAGTCCACCGCATAACTGCTCGCTATGCAACATGCTGACATGACCGAATCCGCTTGTCTGACTGATATTTACAAGATCAGTCAATCTGAACTCTGCCAACAGTCCCTACTTTGCTTGGTTGCCTAGGTCGTCAAATTCAGCCCAACCCTTGACTCGGGCCCAGTTCAAGCCGCTGCGCAGGTGATTTCGTGCCATGCAGGTGTCCCCGTCGATGTCGCAGACTTCGATCACCTAACGGTGGCCCAAAGCTTCGCTGCTTTGCAAAGCGCGGCAGAGGTAATGACTGGAGGAACGATCTGCTCCAGCTCTACGTCATAGGAGATTTTCGCTTGGCCTCAAGGGCTCTAACTACCTCGGCGGCCCCTTCTTGACGGCTGGCGGTAGTCGTCACAATGGGGACGTCGCGTTGACCAAGCTCGATCACGGCCTGGAGTTCGCGAAGTACTGCGTGGACTCCGTTCTGATCTGCCTTGTTTACGACGTAGAGGTCGGCGATTTCCAGAACACCAGCCTTGGCCATTTGGATGCCGTCACCTGCTCCAGGCGCTAGAACAACGATGGTGTCGTCCGCGATTGATGCGATTTCCACCTCTGACTGCCCGGTTCCGACCGTCTCGATCAAGATCCTGTCAAATTCGATCTCAGACAGGATCGCGATCATTGTCCTGGCCGTGGCCGAAAGTCCTCCGAGATGGCCACGACTGGACACTGACCGAATGAAAACTCCGGGATCATCTGAGTGCTCCTGCATACGGATGCGGTCACCGAGGAGCGCACCGCCGGTTATCGGCGATGACGGATCAAAGCAGAGCACTGCCACGCGCTGACCCCGCTTGCGGTACTCGGCGATAAGACATGAAATCAACGTCGACTTTCCGACACCAGGAGGACCTGTCAAGCCAATCACCGTACAGGCGGTTCGGGGGTGGTCCGGTGCAGCCGGAGAGATGACGTCAACCTCAGTGATGGCGTAGTTCTCCGCGCGAGTCATTAGTTGCGCCAGCGCCCTGATATTGCCTTGCCGTGCAGACTCCAAGGTCTGACAGTTCTGGTGCCTCGTCACTCCGTCTCCTTGAGCGGATGTAGGTTCGTTTGTGCCCAACGGGTGATCTCCTGAAGGGAATCCCGAGAGGTAAAGACCCGGAGCACTCCCATTTCAGCGAGCTTGCGTGCGTCTCCAGGTGGAATGACGCCGCCACAGAAGATGGGTATCTCCATCGCGTTATTCTCGGCCAACAGCTCGATTACGCGGGGTACCAGTTCCATGTGAGCGCCCGATAGCAGTGACAGACCGACAGCGTCGGCACCCTCTTCCAAAGTGGTGCGGACGATTTGCTCGGGTGTCTGACGCAATCCGGTGTAGATAACTTCCATGCCGGCATCACGAAGTGCGCGCGCCACCACTTTGGCACCGCGATCGTGGCCATCCAGCCCAGGTTTGGCAACCACCACTCGGACACGATGCACGCGGCCTTCGGCCTTTCCTGCGTCGAAGCTCGGGTTCGGAGCTGTCATGCCGTCACCAGCGGTGTGATCCGCGCCTCGCCGATCCGGGAACGCAGGTCGACGTCGGTGACACCGAGCCCACTCGAGGGTGCTAGGCAAAGTATGCCAACTTTGCCGAGGTGCTCGTTTAGTTGAATCCTGCGTGCGGCTTCTGGTGTCTCTTGAAACGGGTGCACTTCAGACAACATAGGTTGCACTTGGCCGCGCTGGATGAGGCGGTTCGTCTGCCACTGCTCGTACAAATTCGCCCCGTGGCTGCCTACTATTCTTTTCAGGCGCATCCACAAGTAGCGGTTGTCGAACGTGTGTTGGTAACCCGTGCTCGATCCACAGGTGACGATTGTGCCGCCGCGGCGGGCCACGAATACCGAGAGGCCGAAGGTCTCGCGGCCAACGTGCTCGAAGACGATGTTCGGATCCTCTCCGATCTCTCGCCTGATGATCTTGCCCAGCAGTTTTCCTGCCGCGACGGTGGCGTCCGGGTCAGCGGAAATCTCACCGATCTCGCGCCGATCGATGACCAGCTCACAGCCAAGCTTGCGGGCGACCTCGGCTTTTGCGTCCGAGCTGACTATGCCGATTGGTATGCCGCCGCCGTTGCGGACGAATTGCACGGCGTAGCCACCGAGGCCACCCGCCGCGCCCCAAATGAGGACTACATCGCCTTGACGCATGTTGGCACCGCGCTCGCTGACGAGCATCCGGTAGGCCGTTCCCGCGCACAATGGGTTGCTGGCAGCCTCTTCCCAGGTGAGGTGCGCTGCCTTGGGTAGTAATTGACTCGCGCGGACGACCGCATAGTCAGCGAGGCCTCCGAAGTTTGTCTCAAACCCCCATGCTCGCTGCTCGTGGCCGAGCATGCCGTCGTGATGGGTGAGCGGTTCCTGGTCATCGACATGAGCCGTCCCTACGGCGACATGGTCCCCGACCTTCCACTTGCGCACACCGGCCCCGACGCGCACGATCACCCCGGCTGCGTCCGACCCCAGTACGTGGTACGGCTGGTCGTGACGAGAGGCCCAGCCGCCCTGTTTTGCGTAGTGCCGCAGGAAGTTGAAAGTGGGGATCGGCTCGAAGGTAGCGGACCAGATTGTGTTGTAGTTCATCGCCGCTGCCATAACAGCGACCAACACCTCATCAGGAGCAAGTTCCGGCATGGGCACACTGCCGAGGTGAATCGACTTTCGAACGTCTTTGTCCTCGACGCCGGCGAAAATCTGGATGTCTTCTACATCTAGGTAGGCGGCGTTGTATTCAGGTGGGACGGGAAGGCTCTCAAGTACGTCCGGAGAGGCACCCGCGATTACAGCTTCAGAGAGTTCGTTCATTGTCATCCTTGTTCGTCGGTAGGGTGTCGGTACAGGTGATTTTGATACGTCCAGGCAGATCACTGGCGTGCAGAAAAGTCCGCAGATGTGCTCGGATTTCTCGTGCGCTCGGGACATTGCGAGTTGGTCCAGACACACTGAGCACCGCGGTGTCGGTACGGCCCCTCACCAGCTGCACTTCCGCCTCTCGTACCCAAGTGTGGGTTCGGGCGACGCGGGCGACTGCGGAGGCATCAATGAGGCTTCGGGTGCGGATCCACCGACCCTCCCGAGGTCCTAGGTGTCGCATCTCGCCGTCTGCCGCGACGTACCCACAGTCGTCGGTGCAAACCTCGCGGCCGTCGGCGAGATGAACCCAGATCGTGCCCGCTATACAACAGGGCAGTAACTGTTCCGACCGGCCACGCACGGTGAATCTCACACCGTCCGATGGCATCAAGCGCGGAGGGTGGGGAGCGTCGTCGTTACATAGTGTCCCCGCGCGGACGCCAGCACAGATGTACGGGGTCCCCGCGCCGGCTGCTCGGGGCCGGACTTTGCTCGTAGAGCTGACCAAGGATGTTTCTCGGTCTGAAGCGAGATCTGTGACAGCAGTGCGAAAATCGGCAAGAAATATTTCTGCTTCCGCTGCACCCATCAGATCCTGGCGATAGTCGAGCCGCACCCGGCACTGCGGCCAGTGCGCACGGATCTGCAGCGTTCTGGCCAAAGCAGCGTTTGTGTTTGGCGTGAAAAACTCCCACTCCGAACGTAGGCCGGGGATTTCCAGGTCAAGTTGGGCTGGCGGACGGGGAAATGACAGGCCGAGCTCAGTACTGAGCCGAGCGAGGGGTCTGCCGGGCACACCGGACACCAGGTCCACGAACGGGACGCGGCGATAGCGAGCCAAGTGTGTGAGCGCCCGGCGGGCCGAGGCAACGGATTTTTCCGTCGCCATCTGGCGGGAGGTTTCGATGGATACGGGGACCACGTTGGTTTGCAAGCCGGCGACATGTCCGGTGTGTTCGTCACTGACGTCCGAAGCCACAGACAACACCGGATCAATGTTGTCGTAAGCCGTCATTTGTCGAGTGAGCGCTGCGAAAAGCATCGTGAATGTGCTCACCTGCAGGTTTTGAGCGATCGCGCGAAGGGCGGCAACCGCTGAGGGCTCCAGTTCGATTGTCGGCGAGGCAGCAATGGACCGCTGCCCCAGACGGCCGCCCTCGGGAAGTGTCAAGGGCATCCGTTTGTCGATAGCAGTACGCCAAAATTCGATGGCCTCCGCGGTGACTGCCTCCGTGGCAACGGGCGTACTGGGCGCGGCCAGCGGCGTCGGATTCACTTGATGGCCGATTCTCAGTTTCCCCAGATAGTTCGAGAAATCGCGGGCGACAATAAACTTGCTGCGCCCGTCAAAGCCGGCGTGATGAGCCTCGAAGACCATCGAGCAGCGGTTGGGAGCATGGGTTAGAAGTTGGAAACGAATTGGTGCCTCGGTGGCTAGGTCCCAGCGCTTGTCCTGTTCGCGCTGCTTGCACCATTCTCGGACCGCCGCCGACTCGGAGCCGTCTTCGCATGGGATAGTGGCGCGCTCGAAAGAACATGCCTCAAGTGCCGGCAGGACGCACTGGCGCAACTGTCCCCGCACAAGCCGCAGCACCGACCGCAGCGGCTCGTGTCGTTCAAGCACGGCGCGCGCAGCGGCCTCGAGGTGATGCTCGTCAAGTACACCGCGAAAGGTCGCCACGAAATATCCGCCGCCACTAATCGAGGGATCAATCGTGGCTTCGGCCCAGAGTGCGTATTGGCCCGCATCGGCGGGCCTATCGTGCAGGATTGTGGTCATTCGTCACCGCCCTGACTGTGTCGGCGACGCCGCCGGCAGTCATCTGCGATGAGCTCAGCGACTCTCTCACGATTAACCTTCCCGCTGGGGGTCCTGGGCAGTTCGGGCAGTTCCGTCACCGAAACAGGGACCGAAACCTCGGGCAGTACCTTGCGTAGTCGCTTAAGAGCGTTGGCCTCGACTGGGCCGGTGCAGCCCTCACGAAGGACTACTGCGGCGCGCAGGCTGGCATGGCCGGACTTAGTCACCACCATGACCGTCGCCGCTGCAGCGAAGTCGGGAGCTGTTAGCAACTGCGCATCGATTTCTAGGAGATCAACGCGGATTCCCCGCACTTTGATCTGGCTGTCCATTCGGGATAGGAAGCGCAAGCCGCTGTCTGTCAGCTCCACCAGGTCACCGGTACGGAAGGCTCGGGTGTTACCGGCTGGTGAGGGAAGGATGCTGACGTAGCGCTCCACTGTCAGCTCGGGACGCCCCAGATATCCATCCGACAATGGATTTCCGGATACGAGAAGCTCTCCGATGTTCGGAGTTTCTGGAACTTCCGGCGCGATGAGTAGTTCGCATCCCGGCAGGGGTTCGCCGATTGGTGGCAGATTGGGCCAGGCATACGGATCGGGCCCCAGGATGTGCGAGGTCACCATGGCGGATTCGCTTTGTCCGTAGTGGTTGACCAGCCGGCAGCCGGGCATACATGCGAACATTGCGCGAATATCTTCCGAGCACACTACTTGCTCACCGGCGGTATTTACCTCGACCAAGCACAGTTGCGCCAGCATGTCCCGCTGGGCCGTCACTGCCAGCATCTGCAACGCAACGAATGGGACGAACAGCCGCTCGATTCGTTGATCGGAGAGCCATCGAAGCAATTGGGCTGGTTCACGGCGTAGCTTCTCCGGCATGATCGCAAGCGTGCCGCCGCCGCACAGCGTGCCCAATATCTCCTGGAACGAGACGTCGAAATTTAGCGGGGCGAACTGTGCGGTGCGTAGTTCGGGGTGGGGTGAGTGGGATGTTTGCCAATCGACCATTGTGTCGATGCAGAGATGGTTCAGCGCTACGCCCTTCGGCCAGCCGGTCGATCCGGATGTGTAGATGATGTAGACCGGAAGTGCGGCATCGCACGCGACGGCGCGCAGGTCGATCGGTTGGGTTACTCCGGGGGGCAGCCCGATGTCGACCAGCGGGGCGTGGTGGTTCACACGTGATCGCGTGGTGGCGATTAGGGCGCGAGGTGCGCAGTCATCCACCATGAACTGAATCCGTTCCACGGGGTACTCGGGGTCCAACGGGACGTACGTCGCTCCATGCAGCAGCACCCCGAGTAATGCAGCGACTGCACCCGCGCCTCGCGGAAGCGATACCGCAACCCGGTCTCCTACGTTCACGCCGGCCAGCGTCAAGTTGGACGACACCGTTTGCGCCCAAGCTGCCAGTTCTCCGTAGGTGTACGAACGATCGGCGTCGACTACAGCCGTACGCCCCGGATCGTGGGTGACACGGCGAACAAATCCAGTTAAGTGACAATCGGGTGTCGCCGGACCTCCCCACAGTGACTTGAATTTTGGGGCGGTCATGCATCTTCTCCCCGCGGCGCTACCCCTGCTAGTTCTTCATCAACGGCCTCCACGAATTCTTCGATGGTGGGGTTGTTAAAAATTAGATGCAATTCCGCTTGCAGCCCATACTCCCGCTGGATAAGGGCAAGGATTTTCGCGGCCGTGAGCGAATCACCGCCCAAATCGAAGAAATTGTCATCGAGCGTGAGATTTTCTTCGCCGAGAGCCCGTTCCCAGAAACTCGTAATAGTGGTAGCCATCCGTTGTTTGCTCATATTTCTCTGCTCCCCATCCGAGTGGTCAGTTGGCTGCACCCTTGAGTGTGTTTGGGTACGGGATTGACCCGGACTGCTGCTGCTCCGGTTAGATGCGGTCATTTCGATTCGAGCCCTTCTGCCACCGCCCGTTGCATTTGGCCGATGCTGGCCCGAGCCCGTGCTGCTGCGATCATCGAATTCATGACATTGCGGCCCGCGGCCACGTCATCGGTCACAGCACGTAGTTCTGCGCTACAAACCCCGCGCTCGAAGGGACGGCGGCGGCCCGGTACGACACCCGAACGCAGTTGCCTTTCAGTGAGCCACTCCTCTTCTTCGGAACTCTCGGCTTCGACGACGCCGACGACGGGGCCGCGGGTGGCGTAGGCCATGTCGTCAATGCGCGATTCCAGCCAGCCACTGCGCAGACAGTCCAACAAGCCACCATGGGCAGCGATGTCATCTAGCCACCCCGTAGCCTCTGCTTCGATTTCATCGGCGATGCGAGCTATTGCCTCGGACCCGCCGAGGGGGTCGACGTATCTGGCTAGATCGGTTTCCTTCAAGATGATCTGCTGAATCCTCAGCGCAATGCGTGCCGATAGCTGCCCAGGCGTTTGTTCGGCCTCGTCGAAGCCGCACACATGCAGAGACTGCACCCCGCCGAGGACGGCCGCTACGGCCTGAATGGTCGTACGCGCGATGTTGTTGAGCGGTTCGGAGGCGGCGAGAGCGGAGCCGAAAGTATTGACCTGAACACGCATGCGGCTCGACTTCGCGTCAGCAGCGCCGAAGAGGTCCACCATGCGGCGGGCATACATCCTGCGTAGGACACGGAACTTGGCCGCCTCGGCAAGAACCTCCATATGGGTCCCAAAGATGAAGCTGAGCCGGGGTGCGACCTCGTCGACGGTAAACCCCCGCTCCAGCATCCCTTGCAAGTACGTCTCCGCATCAGCGATGCCGAGCGCCACTTCCATTGCTCGGCTCGCACCGGCTTCACGGGCGTGTCCACCCGAGATCGATACCGGATTGACCTTGGGCAAGTTGCGTATGCAGTACTCGATAACGTCTAACGAGAAGCGGAAGCTGTCGTCCAAGTCGAACACGAACGCCTTGCGAGCCGCGTGCTCTTTCAGCATTTCGTTCTGCAAAGTGCCACGTAATAGCGCAGGGTTGACGCCTGATTCTTCGGCAACCACGATCCATAGGGCCAAGATCATCGGTGCGGTCGCATTGATGGTGAAAGAGACTGACACCTGATCCAGCGGTATTCCGTCGAACACTGCGGCCAAGTCGTCGACGGTGGACACCGAGACCCCGGCGCGACCGACCTCACCGGCAGCCGTTGGATCGTCCGGGTCGAGTCCGAGCTGGGTGGGCAGGTCGAAAGCCAACGAAAGACCTGTCTCGCCTTGGTCGAGGAGATAATGGAACCGCCTATTGGTGTCTACGCCGTCGCCAAGCCCAGCCAATTGCCTGATCGTCCATGGCCTAGACACATAGCCCTTGGGATGAATACCTGCCTCATAAGGAAACTCGCCTGGTTTACTCATAATCGTCGCCTTCCAGTTCTGCACGCAGCCGGTCGCCGTAGGCGTCCAACGCATCGGGACTCAACATGTCGTTGTGTTCGCACTCCACTGCGATCTCCGTGACTGGACGAGCGATAAAACGTGTCCAGTCTCTTGAATAACCTGGATCGCGTTCGTGATCGCTTCCCTGGAACACCACAGCGCCGCCCCCGAATAGGTCCGGTGTGTGGCCGTGCCAGAGGTCAGAATTGAATCGGAGATTGCGAACGACGTGGCTGATCATCCAAGCTGGCGGAATAGCTGCGCCGAGTGACGAATGAGTTTCCAGCCATTCCGTGGCCTGCTCGTAAGAGGTCAATTCTTTCAGATCGGGCAGGTCGACGTTCTTGGACACGAAATGCCGCAGGACGTCGGTCTCATTGAAATCCGCGTCTGGCGAGCGTGTCGTACCGGGTTCTACTAGAGCTGCGTCCAACAGTATTAGCCGACGTACGTGCGCCCCTCTCCGTTCCAGCACGGTAGCCATCTGGTGGGCGACGACACCACCGAAGGACCATCCCAGCAGGTCGTAGGGCCCATCGGGCTGGACTGACTGGACGAGGTCGGCATACTCGCCGGCCATTTCGCGGACCGTACGCGGACGTTCGCCGTCGACGGTTTGCTGAATAGCGAATATTGGGCGCTGCACGATGCTTCCCAAGGCGCGGTACGCCCAGCTGACGCCCCCACCAGGGTGTATGCAGAAAAGTGGACGCCCTGGCCCTCGGCACAACTTCACGACCTGAGGTATCTCGTCGGAACTGGACCAGTTGAAGAGTTGTTTGCTCAGGCCCGCTACGGTGGGGGCTTCCATGAGTGCACGGACGCTGATTTCACAGTCGAAGGTTTCCTGCACGGCGGCTACGACACGCATCGCAGAGAGCGAGTTGCCGCCCAGGTCGAAGAAGGAGTCGTCCACGCTGACTCGCGGCAGGTCGAGAACCTTCGTGAAAATGCCGGAGATAATTTCTTCAACCGGAGATGACGGCGCTCTGTGAACGCCGCTGGCGAATTGCGGCTCGGGCAACGCCCATTTGTCCAGCTTGCCGTTGACAGTTAACGGCAACTCGTCGATGACCATCACCACGGCCGGAACCATGTACGCAGGCAATCGCGCGGCAACTCGTTCGCGCAGCGCCCCACCATCGATTCCCGCAGACACCTCGGTAGGTACGACGTAGCCAATCAACTGCTTGCCGGTATCGGTATCACGGGCCACCACTGCCGCACGCTCCACTCCGGTCAAGGCAGCGAGTGTTGCTTCCACTTCACCGATTTCGATGCGGTAACCACGAATCTTCACCTGATCGTCAGAGCGACCCACATACTCCAGCTCGCCGTCGTGATTCCAACGAACCAGATCGCCGGTGCGATACATCCGCGAACCCAAAGGGCCGAGCGGACACGCGACGAATCGCGATGCCGTCAAGCCCGGCCGTCGCACATAACCGCGTGCCACACCCCGCCCCGCGACATACAACTCACCAACCACACCGATCGGAACCCGCCGCAAACCGGAATCCAACACAAACAACGCATCACCCGGCACCGGCGTACCGATAGGAGCTCCATGACCAGGCTTCATGGGCGCACTCATAGAGGCGTA
>NZ_NOXZ01000051.1:0-114840 GCF_002258225.1 Rhodococcus sp. RS1C4 | reverse complement strand
GACGCCTTTGGGTGTGCCTGTCGTTCCTGAGGTGTAGATGATGTACGCGAGGAGGTCAGCATTCGGCACCGGCAACGTCGTCGTCGGCTGTTCAGCGACCTTGGGATCCTCGACATCTATCAGTGGGACCCCGGACTTACTGACGCGACCAGCGAGGCTCACCGTGGTCAAAATCGCGGCCGGCGCAGCGTCTTGTAGAACGAATGCCAGGCGCTCGTCAGGGGTGTTGATGTCGATCGGCAAGTAAGCAGAACCCAGCTTCAGCACCGAAAGTATGGCTATCACAGTGTGTTCCGAACGTGGCAGCAACAGTGCAACAACGTCCTCTACTCCCACCCCACGCCCAGCCAACAAATGAGCCAACTGCGTCGATGTGTCGTCCAACTCCTGATACGTCCACGACCGACCCTCGAACACCACCGCTATGACGTCCGGCCGCACCCTCACCTGCTCGGCGAACAACTCCGGAATCGACACGCCAGCAACGGACTCCGTCACAGCCGACCTGTTACCCAGTACGTCCAGCTGCGTCAGCTCATCCTCACCCAGGATGTCGAACGAAGCCAAAGGACGATCCGGGCCCGCCGCCATCGCAATCAATAGCTGCTGCCACCGAGCCGCCATGCGCTTTACGGTCTCGGCGTTGAAGATGTCGGTGCGGTACTCGACGATTCCGCTGATCCCATCGGGCTGACCGTCCGCAGTGAACCGCTCGCGCAGGCTGAATGCCAGGTCCATTCGAGCGGCTCCGATGTCGACTGACGCCGTCTCCACGTCGAGACCCGGCACCGAGATGTCGGGGACCGGGTCGTTCTGCCAGGCGAACAGGATTTGGATCAACGGATGGTGAGCCTGCGTACGGACCGGATTGAGGCGCTCGACAAGCGCATCGAACGGCACATCTTGGTTCGCGAACGCGTCCAGGCTCCGCTCCCGTACCTCCTCCAACAAATCACCGAAGTTCATCTCGGCTGAAACCCGCGTACGCAACACCAGCGTGTTGACGAAAAACCCGACCATGCCGTCAAACTCGGTTCGCCCCCGCCCCGCCGTCGGCACCCCGAACGCCACATCCGCGCTCCCGCTCAAACGCGCCAACAGCACCGAAAGCGCCGCCGACATCACCATGAACGTCGTCGCATTGCGTTCCCGCGCGATCCGCTGCGCCAATTCATGGAAATCCGCGGGCAGGTCGACGACGACTCGACCCCCATTCGTGTCGGTCTCCGCCGGGTACGACCGGTCCGTGGGAAGCTCCAACCTGCTGGGTAGATCTTTCAGGGCGTGTTCCCAGAATTTCAACTGCCCGGCGAGCACGCTTTGCGAATCCGCTTCGTCACCCAGCAGAGCGTGTTGCCAAAGCGTGTAGTCGGCGTACTGGACGGGAAGTGGCGACCAGGAAGGCGACTCGCCCGCAGCGCGGACTCCGTAGGCGCTCCATAGGTCACGCAGGAGCGGAGGAAGTGACCCCCCGTCGACTGCAATGTGGTGCATGACCACGACCAGACGATGGTCAGTGGCAGACACGACAAACAGCGCCGCGCGGAAAGGAAGGTCTTCGGCTAGGTCGAAAGCATGCTGACCCCGAACACGCGCTGCGTCGGATATTTGAAGTTCCGTCCAGGTGGTGGCGTCAATGATGTCCCAGTCGAAGTCAGTCTCAGCTGCAAGGACACGCTGCTCCGGCACACCAGCCACCGCTGGAAACACTGTCCGCAGACTCTCGTGCCGCTCCACAACATCAGCGATCGCCGCGCGCAGCGCACAGACATCCAAAGAACCGGTAATCTGAATCAGTAGCGGTATGTTGTACGTCGCCGACTGCCCTTCCATCTGGTGGATGAACCACAGCCGACGCTGAGCGAACGACAACGGCAATCGCTTGGGACGAGCTACTGGGACCCATGCCACGCCGCCACCCGGCGATCCACCCACCAACCGTGCGAACCCCGATACCGTTGAGGCTTCCCAGAGCGCCTTCACGCCGATCGATGAATCAAACGACTCCTGCACGGCCGCGATCACTCGCATCGCCGATAGCGAATTTCCGCCGAGGTCGAAGAACGAGTCGTCCACCCCTACCCGCGGTAGGTCCAGCACACGCGCAAAGATTTCAGCCAAAATTCCCTCAACCAAGGTCGACGGATTTCGGTAGGATCCGCCTGCGAACTCTGGATTCGGCAATGCCTGCTTGTCTAACTTGCCGTTGACCGTAAGCGGTAGGTCATCGACGATCATCACCACTGTGGGGACCATGTACTCCGGTAGGTGCGCGGCCACATCACCACGCACCACAGCACCATTTACTTTTGGACCGGTCTCCGCAGGTACGACGTAGCCGATCAGCTGCTTGCCCGAACTCGAAGACCTCACCACGACCGCGGCGCGCTCCACCCCCGCGACACGGGAAAGAGCAGCCTCGACCTCACCCGGTTCAACACGAAAACCACGGATCTTCACCTGGTCGTCCGAGCGGCCCACATACTCCAGCTCGCCCTCGCGGTTCCACCGCACTACGTCACCCGTCCGGTACATCCGCGAGCCCGGCGGGCCGAGCGGAGAAGCAACAAACCGCGACGCCGTCAGCCCCATGCGTTTCAAGTAGCCCAGGCCGACACCATGACCTGCCACATACAACTCTCCGACTACTCCTACCGGCACGCGGCGGAGACCGGTATTCAATACGAAGAAGGCAAGGTCAGCAAGCGGACCGCCCACGGGACTGACATGGCTGTCGAGGTCAGAAGAAACGATCCTCCGGAACGATGCGTGGACGGTGGTCTCTGTGGTGCCGTACATGTTGATCAGGTGCGGCCAGGAATCCAGCTGATCTAGCCAAGGTCGCAACTTCGACGGTTCGAGAGCTTCGCCTGCGAAGACAATCGCTTCTAGACCGCTCAGCCGAGACTCGCCCGGCCGGCGCATGTCGACTGCCTGCAGAGCATAAAATGCTGACGGTGTCTGACTCAGAACGGATACGTTCTGGTCTCGCAGTAGTTGATGAAAGTCGTTGGCGGACTGGGCAATTTCTCCAGGTACGACAACCAGTCGGCCACCGTGTAGCAGCGCGCCCCACATCTCCCATACCGACACATCGAACGCGTAGGAGTGGAAGAGTGACCACACCTGGTTTGAGGACGGCACGAACCCCGGAGCCGTCGAGCTGAACAATCGCGTGACGCTCGCCTGGGTAACGGCAACCCCTTTGGGGACACCGGTGGTACCGGAGGTGTAGATGATGTACGCGACTTGGCCGGCCTCTGGCGCAGGCAGAGCCGTAACCGGCTGCACGGCAATCGCGTCGTCGTCGACATCCACAACTTCGATACCAAAACAGTCTACCCGGCAAGTCAGTTCGGCAGTGGTCACGAGGGCAGCTGGAGCGGCATCGCCCAAGATGAACGCCACCCGCTCATCGGGGTGCTTGATGTCAATGGGTACATAGGTTGCGCCCAGTTTCAACACTGCCAGGATCGCGATTACTGTCTTGTTGGAACGCGGGAGCATGAGAGCAACAACTTCTCCTCCGCGTACCCCACGAACGGCTAGTAGATGTGCCAGTTGCGTGGAGGCCTCGTCAACTTCCCTGTAAGTCCATACCTGATCCTCGAAAACCATGGCGTGCGCTTCCGGCGCTCGATTCGCCTGTGCTGCAAACAGTTCGGCTATGGATATACTGGCGGCAGTCTGAGAGTGCGCAGAACGATTGCCCAGGCGGTCAAGATGAGTGTGTTCGTTTCTGTCTAGTACGTCGATCGAGATGACTGGCTGGTCGATCACGGCGATCATCTCGGCGATGATTCGCCCAAGCCTGACGATCATGGTCTCGACCGATGCAGCGTCGTAGACATCAGAGCGGTACTCGACCACTCCGTCGATTCCCTGCGGCTCGCCGAACTCGGAGTACCGCTCCCGGAGACTGAAGGTCAAGTCCATCCGGGCCTGTCGAGAAATGGTGGGTACCGCCTCTGCCAGCACCCCCGGCAAGTCCAACTCCGTGGAGATCTGGTTCTGCCATCCGAGCATGACCTGGACCAGTGGGTGATGCGATTGTGACCGAGCAGGTTTGACGAGATCCACCAGCGCGTCGAACGGGACATCCTGGTGGGCCAATGCGTCCAAAACCGCGTCCCGTACTTTTTGCAAGAGGCGACGGAACGTCGAACTGGCAGACACATCAACGCGGAGCACTACTGTGTTGGCGAAGAAACCGACCATCTCCGCAAGATCAGCGTCACGTCGGCCCGTAGTTGGAACACCGAAAGCGACATCGGAGGTGCCGCTTAGTTCGGACAACAGCACCGCCAGCGCCGTCGAAATCACCATGAAGCCGGTAGAACGATGCTCCCGGGCCAACTGTCGCACCTGCTCTTGCATCGACACGGGCCATTCGATGGGGATTCGATTGCCTCGATAGTCGGCCACGACCGGATAAGGGCGGTCGGTTGGGAGCTCAAGCCGCCCCTCGTATCCGGCTAGCGTGTTCTTCCAGTAAAGGAGGTGCCGGCTCAGCGCACTGTCGGGGTCGGACTCGTCGCCGAGCGACTCACGCTGACGGAGCGTGTAATCCCGATATCGCAATGGCAACGGCACCCAGGCAGGCACCTCTACGCCCACATGGGCCCTGTACGCCAGCCCGACGTCGCGTACGAGGGGCGTGAGGGACTGGCCGTCTGACGCGATGTGATGCATCAGGAGCACCAATACATGCTGATCGGCCGATAGTCTGAAGAGCTGCGCTCGGAACGGAATCTCAAAGCTGAGGTCGAATTTGTATCCCACTGCCTGTGCGACTGCATCGTTCAACGCGTCTGTCGACCACCCTGACGCTTCGACTACGTCCCAGCCGAAGTCTGCGTCGGCCGAGCCAAGAACACGCTGCTCCGGCACACCCTCATGGGAGGGGAAAACAGTCCGCAAACTTTCGTGTCGACTCACGACATCGCCGATTGCCCTGCCCAGCGAATGAACACTGAGCTCACCAGTCAGGCGTAAGACCAGAGGAATATTGTAAGTTGACGACAATCCCTCCAACTGGTGGATAAACCACAGCCTACGCTGCGCAAAAGACAACGGGATCAATGCTCAACCCTTTCAGCGCCCAGCAAAACACTTCCTTGCGAACCACTCGGGTGACCACCCTCAGCGTTAGATTCAGACCCGAAATATTTCATCAGCAAGCTACAACAAGTCGACGAGCTCGGCCGACATAAATTCGCGCATCCCGATGGCCCCCGAAACCAAACCGAAGTACCGAGATGTAAGTTCGGGCGAATTGGCAATGGCATGCAGCATGCGCAACCGGGACTTCGTCGGTTGAAGCTTCGCCAGGGCGAGAGTACTCATGTACGGCTCCTCTAGAACAGCTCCTGTCGACAGTGCAAAGTGCACCATCGCCTCATCTACTGCGACCGAGTTCCCGACATCCACCCCGGAAATAGAATCGGTGAGCAGGTCGGCTTGAATCAGCGCATTGGTGATGCCGCGGGCGCTGATCGAGTCAAGGTGGTGAGCCGCATCCCCCGTCAATGCCCAGCCCGGACCGTGCGATTTACGGAAATAGTTGCGTTGGTCCCCCGTACCCCACCACCGATCCACTCGGTCGAGTGCCATAATTTGTTCGTATAAATCCGGCGCTGTCGATTCGATCGCGGACAAGTACGCCCTCTGCGGGTCCCGCCGAACGACCGAGAATTCGCTCTGCGGCAGGTAAGCTGCCACAATTGTCAGGTCGTCATGTGTTGGAATACGGGCTATCCAGCGGCCGACTCGCTCATGGAATCCGAATCCTGTTCGCAAGCCTTGCCAGAAGGTGTAGTACACGCAGCTTGCTATGGGTGCCGATCGGAGGATCGGTGCCTGAACAAGTTCCGCGACCTTTGATCGCATACCGTCGGCCCCAATAACCAATCGAGCAGACACCGATGTGGTCGAATTTCCACTCCGGAGGCGAACTCCGGCGACGCGTTCGTCGTGCCAAATCAATTCTAGGACCGACGTCCGATCCGAGAACTCCGCGCCCGCTGACACGGCAGCTCGAATGAGTAGATCGTCGAGTATGTACCGCCGTGGTGCGTAAGCGGCATTAACACCGTCCTTCGCCGGGGTAGCAGCGATCAGACTCAGTCCATCCACATCGTGACTAATAGTGCCCAAAGGCGGACAACCGGAGGCCACAACATCATCGAGCATCCCCCACTGTGCGAGTCTCACGACCCCAGGGTGCTGGATATACAACGTGGACATGGTGTCCGCCGGAAAGGAGGCCCTATCGACCAGCAGAACACTTCGCCCCTGTCTGGCTAACAGCAGTGCCACCGAAGCGCCGGCACATCGCGCCCCAACAACAACAACGTCGTAATCCATTACCAACCTTCTGGCTTTCTCTGGCGATGACACCGACTTGGTCACGTTCGCCGGTCGGCTCTTTTGCCGGATTTTGGTCCGGAAGCAATCCCCCGGAATCCCAACTTCATTCCGAAGGTAGAACGATTGACCTGCTCGACGAGTCGGAATGGCGGCGGACAAGGTGCGTGAGAGCAGTAGCACAATTTATAAACTCCGCTTGCATCCGTAAACCGATGAACAGACCAGGCCGAAATGGCTGAGCCGGTGCGAAATTGAAGGTTTACAAATGGCGGGCACGGAATGCTCTTTTGGCGCAAAAGGCTCCCGGGCCGTGGGTTCCGTCGGTGCGTCCGACATGTCCTCATCAGAAGTTGTTGTAGTCACCATGGCTGTACTCCCGCATGAACGAAGCTAGTTCTTTGCCTCGCCCGGCGTGGTTCGCGCTGAAGTGGTCCGCCACCCGTCGCCTGGTCTCGAGGTTCTGCTCCTGGCTGAGCTTGAACATGCCATCCGCCGATTCCACCTCAAAACTGAATGCACCCACAGCCGGACCGATCCTTCGGTAGTGGTCCAGCGAACTGTCCATCTCCCACCCGCTGCCGAATTTCTGCTCGTACGTACTGACTGTCAATTGAACGACCTTGAGCGTCTCCTCGAAATCGGCAACAGGTTGCAGCTTTCCTCGGAGATGTACCGAGACGTAGTTCCAGGTCGGTGCTACAGAATCGCGTTGGTAGACACTTGGGGTGACATACCCATGAGGCCCGGTGAAAATAAGTTGGGCATCCGCACCGTCGACGAGCGAGTCCCAGTGGGGATTGGCCCGGTTCATGTGCCCAAACAGTGTCGATCCTTCTAAGTCCTCGCTCTCTGAAGGGGCGCAGGGAGCACAGATGACTGGCAAATGGGTGGCGTACGAGGCCTTGGGGCCGTTTGAGATCAGAGCCGCAAAAGGGTACTGCGCAACCACGCGGCGCAGCCATGTCCGATCACTTGCCTTGTAGATCCGGGGGACGTACATGGTCATCTCCTGAGAATGGATTGGGCGATTTCACCGGATCTGACTGCAGTGTTGGACAGGAGACCAGCAGAAAGTCCATGGCTGTGTTCGGTACTGGCACCGTGCACATAGATACCGGCGCGCACCGCATCCGACGTCGTCACTCGGTAGTCGCGTCCCACGCTGAGCCGTCCCTGCTCGTCGTGCTTACATTCGCGCATCAGGCCCTGGAGTAGCGGTGCCGGGTCACTTGGCCGGTAGCCGGTGGCGTAGACGATCACGTCTGCTTCGATGGTATGGGTCAGACCGGTGGCCGAGGATGTGACCTCGACCCGTACGCCGTCTGTGTCCTCGTCGACGGATGTGACGCGCGAGGTGTTGATCATCCGTAACCGCTGTTTGCCCAGGACCTTCTCCTGGTAGCTCTTGAGATACAGCGACTGTGAAATATCGAGATCGACCACTGAGTAATTGGTGTTGGCGTGGTATTCGAGGAGCCTCTGCTTCTCGTCGGTCGGAGCGGAGAAGAACCGGTCAACTCCCTCCGGATCGAAAATTCCATTCGCATACGGGCTGTCATCGGCGACGCTGTAGCCGTAGCGGGACAGGACGGTGTGCACATTGGCGCGAGGGAAAGTCCGATGAAGGTAGTCAGCAACTTCGGCGGCACTTTGGCCAGAGCCCACGACGACAAAATTTTGAGGGACGTATGTAACTGCGGCTGCTCTGCCCAGCAGTTGGGAGCTGTGCCAGATCCGCTCAGATCTGTTGACACCATCGGGAAGTCGAGGCGTCAAACCCATTCCGATCACGATGTTCCGCGCCCGCTGAACAACGTCATCTGGGCCGACTACATCGACGTACTCCACCACGCCATTCTCGACTACTGGTCGGATGTCTTTGATCTCGGACCCGTACGAGACGTTTGACTGAAATTGGCTAGCTGCCCACTCCAGGTAGTCATGAAACTCCACCCGCAGTGGGTAGAGAGTTTTGCTGTTGATGAACTCAGCAATTCTCTCTTTCTCTCGGAGGTAGGACACAAACGTATACCGACTCATCGGATTGCGCATGGTGGCAAGGTCTTTGAGAAAAGAGACCTGCATGGTCGCATCCTCCATGAGCATCCCACGGTGCCAGCCGAAACGAGGCTGGAGCTCGTAGAACTTCATGCTGAACTTTGCCGGCACCGGTCCGGGCTGGATGGACTCTTGAAGAGCTATCGCGAGAGCGAGGTTGGAGGGTCCAAAACCGACCCCAACAACGTCCGCGACGGACGAGCCTGACTGTGCTCCCATCGAGCTACGACCTAATTTCGTTGTGGTAGGCATCGGCTGGGATGCCCTCAACCGAATTGGTCGTTCCCGGCCGCATAGTTGGTCCGACATTAGTTGTCTGGCTGCGGTTTTCGGCCTGAGCAATGGCGAGTGACTTGGGGCGCAAATCGGTCCAGTGGGTGTCGACGTACTCCAGACAAGCAGTCCGCTTGGCCTCGCCGAACACTCTTGACCAACCGGCCGGGACGTCGATAAAGACCGGCCAGAGAGAGTGCTGCCCCTCCTCGTTGGTGAGAACGAAATAGCTGCCGTCTTCATCGTCGAACGGATTGCTCATGGTCCTCGCTTACTCGGAGAGTTGCAGTACGCCTGCTGTGCATTTCGGTACCAGTCGAGTCTGCCTAGCAGCGAATACGTTGGTCCCCTTTGTGGCACGAAGGGAGTAGGTAATACCTCAGAAAACTACAACTTTGGATGTAGTTTTAGCGAAGACAAGTCCGGGCAGAAACCTTCGTGCACTGCGACAGCTAGGCTCCGGCTGTGTCAGATGGGTGGTCGTATCGGTGTGAGTCGGTCAAGCACGGCACACAGGTAGGTCGTCCTGGGGGCGCGTCGAGTCCCGCAAGAAATGCATGGTTGTGCTTCGTGGAGGCCAGACCGCAGGTCCAAGGTGTCTATCTGCTTCGATTCGCGGTTGGAATTGCCGGCGTATCAGCGACTGCAGGGCCTGTCGGTGTCGGACAATTAGCGGCCGGCGCGTTGACCTGGTGGGCCGTCGTGATATCGACGTACTTGTTCAATGGTGTGACTGACGTCCTTGAGGATGTGGCAAACGCGTCGCAGCGACCGATTGCGCGGGGGGAACTGGCAGTCCGTACAGCCCGGTGGGTCAGCGTGGCTACGGCGATCACAGCCCTGCTGATGGCTGCAGTTGCGGGGCGCGAGATGTGGTGCTGGACCTTCGCCTTCCTGACGCTTGGGTGGGTGTACTCGGCACCGCCACTGGCTGCCAAGCGTTGGAGTTTGTCTTCTTCTGTAGTGATATTCGGCCTCGGCTGGGCAAGTTATGCTGCCGGAGCGGCCGCCGGCGGCGGAGGATTTGGGCGTACGGAACAAGTCTTCTGCGCATCGATGGCAACATGGATGGCGTTGGTGGGAGCGGTCGTGAAGGACCTATCCGATGCCCACGGGGACGCCATTGGTGGGAGGCGCACTCTGGCAGCGCAACGTGGACTCAGCTCTGCACGGCGGCTGGCCATATTCGGAACGACTGTCGTTGGAGTATGCGCACCGATCGCCTCACTGCTATGGGCACCGCTCGCACTGTTCGGAACATTGCCGTTGACTGCTGGAGCTCTCTGGGTGATGGCGCTATGCGCGCGGGCGAACGACTATGACCTGAAGGCACGGCGCTGCGGGTACCGCGCTTTCATGGCCACCCAGTACGCAGCAAACCTCGCGATGCTCGGCACCCTCCTGGTGCGCGCGGTATGAAATTGCGGGCCGCTAGATGCGGCTGCCGAATAGCCTGTGCAACGCGTCCATACGGGACGACGCCCCAAGTTTCAGATAGGCGTTGGACAGATGCCGCTTGACTGTGAGCTCTGAAATATTCAGAGTGCGAGCGATCTGCCGGTTGGTCATCGCGAACGCCACAGCCTCCAAGACTTCAAGCTCCCGGTTGGTCAAAGATGCGTCTGACGCGGCCTCAAGCACTCGAAGTTGCCTGTCCCTCAAATGGCCTCGGGTCTCCTCGTAGCTGAGCATGCCCGTGTGAAGGCGGCCACCGGCAGCAAGGCGAAAAGCGGCGTTGATGCGTCTCCAGACCCCAGGTCGGTGTGTCAAGGGTGCCTCTTTGGCGGCCAGCTCTATTGCAGGCTCAAGGGATGACCACAGAATCTCCACAGCTCGCACGGACTCCGAAGCCGGTATTGCCTGTAGGGCTCGATGCGAGCCGAGCAACCGGGTGTACTCGTCTGGAATCGCCGACCGAGTAGTCGAAGACGTGGGAAGGCCTAATGCATCTACGCACTCGTTGAGGATTGCCAGTGCTTGGCGGCGGCACTGTGACCACACCCCCGGATTGATCCCGAGGGGACTATTCTCGCGTAGCAAAGTGGTTCTGTACGCCGTCACTACCTCTGGAATCGCGGCCCGTAGCGACGCCGCAGCCATTGCGTAAGGCATATGTTCCCCGAACTCCTGTTCCCTAGCCCAGGATACAAGACCATATGGTCCGTTGCCGTGCAATAGCGAGCCATGGATGCGTTGAGGGTTCGACCTACTGTTTCGTGTAGATGAATGTCAGGCTTCGTGAAGGTCTTGACGTCACCGGGTGGGTAGGCGGAGCAGAGCGGTCACTGCTTCCGGAGCAGAATCTATCGTGTTGGCCAATCGTTGCTGTACTGCTCAGAGACCGTCTCGTGGTCACGATAGAGCTGTTTACGTTTGCGCTTCGAGAGGCGGTCGCCGAAAACGATACCGTTGATGTGATCGGTTTCGTGTTGGAAACAACGCCCGAGCGTGCCGCCTGCGTTGAGTTCGATCTGGTTACCGTACTGGTCCTGTCCTCGACAGATAGAGAACTCTGGCCGTGCGAGGTCGGTGTATGCGCCGGGGAGGGACAAGCATCCTTCACCGAAATCGATGAGGTGTCGATCGTTTCCTTCGGCGAGTTCGACTACCGGATTGCAGACGACACCAGTTCGCCGTGTCCCGGTCTCGTCACTGCAATCGTAGATGAACACCGCAAGGTCGATGCCTACCTGCTGAGCGGCGAGGCCGGCACCGTCCGCAGCAGTATTGGTCGCGAACATATCGGCAAGCAGACTTTGCAGATCAGGACCGAAGTCGGTCACCGGTCGAGCCGATGTGTGCAGGACAGGGTCGCCCCATCGGACGATTGGTCGAGCATTGCCGAGGCGCAGAAGTTCAGAGACAGGCATGACTCGTATGCTCCACCCTGGCTACGTTAGAAGCAACCGATGAGGTTTGTTTTGGGCGCGTATCACGTTTTGTGGCCGTCATCATGGTGCGGAGTGGCTCGACGAGAGCATCCGATCGCGCAGGGCCCATGACAAGTGACCGTCTCTATTCCGATTCTTCGCCGGTGTCGATGGCTCCGTCGATGGGTCCGGTCTGGGGGTCTTCGGCTTGGACGGCGCGAAAGTCGGCGCGCGGCATGATGTCTGGATGAAATTGCCATGGTGCGCGGCGTTCTCGTCGGTGTGGTGGCGGTGAGGCCTTTTCGGTGGGCATGTCTGTTTGTTCCTTTCGCTGATGGTCAGTCCGTGTCGATGTCTTCGAGTTGCACGACGAGCCTTTCCCTGACCCTCTGACCTGGTCGCTCGTAGGGGACGAAGTGCGAGTTGACGACTCGGTAGCGGGTGCCCCGTGGGAGGAGGTGGCTCGTGTCGTCGCCCTTGTCCGATGCTCCGAGGTACAGCCCTCGTGTTGTTTGGATCTCGAATACGGCGTCCGTCGGATGGCTGTGTGCGTCGAGTTCGTGGATCGAGTGGCGGGCGCCGGTGAAGCGGTCGAAAGCTATGACCGAGCCGGGTGAGAGGGTCTCGGGTAGCTCGGATGGATGGATGACGGCGTGGGGCAAGCTCACAACGGTGTAGACCAGGTGTCCACGTCCGGACTCACGCTCGTATCGCTGGATTGCGCGGTCGACTCTCTGGATGTGGCGGCGCTGGTCGTCGTCGAGCCGAACTGCATCACCGTTGACATCGGACAATGCGTCGTTGGTGCGTTTCCAATTTTCTGGATCTCCGATCAGTGTGCTCATCGCACGGTGCTGGGCTCGGGGAACGCTCTGCTCGACAGTCCTTTTGGTGGCTGATCGCGCATTGCGCTGGCGGGCGCTGAGGCTTCGACGGAGTTCGATCGCGGCCGGCAGCGAACGTCTTTTTCGTTCGTTCGTGATCGGCGCGGCGGTGTTGCGGGGGAAGGCGCGTTCGAGGTCGCGGCGCGCGCGTGTCAGACCGGGCAGTCCTTCGATGTCGGTATCGAGGCCGCGGGCATGCTCGCGATTCGCGGCTCGGTCGGCGAAGGATGCGTGCGGGAGCACCACCCCTTGCTTCTTCTCCAGCTCTCCGCTGGATCCTCGATCGGGGTCGAACGCGCCCCCGTCTGGGGTGACGCGGTTACGACTACGGCGCGCGGAGGACATCGGACCTCACCCGGAGGGGGTCTTGCGGTCCCGGATACAGAGTCGGTACTGCGGCCCCGCGGGGGGCGGCGGTACCGACTCGACCTGCAGCGCCGCCGAAGTATTCGACAGCGCTGCAGCAAGTGCACGCTCGGCGGACGCCTCCACCGAGCAGTGCGACAGCTTGGGTCATCGTCCCGGCCGGCCGGGCAGGTCGGTTCCGGTTCCTATCGTCCATGCGACATCGACGACGTCGGACAGGGTCCGGCTCAGGTGGCCACAACTCGTGCATACGCCGGGCAGCTTCTGTGAAATCAGATCGAAGAAGTGCTCGTCGCACGCGAGGTGGGCCATGAGCTGTCCGCCGGCGCAGCAATCTTTCATGGCCACCGCCCACCATGCGCCCCGCGGTCCCGCTCCCCCGTCCCTGGGTTCCAGCGCGCAGACGTCGCAGGCCAGCTCGATATGGGTGATCGCGTCGGTTCGGTCGGTGCTCATCGCACAGCCCCCTCTGGTTGTCGACGGGATGTCATGTCAGCTCGCCATGGCGTCGTGCTCGCCGTGCTCGTTGTGGTGATCACTCCGGTGTTCCTCCGACGCCGGTGCGGCATGGTTCTGCTGCCCACTGTCGTGCCCGTGGGGTTCGCCGCCGGTGGCGGCGGTTTCTGCCGGCGGGGTCTGCGTGGGTTCTTTCTTGCTGGTGGCCGGTTTTGCGACTCCCTTCAGTGATGGCCGGACGTAGCCGCCCTTCTTCAGTTGGGCGGTGGTGAAGCCTGCAGCTTTGGCGGCGTCGTAGGCCACGATGAATTCGGCGGTCGAGTCGACATGTTCGGCCTGCGCTTTGGCGACTGCTTCGGCCTTCTGCCGGCTGTTCTCGGCTGCTTCGACAAGGTTGCGCATTGCGGTGAACTGCGGGCCGAGGATCTCGCGGGTGGTTGCATCGGCCTGGTCGGCGGTCTTGGGCATGAGATTCCTTCTTTCATGTTGTGTGCGAGGGACTTTCATTTCCTCTTGGGGAGGAGATTTGTGTGGCCGATCGTGTGGTCAGTTCGCCGGTTCGGTCTCGCCCGCAGTTGTCACCGCGGTGTTGCCGAGACCGCAGAGTTGCGTGGCCGCGACAGCATCACCGCGGGTGATGGGCAAGGCGTATGTCTGCGCCACACGAAGATATTTCGCCGCAAATGCACATGCGAGGTCGTCGTTGCTCGGATGCCACTGAGAAAGCCCACGTTGGGCTCGATGTTCAACTGCCTGCGCGCTGGCGACGATGATGTTGGTCTGTACGTCGCTGACAAAGCGTTGCTGCTGTTCGGGTGCCCATGCAGCAGCACCCAACGCCCACGCCGCGTCCAGCGGGTAGACGTAATCGCTTGCTGCAGCATCTTTCTCAGATGCTGCATCGAATTCGACGGTGACACCGGTGTATGGATCATTCAACACGCCCTGTGCCACAACGCAATTGTCCGTTCCGGCAGCGAATGTGACGGCCTCGAGCTCCGCTGCCAATGCGATGTTCCTGGTGTCGCATCCGTGATCGCTGCCTGGCGGCCGCACGAGAAGTTCCGCCAAGCGCTGACCGTCGGGCCACCTGGCCGTGCTGTCGATATCGTCGACGACGGGCAGGGCGTCGAGAAGGCTCGCAACGGTGATGACGTCGTGGAAGACCTGGGGTGGTGGTGGCGCAGTGTCGGCCTCGTGGTGATCCGTCGTGATCACCACGGCAGCCGCGGCCGCCACAGCGACCATCACGGCTGCGGCAATGGCTGTCCATGCGGTCTGATGTGTCTTCGCCATGATGGCAATCACCTCTTCGGGAGCTGTCGAGTTCGGGGAGGGAAGAAAAAGCAGGACGCAACTGCGCGCAGGCGGATCAGGATGCGACGAGAGTGAGCGCGGTGCCGAGTGCGAGGTACGGGCCCAGCGCGATATGCGACCGTGCAGGCTCGGATCTGATCGCTCGAAGGACCCGCACGACTATCACTCCGACGAAAGCCGTCAGGATCGAGAACACCAGCGCCGCACCGAGGGATGTCCAGCCGACGTAGCCTAGGACCATCGCGAGCGAGACCACCAGTCGCGCATCGCCGATACCGATTCCGCCGCGCAGAAGCACTGCAAGCGCGAAGAACAATATGCCGGCGGCCAGGCCGGCCAGAAGGGCGCGACCGACCGC
The DNA here is from genome assembly GCF_002258225.1 of Rhodococcus sp. RS1C4. Taxonomy (NCBI): domain Bacteria; kingdom Bacillati; phylum Actinomycetota; class Actinomycetes; order Mycobacteriales; family Nocardiaceae; genus Rhodococcus; species Rhodococcus sp. RS1C4. The sequence continues at coordinate 99,889 of NZ_NOXZ01000051.1, read as the reverse complement.
GCCCCAGGTGCCGTGAACGACACCGGTGAGCAAGATCATTGCTGCAGTTCCGCTGGCGGCCAGATACGCAAGAGCAGTCGGAATCCGTTGCACGCGTTGGTCGATCCACGCAATCCAGGGCACTACCAGAGCCAAGAACAGCATTGCCGCCGGCGGCGCACTCGTCGGAGTACTGACGAAAGCGGAGATGACGCCCCACACGACACCGGAGACGATGACGGGAATTTTCGTCCCCAGCGCCGCCTCGTCGACGGAGATCTCGACCCGTGCACACACCGCGATGACGGTGGTCCGCAGCGCGGCCGACAGAGCTACCCCGACGATCACTGCTATCGCGACAATCGAGACGCGGCCGACAGTCGCAGCAGTTGATGCCTGAGTGCTGGCCCAGGATGCCGACGACGCCTCGATCAAGGCCCATAGGACGCCTGCCGCCAGAGCGACCACGACACTTCTGACGTAGTCGCTACGCAACATCGGCTTCTCGTTCACCATCGGAGCGAGCGGCGTGCACGGCCATCCGGGCACGGTAGCGGACCTTCTTTTTCACCGCTGAGTCGAGATCGATTCCGAGTACGTCGGCCAGGTGCTCGGTTGACCACCGCCGACGGAGCGAAATTCCTACGATCTCGGCTTGCTCTGCAAGAGTGAGCGGCAGTCTCCATTCGCCGCACAGGCGACGGTAGACGGCCGCCTCGTCCACGCCGCGGATGCCTCGGGGCGAATGTGGACGTGCTCGGGGGTCGTCGATTTCGTCATCGTCCCAAGCAAGAGGCGTCGCCCATCCCTGCTCACGGGCTGCATTCCGGACCTGCTCGTCGGGGCCGGGTGTCATGGAGATCTGGTCGTAGACGTCGTTGATGACGGACCAGAGTTCACTGGGGACAACTTGATCCGATGGCAACGTCGAAAGCTTGGGCACCGACAGCCCGGTCAGTTCGGACAGCGCTTGCACCGAGTAGCCCATCGCGACGAGGGCCCGGATCCGTCGCTGAGCTCCGACACCTAAGGTCATCGCCCGTCCCCGGGTGGGGTGGAAGGTGACGTCGAGAATAGCTTTCGAGATGCTTGCGGTGGTCTCGAAGCATTTGTGGTTGGCGACTGTCTCCACATCACTGAGGCTGAGCTTCGTGAGATCGAGGATCATTTGGTCGGGCATACCGCCGAGCCGCAACGACAGCAGGTGGCGGCGGGCGGGTCCGGAGGGTACCGACGAGGCACTCCCGCGGCGGGATGTTCTGTTAGATCCCGCCGCGGGAGTGGAGCGACGTCGCGCACGCGCAGCGTCACTGCCGTCGCTCGTCGGGCCGAAGGAACCACCCCTCGACGTCGTCGAGCGACTCCATGAACCGGTATTCCGGTCAGGATTCATTGTATTGCTATCGGGCACTGCATCACACAGTGCGGGGGAAAGATTGTTTTGCGTACGCGAAACCACGTCGACGTCAGTCATGGTGCATCCCTTTTCAGTTGATGCGGTTGGTCAGACCGCACATCAGATGTTGGGGACACTACCTCGCGGGAGTGCATCGCGTCCAGACCGTCGGGTCGTTTTTCTTCGGTGATGAGAGTTCCTCGGTCGTACAGTCCGCCTGCCGCGACGCCGGTATAGCTATCTGCCTCGGCTCTTGTGCGGCATGCGACGAAGGCCGCGAGCGGGCAGGTCTCGCACGATTCGAGGAGATGCGCTGCAGCGACGGTTGCTTTCCGGCGCCGTTCGAGACGTGGGATCCGTGACTGCAGCAGCTCTGCGACCGCCGTTTCGCGGGCGGCCCAGTTGCTGTCTCGGACACACTGACCGAGCGGCATCGTGAACGATTCTCTGCTCGCGATCGCGCGTAGTTCTGCGCGGCGACCACTGGTGGCTTTCGTTCTCATCCCCGGTCTCCTCGGTGCAGTCGAGCCTGTCGGGCTGAGTAGGCCGAGCGGCCGGCGCTGATCGCGACGGCACCGAGGGCGACGACGACGGCGAGAGCGATGATCAGTCGTCGACCGTCGAGCCCGGCACCGTCCGATGCTGGGATCTGCACCATCGGGGATGCCTCGCTGGCGATCAGAATGGAGTGCTCGACCAGCCAGGCGATTGCCGTCGACCACCACAGGCCTGCGGATCCGAGAGCCATGGTGGCTGCGAGTGGGGCGATCCAGATCAGCGCCATCTGATCGTCGTCGGAGAGGGCTTTGCTGTTGTTGCCGTGTTGGGACATGTGGTTGTTCCTCTTCTGATCGTGTGTGTCGCAGAGTGATTCAGGTGGCGAGGGCAAGGGGGCGACGAACTTGAACAGTCGCGTCGAGAGGAATGTCGAGCACCCCCTCGTCGTCGCCGTCGCCACGCCAGGTCAGCCCGACCATGTCGTCACCCGACTCGTCTCCGTAGATGTCGGGTTCGTTGTCGACGACGACCCAGATCCCGGCGTCCTCGTCGAGGAGAACTAGGTCGCCGGCAACGAGGTCGACCGGAGCAGTGTCTTCGGATTCGCCGTAGCCCTCCCAGTCGTCGACGTCGGTACCGGCGTCGGGGACCACCTGCAGGTGCGGGCGGTCCTTGTGCATCGGAGAGCCCGGGACGCCGGACACGGCTTTTTCTTTCGGCGTCTGCGCGTCGGGCTTGGGCTGGCGAACGGTGGGGGTGTCGAGATTGAGCATTGCCATCGGCGACGATGCGCGACGAGCTGAATCACTGTCCGCGCGCGTCTTTCGCCTGGCGACGGGATCGAGATTGGGATGGTCCGACGCGCGCGCCCAGGGCGCGCCGGAGACGTGATGGAAACGGATCTCTTCGTCGCCGTCCACGGTGCCGCCGGGATCCGGGTCGAGGATCACCAACCGCTCGTGCCGCACTTCGAGAGGACGCAGGCGGTCCAGCACCGCTGCGTCGTCGGCCCCGGGCTCAGTCTTGCGGGGGTCGGGAGTGAAGTAGGTCTGAATTTCGACCGCTTGGTTGTGGTCGTTGACACTGGTCGCCCGCCCACGACATCCGCGCGGGATACCGACTCCAGTGGTTGCCGATTCCCACATCATCAACGCGCCCTGCGGACTCAGACGGCCCATCGATACGCGCTGGCGAAAGTTGTCTCGCATGTCGCCGCCGAAGTACTCGGCATCGGGTCGCTGCGTTCCCAGCACCATGTGGCACTTCGCTGTGCGGCCTTTTCGTCCGATCGACGCCACTTCCTGGAGGGTCTTCGGCTTGGTGGGATCACCCTTACCTTTGATGCTCGAGTACCAGTTGAGCAGGTTGCCTCGGAAGTCGGCGTACTCGTCGATGAACAGAACGACGGGCTCAAAGTCGGCCTCGGTAGCTTCTCCGTTGACGATCAGCGAGTACCGGGTTTCCATGAGATTCCAGAACCGATAGATGACCGCGACCTGGTGCTCCATGTGGCTGGCGACGATCTGTACATTCGGCCAGTCCTGGAAGCCCAAGAACTCGACCCCTTTTCCGTCGACGACCCATACCGGCCAACCGTGCGCGGTGAGCTGTGTCAGCAGGGTGTGTGCGGTGACGGTCTTTCCGGTTCCGGATGCACCGACGAGCATGAAGTGTGGGTCGATCGCCGGCCGCCACACCATGGGGTTGCCGTCCTCGTCCTCGCCGTACGAAATCGCGACCGAGTCGTAGTCGGAGTGCGCGAGGTCGCCGAGATCGGTCGTGGATTCCGCGTCGCCGAGGCCGGCCGGGTTGTAGAGCTTCTTCGGAAAGGTCGGGCGCACCTCGAAACGCACCCAGTCCGTTTCGAGGTTCCAGCGAGCACGCCACCGACCGGGCAGATTGACGCTCACTACTCGTTGTACTCGGGCCCGATAGCCCTCGGACTCGAGTCGATGTCCGACCTCATGGGTGGCTTCGACAGCTACAAGATCCCCGGTGCTCGGGTCCGTCTCGTGTCTGGTGATCTTTCCGGTCGGCCCTAGCAGCGCGAGAATCGTGCGCGTGGCTTTGACGAGTTCGGGCGAGACATGCGTCTCGGAGACGGACCGTGTGTCCGGGACGAGAACGAGACGGCGTTTGCGTGTGTTGTGCTTCTGGATCCGGTACCGGCCCCAGCTCTGCTGGGAGAGCAATTCGACGACGCGGGGCTCCCACTGTTCGTCGAGAAGGAGCGCGGCCGACTGGTAGCGGACGGTGATTCTGCCCGGACGGCCGGGCCACTGGCCGCTCCACCGAGTCGCCGTCAGGACATCACGGGTCGGCGGTGACGCGGTCAGCCGGCAGAGCTGCTCGATCGCACGATCGGTCTCTTCGGCTCGGATCGTGGCGCGATAGCCGTTGTAGCTGACGGCGGCGCCCGCGCCGACGCCGAGTGCTGCTCCACCCCATGCGATCGCTGTGTCGAGGTTCAGGATCGGGCCCAGTGCTGCCGACACGACTCCACCGGCAACGTAGAGCACACAGTTGCGGATCCACGGATTGTTCTGGGGGTCGAGCGAGGGTGCATCACGTAGCGACCGGTATCCGTCGAGGGGTGCCTGAGTCGGGTTGGGTAGCGCGCACATCATGCATCCCGGGTGATCGTGATCAGGATCCCGTCACCGGAAGTTGGGCGCATCGTTGCGGTCAAGGCCACGCTGCGTCGGCCGACTTCGTTGTTGAGATGGGTCGGGTTGTAGTCGAGGGTGAAACGGCACGCGGCGTGAGGCTGGCAGTGCGCAGCGCGGAGAGCCGCATCGACAAGTCTGATCAATCGTTCGTCTTCGGTGTCGACGAGCAGGTTGCTCGAATTCCACTCGACGACGAGCGACCAGACCTCGTCGGTGGTTGCGAGGGTCACGATCCGGTTGGTGGGATCGTCGAGCCTGAGGGTCTCGATCCGAGCGAAGTTCGGCAGCGCTCCTCGATCGATGACAGGACTCAGGGGGCCGGCCGTAGATCGACTGCTCCTCGAACGTGCCCTCGCTACGTGTAGTCGTGTCGGTGCGCTCATGGGGACTCCCTGTCTCGTCGTGCCTTCTCGAGAACAGGTAGATCCAGGTGCGTCGACTTCTGTGACAGCCGCGGTGAATCTTTTTCCGACAACCTTTCATCTCGCGCTGCAGCGCATGCGTTCATGGCCCCATCAGTGGCGCACCGATCGGTCACCAGTGCTCTATCGGTGAGGGTGCGATTGGGGACGGGCAAGTCGCGTTCCGTGTTGCGACTGACCGTCGCGGGAACAGCTATGTGCGCTCGACACCCCTTGACATGGGGGGTACGCTGCAAACGGCGATGCGAAGCGAGTAAGGCTTGCAGCGACCTTCCCACATCCGGGGCATATAACCACCAATTCGCGGCAGCATCGGCGCCTCATCAACTGCTCATCGGATGCGGTTCGATTCCTCTCTTACGCACCCTCGGGCAACGTCCATCCGCCAACCCCAGCGTCGGCGTGACTGCCACGAGATTCGGTATACGCAAGCCACCCCGACCGGCCTGGGGTGGGGCTCCTCCTCGCGGATCCGCGAGCTAAGGGCCGACGGAAGCCGGTTGTCACGTAGCGCGACAGGGCTATGAACGGCGGCACCGATCACGGGAAATAGTGCGTTCCATGTTGCCTGTACAGGGCGATCGGTTCAGTGGCCGGCGACCCTCTCCGGGTCATGTGCGGCGAGGGTCAGAAATCGAGAGTGTCCACACTCCACCCGGCTGCGGTCGGCACTGCCGATACCCACACGGTCGTGGTGGAGTCGACGGGGACCGTGGCATCCGAGGTGACGGCCGATTGCGTTATCTCCGCGACTCGATAGATGCGCTCGGCGGTATCTGCCGGGCATCCGGAGCAGCCGATCGAGACGGTTGCGGTGATTTCGGCGTCTTCTTTCTTCCACTGTTCCCACTGGGCACCGGGGCCTCGCTCGGTCGTTGCAGGGGTGGAGAGTTTTGCAGCGAGGTTGTCGGTGAACCATCGGCGGGCGCGTAGAAACGCGTCGGTCGAGCTCGTGTCGGTGCTGGGGTACCAGGTGAAGGCGGTCGTCAGTGCTTGACGGATTGCGGTCTCCGCGTCTGTGGCGGCGCTGCTGATCGGAGCGGGTACAGCGGTTGTCTCGGTTGGCTGTGTGTTGATTTCGGGTAGCGACGGCGCGGTTGGCGCGCTCGTTGTCTCCGGTGCCGATTCCGGCTCATCGGTGGCGGGTGAGCTGCAGGACCAGGCGATGGTCACCACGGCTACAACGACGAGGAGGACGGCTATAAGACGTCGGCCGGCAAGGGACATCAGATCCTCCGGGCTTTCATTCCAGCCATGAGTGGAGCTTGTTTGACGACGTCTCCGGTGGTGGGGGCGTGGATCATCTGACCGCCGCCGATGTAGATACCGACGTGCCCAGGGCCGTTCGCCTCGAATGATCCGAAGACGAGATCACCGGGCATCGCTTGATCGATCGGGATCTCCGAACCCACTCCCCATTGGGCCTCGGATGTGCGGGGCAGGGTGATGTGCTTGCCCGCGAAGTAGGCGAAACTGGTCAGTCCTGAGCAGTCGAATCCTCCTCGGGAGGGGCCGTTGATATCTCCGCCGCCCCAGACGTAGGGGGTTCCGAGGTACTGGCGTGCAGCCTCGACGACATTGTCTCCGTCAGCTCCGGTCGGCACGAACCGGCCTGTGGAACCTTCGGATGTGTACTGCGCTTGGCCGGCCAGAATCTTCGCCACATAGGGCTGTGTTTGTGTGGTGTAGTCACCGCCGGATGGCATTCCACCGGCTGCGAGCACCGCGGCGGGGCCCGCGTTGTAGGCGGCAATCGTCAGTGCAGTTGGGTCGCCCTTCACTTTTCTCGCGGCGATGGCTGCGGTGATATCTCCGTTGATGGCGCACATGAAGTGGGCTTGTGAGATCACTGCATCTCCGATGGAGTTCGGGTCGGCTCGCCCGTCTCCGTCGTAATCCTTGCCCCACGTTGCCCAGGTTCCCGGCATGAATTGTGCGGGCCCCAACGCTCCGGTGCTCGATACCGGAGCGGACGGGCCGTAGCGGAAACCGTTCTCGGCGGAGAGTTGGGATGCGATCAGGGGAGCACCCACGCCTGGGCACACGGCTCCTGCTTTGCGGATCCACGGCTCGAACTCCGGCGGCACGGATCCGGTTCGGAGATCTCCGCCGGCCGTGCCGAAGCCACAATCGACAGCGGTACCGGCGCCGGTCGGTGAATCAGCGCCGGACGATTGGGGGCTTCCCGCCTGACCGAGTTTGCTCATCGGGTCGATAGCGGTTCCGCCCTGTAAACGGCCGCCTTCCCAGTACTCGAAGTGCAGATGTGGTCCGGTGGAGCCGCCGGCGTTGCCGATGTCGGCGATGTGGTCGCCGACCTTGACCTGTTGTCCCTCCTTGACGAGGACGCCGTTGGGATACATGTGCCCGTACACGGTGGAGACCGGTTTTCCGTCGACGATCGAGTCGAGGACGATCCACATTCCGAAGCCTTGAGCGGGTCCGGCTTTGACCACAGTGCCGTCGAGGGCTGCGTAGATCGGGGTGCCGATCGGGCCCGCGAAGTCGACGCCTTGGTGCATCGTGCCCCACCGCTGCCCGAAGGGGGACGTCATCGTGGTCGTGCCATCGCGGGTCGGCTTGCCGATGGGACCGGACGGGGTCAACGGCGATGCATCATCACCACCGGTACCGGACGAGACCGTGGGGGCACAACCGCTGGAACCTGACGATGTGACGAGTACGACGACCATCAATGGAATGACGACGAGTACACCGAGAGCGGCGATACCGACCGCCAGGGCGAGTTTCCACCATCGACGTGGCGCTTTCGAGTTCGGCGACACCGCTGTCTCAGGCGGGGCCACCAAGGTCATCGCCGTGCGCCTGACGCAGCTCGATGGAGGATTTCCGTCGGATTCGTGGTGGCACCTGGTTGGACGGTCGGTCGGGCACGACGCGGAGCACTCGACGGCCGCGTGGACCGGTCGGGAAGCAGAAGCGGCGAGCCCTCATCGGTGGAGTACTCACGGAATCGTCCGCCTCCAGGGCCGGTCACCGTGGCGCGGCTGGCCCGAACTTCTCGGTTTCCTGGAGTCGACAGTGCGGGAGCGGTGGCCACCGGCCGCTTGATACCGGGTGCGTTCGTTGTCTTGTCGCCGTGAGAGCGGACCGCCGATCGGTCTCCGACGGGGCTGGAGACCGGAGTGTGGGAGTGACCGGAGCCGACGACCGACTGCGTCGGGGGAAGGTCGATGTTGATCGGTTTGCGAAGGCTGGGGTGGGTTTCGGAAGCATTGGTGGTGTCGGTGGCCGCCTGGGTAGCTTTGGCGTCGCTCCGTCGACCGACGACCTTCTTGACGCCCGCGGTTGCAATCTTCCCGGCCGAGTAGACCACGGCAGCAGTTCCAAGTGTGGCTGCGCTGCTGGCGGCTGCCGTCCCGTCGACGAGAGCTTTACTCGCCTTGGCGGTTCGGGCCGTTGCATGGCTGGCTGTCTTGGCCAGTCCCTTTCCACCTTGATAGGCCTGGCGGGCCACTTGTCCGGCGTAGGCAGCTTGGGCGAGGGGGCTGGTCGGTGTCTTGGTCGATATCGCGGTGGGCGCGGCTCCTGGTCTGCTTCCGAGCTTGCGTGCGAGGGCGTCGGAAGCTTTGCGTAGTCCTTTCACTGCGCGGCGGTAGAGAATGATGCCCGCGATCAGAACGATGTCGGTCAGGATGAATTTCATCATCAGCGGAGAGTCGCCGTCTCCTCTGAACAACTGTCCGATCACGATCATGTATCCGACGAGGAACACCACCGCGAAGATAACGATGACCATCGACATCAGCACCGCGGCGAGGGTTTTCCACAATGCTCCGCGGCCGGATCCGGGCAGAATTCCAACGACGGTCACCACAATTCCCTTGACGGCCGATGCGAGGGCGGTGAGTACCGCGAGGATGAGGGTGAACGCCAGAATTGTGGCGAATCCGAGCAGGATGACACCGGCCAGTAGCATCGCGACCCCGGACCCGACCTGTCCCGGTCCGGGGTGATCGGCGAAGTCCTTCATCTGTTTTGCGCCTTCGCCGCCGCAGCCTTTGATGTTGTCTTTGAGGGTGTCTCGTGTGTTGCCGTCTGCTTTTTCGTGGCCGGCGTCCCAGGCTTGAGTGCAACGTTCTCCGTCGGGCGAGCCGTCGATGACTCGGCCGAAGTTCAGCAGTTGGGTGGGTTGCCTGATGAACGTGTCGGCCATCTGTTCCGAGATCTGGTCGATGAGTTCGTCGGAACTCGACGTCGTGTCTCCCTTGTTGGCCAGGCCTGCCGCAAGCTGCACGCCGGCGTCGCGCGCCTGCATGATCAGGCCGTCTTGTCCTGCGACCCGTTCGACTGGATTGGACAGGATCCCCACTGCCGCAGCGGCGATCGCTGCTGCCATCAGGAGTTCGTACACTCCCGTCGTCCACCGTCCGCGAATGACCCACCACGCTCCGATGCCTGCAGCAGCGGTGAGAAGAAGGCCCGTGAGCTGGAACTGATCGGTGACCGTTTGCATGGCATCGCCGATCGAACGGAACGGCGCAGTCAACAATTCGAGCCACTCGAACCGCAAGGCGTAGGTGACGAACCAAATCGCGAAGCCGGTCACCCCGCGGTACACCTCGTACTCGAGCATGATGAAGGTGGAGAACACGGTGTACATCGGGTGCCCGACCGAGCCTTCGTCGATGGACATGAAGTAGTCCCAGACCAGAATTCCGTGAGAGTCACGGACTTCCATCCAGCTGAATGTGCTGTTGGTGGGCAGGGTTTCACCCGGGTCGGCATGAGCCGGTGACGCCAGGGCGATCGCCAGCAGACCGATCATGTGCCAGACAGCGACACCTGTGACGATCGCGCGGCGGATTCGAGATGCCACTACCCACTTGAAGACAGGGCCGAGGAAGCGAGCGAGAACACTGCACCACGACCGCGGGATCCACGACCACAGCACGAGCTCGAGAACCATCTTGACGCCGCCGCCAATCGAACCTGGCCGGCGCACAACTCGTTTCGACATCACCATGTCGCCAACTCCGCAGCGCGCTCGGTAGTCGATTCTTTCGGAGTCGTACTCGCCGCTTGGTATCTCGCTTCCGATGCCGGAAGTAAGACCTTGATGCGGCCGACGTTGCCGGCGGGATCGCGCATGTAGCCCTCTCCGCGGCGATGCGGTGCGACGTATCCGTCTTTGCCTTCGACGGGCGATGTGTTCTCCATCAGCTCTTTGAGCAGTCCGAGATCGTCTTCCCCGACGCCGAGCCACTTCAACGATTTTTGCGCTAGTCGTCGATCCGTCTGCCGGAACACGAGCCGGGTGGGGATGAGCCCTCGCAGCGTCTCGGAGCCGAAGTCTGCTTCGGGGTCGTGCGATCCGAGCATCACCGCGGCGTCGTGTTTGCGGCCGTCTCGAATGAAGTCGATGATGATCTCGACACCTTCGCTCGAGCGCGTCAGGTGATGGCATTCGTCGAGCAGGAAGACCGCGAGGGTGTTGGGGTCCGCGAAGCAAATGCCGCGGGCGATCTGCGCGATGAGGGTGTACATCATTCGCCCTACCCGCTTCTGGAGCGACATCTGCTTGAACAGATGCTCGTTCTCCACTTCTCGCTCCGAGGGCAATTCCAGTGTGTGAGTGCGGAAGACGATGGCTCCTGCGCGTGGATTGAACGGCTCTAGGTCCGGCCGAAACAGCGCTGCTGCATAGGATTTGGTCGCGTAGACCTTCAACTTTCCGGCAAGCTCGGCAGCTCCGTCGAGGGTGCAGTCCTTCTCGAGGTGCGAAACCAGGCCTGGGGTAGTGAAATTGCCGAAGCGAGCGCGGTATTCCGGCTCGAGCACTTGAGACAGCAGTACCCCCAAACGGTCGTCGGGCTGAAGTTGCAACAGCGGCAACAGAATAGACACCGCAACTTCCCCTCCTCGTGCGGGCGAGAACAGCCGAAGAGGGTCCATCGTGACGTCCGGTGCTGCGGTATCGACGACCACCGCGTCGGTGATCGCTTCGGCCCACAGTGCGTATTCGCCCAGAGGGGTCCGGTCGACCACGATGACTTGGCCGCCGCGGTCGACGACCTGGTTACCGGTTGTTTTCAAGTAGCCGGACTTGCCTGATCCCAAGTTGCCACACACTCCCACCGAACCCGAAACGTCACGTGACGCTTTCTTGGCGATGTCGTGGTGCACGACGCCAGTGCGGGCCGAGGAAATGTTGAGTGCGATCAGCGGGCCGTCTCCGTCGCCGAGATCGTTGCGGGTGACCGGTACGTACGCGGCGAAATGTTCGGATGTGGTGATCTGCGCGAACTCGTTGCAGATCGCCGGCGTCGGCACGCCGGGTGTCATTGCCCAGAACAGCTCCTCCTGGAATCCGATCGGTGACTGCAACCTGTAGGTCGAACCCTCGAACTCCTTCGCCAGCTCGCGCTGATATGCGATGGCCGTCTCTTCGTCCGCGGCGGCGACACAGAAGACGGTGGTGGATTGCACTTCCATCTCCATTGCGTCCGCCTCCAGAAGCGCGTTGTATTCCGCGAGGGCGACGGCAGCGTCGTCGAGGACGCTGCCGGTGCTCAATTCGTCTTCTCGCTGGGTGTATTGATCGTTCATCTGCACCAAGGCGCGGCGGTTCTTCTTCAGAACCTCCGATGCAGCGGAGTTCTTGAACCGAATTGCCCAGTCGACATCGACGCCGCCCAGGTTGTCCGCGAGGGTCAGGTACTCCGAGCCTGGAAACAGCGTGCCGCCCGAAGGAGTGGCGGCGAGCACCAGGAAGCACTGATAGCTGGCCGGCGGTGGCGTTACCTCCCACGGCTGGTCGACTTTGAGCACACGCGACAAGGTCGGCGCCTTGGCCCGCCAGCCCGATTCGGGGCGATCGCTTTGAGCCCCTTCGTCGAGCCGCGCGGCAGTGAAGGATCCTCGAGCAGTGCCTGCCGGATGATCTAGAGCGGTGGGCATGTCGGTATCGAGGCCGAGGCCGCGCTGCAGAGCATGTTGGTGCAGCCACACCATCTGGGAGGGGGTTGCGGGGGTCGCATCGTAGAAGGCAGGGATGGCCGCGGCGATCTGCGCGGCCTGAGCTGCGCGGCGTTCTCTCTCCTCGACGGGAATCGACGAGGGCGGCATCCCCAGCAGATCGGCCACCGAGGACCATGCGGCGGACGTTGCGGCCTTGACGGTGTCACCGAAGCCGTGGTTGGCCAGGGGGATGGACAGCCAGTAGATTCGCTGGCCGGGTCGGATCTCCTCCAGGCGGTCGATCGTGGCGTCGCATTCGTCTGCCCACGCGGGATGGAGATCGAGATCGACACCCCGTTCCATGCGCTCGACGATGGTCATTGGGTCCAGACTGACCGCGACACTGAGCAGGAGAGATTCGCCAGGAAGAGCGCGCAGCAACATCTTGTGCATCGCCCGCGCGGTCTGTCGGTCTTCGATCGGCCGGTACCCGTACGGGATTCCGGTCAGGACGTAGTCCGCCCAGACGACTCCGGAGCGGGTCCAGCGCAAGTTCGAGGTGACGAGCCGGTTCGGTTGTTGCATTACGCCTTCTCTCGGGTCGGGGTGGGGGCCGCTGCAGCCATGGCAAGCAGCTGCTGAACGCTGCTCGCCGGTGCCAGGTTGGCGACGCCGAACGCTTCGGCCAGGGCTGGACTCTGCGAGCGCTGGCGTTCGCCGTCCGATCGCGGCCGGGCTGGCGCTGGTGCGATCTTTCGCTCCGGCCGCGGTTGGGTCAGAGGTCTGAATGCTGGTGCGGCCGGCGCTGCGTTGTCGTCGAGCTCCACCGGTGCCGCGGCGTTCTCTACTCGATCGCTGGATGCTCTGATGACTGCTGGTTCACTGATAGCAGCGTCGTGGCTTGGCGGGGTGTCGAGGATGATCACCGACCCCAGTACCGCGTGAGGGCGTTTGATCCGGATCGGCTCGCCATTGATCCTCGACGGTGACATCGCCCCGGTAGCCGCGCGCCCGACACCCCGGACTACTGAGATCGGATTCCGTGCTCCCTGCGGCAGCCTCCCCAACGCCCACAGGGTGCCGCCGGTGACACCGAGGAAGATGACACCGTTGGTGATGACACTGCCCTGCGCCCACAGCGACTGGGTCAGCCACAGCAGTCCGCCTGCAATACCCGCGCCGACGAACTGGGTCAGGGTGTAGGGGCCACCGGGGATCTTTCGGCCGTCTGGCGCTTTGCCGATCAGCTGCGGAAAATTGCGCGCTTTGGTGAACATCTTGACCACGCTCCGCGAGGAGGCCTGCTGTTCGGTCATGGTCGGTCACACTCCTGCGGGGGTCGTTGAATCGAGGTGTTCGTGAGTTGGCCGAGCAGTGTCAGATGAACGCCGCGATCGGATCGGGCACCACGACGACCTCGCTGCTTTGTGGCGAGGCGGAGCCGGGAAGCTCGTCGCCGACACTGTCTTTGACGGCGGTGATGTTCCACATCACCCAGATCAGTGCCCCGCCGACCACGATCGCCACCAGTGTTTTGGCAATGGCGAAGTGACTTTTGAAAGCAATCGCGGCGATGAACCCGGCGACGCCGACGCCCACGAGAGTGCGGATGAGGCCCTGCACCTCCGCACCTTTGTTGTTGGCCCATTCGATGATTCCTTCGGCGACGACGGTCGACGACGGATCGGCCAGGATCGAGGTAATGGTCATTGTTCGTACCTTTCGGATAGGGGGAGCAGAGCGTCAGTTCGGTTGAACGGGCGCTGCGGGAACGGAGGAGGTAGTGCTGGCACCAGTCGAGGTCGGCACCGCAATGGTTGGGGTTGCTGCGCTGAGTCCGGTCGAGTTCGCGAGCAACGGCATCGGGTCGAGCGCGGATACTTCCCACCGGCCACCCCGGGCGATCGCTGTCAGCGGGTATTGCACGGTCGAGGTCTGCGCTCGGTCCGTGGCTGTGACGGTCGCGGTGGCGAGCACCCGTACCGTCGCACCATCTGCCGGGGATCCGGACGCACCCGCCGAGAAGTCGGTGTCCGAGACGAGGTCGTTGATCTGGACACTGGTGTACGGCGCGGGGGTGACGGCACGGATCGGTGTGCCGGGTGAGGTGTAGCGAGAAATTTCTCCGGCACCGGCAACCATTGCCGAGAGGAACTGGCTGATCGACTGGGTGAGCGAGTGATCGAGGCCGACTCGGAATCGGTAGCCGAGTGTGAGGTCACCGCCGGTTGCCGGGGCCGCCACAGCAGCAGGGACTGCTGCAGCCCGCGCGTCGTCTCCCACGAACACGACAGGGACCGAGAAGTATCGACGTTCCGGCTTCGTCGCCGGGTCTGCCCCGATCGGAACCACCGAGACCGACACAACGATCGCGTAGTTCTGGCCGGCCGCCTGTAGCGGTCCTCCTTGCGATGTCGATCCTGTGGGACCCTGATTTCGCGCCGGCGGGTCGATTGCTTTCACGCTCGCGATTCGAGGTTCGGACGCGGTATAGCTCGCCTGAGCCGGAAGCGACATGCCGTCGGTGCGGACGAAGCGCGCGAGGGCTTTCTCGTCTCCTCGCTTGGATTGCAACCACGTCAACACGAAGTCCTGCGCGAGGTCGGTCGCTGCTGCTTCGCGGGCTGTGTCGATGACCGTCTGAGGGTTTGCCTTGCTCTGGATCGGCGTCGTGGACCCGACGCCGGCCAAGACGAGAACCAGTGCCACCACTCCGGAGCCGATCGCCGCGAACAGACCCCACTTCATCGCCTTGGTCGCGACCGCTTGCTTGCCGGCCCACTGATGAAGCTCGGTGGCCGGCGCAGCTTCTGTCGGCTTGTTCGAGCCCTTCTTACGGAGATGGATCTTCATGAGATCTCCTCGTGCCGAGACGGCTCGACCGTGGCGGGTACGAAGCCCTCGTCGACCAATCGCAGAGCGCCTCGACCCCGGGTCGCCATCATCCGTTCGAGCGCTGCCCGCGCCTGCTCGGCCGGCTCACCGAGCACGACCTCGCGGACGCGGCTGGCGATCTCTGCGCTGAGCGGATTGTCGCCGAGTTGCGCCGCGAGGCCGCGGATCTCTTCGGACACCGAGTGCACGCGAGCGGTGTCCGAGAGCAATGCGGCCGACGGATCGTGGTCGTCCATCCGGGGTCCTCCTGTCGGTAGCCCGCCGTGTACGGGCTTCTGAGAACAGGTAGATCCCTTCGCGGGCGGGTCTGTGACAGAGGCGACCGGAAATTTCTCGAACTTTTTTTCACCGCCCCGCTGCGATTCGTCGGGCTGTTATCACCGTCGCCGTGTAACCGCAGGTCACAGCGGTCTATGTCGAACGCGGGGCGCTGCCGTTTTCTGGTTCCGCCGGACCCGGCGGGTATAACAGCTCCGCCTTTTCGAGTAAGAATCCGCAGCTCAGCGGATATAAGGCGCTGTTTGTGTCAGAGGCGATCGAACTTCAGTTGCCTCTATCAGGAGCGCCCCAGTGACCTCGCCGCAGCCTTCCTCGCATTCCTCCACCCCACTCGGATACAGCACATCGCTGTTTACGACGATCAACGCCGAGTGGACCAATCTCTGTGTCGACGCTCTCGCAGGCCGCGAAGTCCGCACGTGGGCCGATCGACACCCCGCATGGTCGTCCGCTCGCTCCGTGGCCGACATCGCTGAGCTTGCCGCTCAGGACAGTGACGCCACCCTGTCCCTTCTGCTCACCGAGCACAGTGCAGGCAGCGCCCTCGCCGGCACAGTTTTGGTCCGGTTGATGCTCCCCAAGCTGGTCCGAATCCATCGCTACGCGCGGCTGGACGGAACCGATCACAGCCGCGAAGAACGTGCCTCGCGTACCATCGCCGCGTTCTACGAGGTGATCGCTTCGCACCGTCCCGGCGGCACTGGGATTGCCGGGGCACTCTCGCTTCGGACGCTGGGTCTGATCACCAAGACCTGCGAATCTGCGGTGGAAACGCCGGCCGAACCCGACCAGCTCCACCGGGTTGCCGACGGATCCGATGACCGCACGACCAGCAATCCGGGGGAGGTATCGGCACGGGAATTGCATTCGGTTCTTGCATGGGCAGTGCAGTCCAAGACCATCACTGCCGACGAGCACTCACTTCTGATCCGTGCATATCTCGTCACCGAAGGTGCCGATCTCGCATCGCTCGCCGTCGAGGAGAACTGCTCACCGGCAGCCCTTCGACAGCGCTTGAGCCGCGCTGTCGCGCGAGTCCGCGACGGAGTAGCAGCACGCACCGGCAACACTCCCTCGCCGGGAAAGCGGACGTTCTTCTACACCCGATCACACCATGAGTCCGCCTTGGCGAGCTGAAGTCCACCTGCACCAACCCCGCTCTCACCTACAAAGGACGCACATCATGACCGCATCTCGTACACGCAAGAGGATCGTTGTCAGCGCAGTCGGGCTCGCCGTCGCTGCCAGCATCGTCGTCATTCCCTCCGCCATTGCCGATCCGCAAGCCGGTGCTCCGGCATGCCCGGACAACATCTTGGTGGCCATACCCGGCACCACGGAAACCAACGAGCAGGCCGATCCGAATGTGCCGGTCGGAATGCTCCGCAACGTCGTGGACCCACTCGACTCCGAGTTCTCATCCCAGGAACTGCAGACATACACAGTTCCCTACGTCGCGACGATCGTGAACGACAAGGCCCAGACCTACGGAACCAGTAAGAAGGAAGCGATCGATCGCGCATCGCAACACATCTCCGAGAAGGCAGCCGAATGCCCGAGCACCAAGTTCGGGCTGACCGGCTTCTCCCAAGGGGCCGACGCCGCGGGAGATCTAGCCAGCAAGATCGGAAACGGCGAGGGCCCGGTGAGCGCCGATCGCATCTTTGCCGTGGGCCTGATGGCCGACCCCGGCCAGAGCCCGACCGCCGGCGTTCAACTCGGAACCAAGACCACCGGCAACGGCTTCGTCGGTGCGCGACCCAAGGGATTCGGAGCTCTCAACAACGTCACCGCCAGCGTGTGCGATCCCGACGACACGTACTGCAACACCCCCGACGACGCCATCGCCACACAGTTCATCGGGCAACTCGGATCGAAGATCGACGCCACCGATCCCGCGTCTTCGGTCGCCGGAGTCGTCACCACGCTTCTCGGTCTCGACGGCCAACCCCTGACCGACACGCTCGGCAAACTGAACACCGCAGTGACCACAGGCAACATGCTCACCGTGCCGCAGCTCGCACTCGACCTCGCCGGCAACGTCTCAACACTGAGCGCAAAGGTCGCAGAAATGACCATCCCCGGGGCAGACATCGCCCCGATGGCCACCACCGTCTCGCAGCTCACCGATGCAATCCACCGCGGTGACATGTTCGCCGTTCCGGCACTGCTGGCGACCCTCACACCCCAAGTCATCAGCTTCGCGAGCCAATTCAGTTCGATGATCGGGACCGTGGTGTCCAAGCTGCCTATCAACGAGTACATCGCGATCGGCACCACCGCAGCGCGGATCTCCACCAACGCCGCGGCCCAGAACTATGTGGCTCTACCGGCCGATCTCGGCAAACTCGTGGGCCAGGTCAACAACGCGGTCCGCAAGACCCTCCGCGCACTCCCCCTCGACGAGTTCCCCCTTTTGAACCGGCTGGCCGATAATCTCACCCCAGGCCGCGTGCTCGACGAGGTGCTCAACTACGCCACCTCGCTCGCCACCGATTCGCACAACTCCTACGCGAACGAACCGATGGCCGACAACGGTCGAACCGGAGCGGACGAGCTCACCAACCTCTTCCGCACCCGCATCACCAACCCCACGGCACAGATTGCTTCGTAGCCGACCCACCTCCCTACTCGAACACAAGGAACCGTCACGATGCTGACAGAGCTGGACGACCCCGACACCGACATCGCTGTCCGCATCGACGTGCACGACGCTGGGGGTACCAAAACGTGGCACCCCCAGCGCGACGGTCATCTCCTCCTGAACGCCGATCCCGCGGCGTCGACGCACCTCGCACACACCCTCGCCGACACCCTCAGCGGCCACTCTCCGCACGTATGGATGATCACTGGCCCGTCCAGAACCCCCACGTTCTCGACCACCGCGGACACCGACCCGGACCCTGTCGACATCATGGATTCCGTTTGGCGATTCACAACCCAACGCAAAACTCTGATCGACAACGGTCAAGCCACAACCCACGACTTCACCCCCGCATACCTCGTCATCGACTCCCTCGAAGGCGTCGTAGACACCCTCCGCCTCACCTGCAACCGCAGTCTCCAACTCCTGTCCGTCCTCGCTCACCGCGGACACCGCGCCAACGTCTACCTCGCCACGATCACCGATCTCAACGCCCCACGCATCTCCGAAGCGTTGCGGAATTTCGCTGAGCCTCGTCTGCGAGACCGGGACTGTCTGAATAACGGTTGATCCGCTGACCTTGCGTGGCGCGGCCTCACGGAACCGGTGCCTGGTCAATCACGCCACGGAACGAAGGTGGGATTCGAGCGTTCTGATCCGTTCCCGGCCTCGGCCGATGTCGTAGCGGGAAGCTCCGTGCGGCAAAGCAAACTCGATGTTCAGTCGACCGCCATACCCATGGACGATGTAAACAGGAAAGGAAAACCCAGCTGGCGCGGGCCGGCAGTCCTCGAGTTTGAGTCCTGCGGGCGATCGCAATGGTGGAACCGTGCCTCCATTGGTGCAACGAACCTCGTTGGGTTCAGGCAACAGCACTGCCATCTTCGCGGCTGTCAGGGCTTCACTTTGGAGGTGGCCGGCGGCGAGATCGATGTGCAATTCCTCATTTAAACTGCGAGCCAGATCCACGATTTCTACGGACTCGGCCGTAGCCCGATAGACGGGGAAGCCGACAATATTTGTTCCCGCGGTGGAATCCACTGCAGGTGTGACGTGAGGCCTGAGGTCCACAATAAAATGGTAGGCGATGTCGGCGAGCCGAACACTTCTCAGATCTGACTCGGTCCGCATGATAGCGGCAGATACTAGGCCGTTTACCGTAACTCCATGGTGACGTCCGAAGTCGATGAGCCCGGTCGTGACTCGCCTGCTCAAACGACAACGCAGTTGGGTCATCGCACGATGTGGCTCGGTATAGCCAGCCGTCGGCGGCCTGTTTAATGCCGACTCTAATGGTTCGTCATTGCCGACATCGGGTGTGTCGATTCCTCTCTCGGAGAACAGCTTTTCCAGCGACTCGGGATAGCCATGAACAACCGCGTCAGGGGTCTTTCCTTCCACAATGTCGGTGTAGAAAGACCACAGATCGCTGAGCAAATCTACAGAATGGCGACCGTCGGCTATGCAGTGGTGGGTTAGTAAAGTCACACTCGCGCAGGCGGAATCGCCGACGACGTGTAGCCCGGAAAGGGCGCGGCCCGCACTGAGGTTCACCCCGCTCAGCGGCTGACCGGGATCCCCTGTGTGCACGCTGAGGCCGGGCAGCGGACCGGATGGTTTGACGATCATATGGTCTCCATCGATCGTCTCCACGTGCGCAGCCAACACAGGATACGAGCGTCGCAATGTCGCAAATGCCGCCGAGAGCCCCGATATGTTCAAATCGCCGCGAGCCCGCACCGAATACCCGATGAAAACTCCCAAGTCGACGTAGAGCGCCTCACTGGGAGCGAGCCCCCGAATAGAGTAATCCACAGTCACCACAAATTCCTGTCACTTAAATTGCTGTTCGATAGGGGACGTGCAGCTCGATGATCACGAGCCCGGCACCACCAGGAGCGTTTCTGATCATGGGATGGCCTCGGGAGATGGCGCGAACGAGCACCAAAACTAGAACTCACGAAGGTTGTCACGTAGATACACCGACGAATATCCCACCCGCGTTCGCCCAATTCGTTGTAAAGCTGGCACGAGGCCGTCGGTAATCTCAGCGATGAATCGGCGGGTGAGCGAGTTCGACCCGGTATAAATCAAGAATCCGTCACCGCCTACCTCGTCGACGATCTCCCCCATGCGCTCCGCTACGTGATCAGGCGTCCCCACCAGTTCGATAGACGGAGCGAGGTAATCAATGGTCAGCTCGCGCAGAGTTTTACCGCTACCGTGCTGCAGGAAGCTCTCCAGTGATGACTGCTCGCCATTGGTTGTCAAGTCTTGCGGAGGTACTTCGTCGAGCGGAAACTGAGAGAAGTCGATGTCGGTGACGAAAGACAGTTGCAAAAGAATGTTTTCGATGGCCCGGTCGCTGGTCATTCTCCGTTTATTCGCGGCCTGAGCCTCATCCATAGTGGCACCGAGTACTGGCATCGCGATGAAGAGAACCTTGATGTCGTCAGGGTCTCGACCGTGTGCCTGCGCCCGGTTACGGACATCGTCACGAAACTCCCGCATCGTCTCCACGGTGTTGACGTTGGCAACAATCGAGTCGGCGTACTTCGCGGCGAAGTCGCGGCCCTTGGGGGATCCGCCAGCTTGGACGAAAACTGGTTGCCCATTGGGTGGGTGCACCGTGTTGAGCGGACCCGCCGAACGGAAATGCTCCCCAGTGTGGTTCACTGCCCGAACAGTGCCGGGCGCAACATAAGTCCCTGACTCGCGGTCACGGACGATGTTGTCTCGATCCCAGGAATTCCATAGATCTCGGACAAGGTCGACGTACTCATGTGCTACCTCGTAGCGCTTGTCGTGCGGCAGCAGACGATCCATGCCGAAGTTGCGCGCGGCCTGATCTTGACCGGTGGTGACGATGTTCCATCCAAAGCGCCCACCAGCGATGTGGTCGACCGTAGAGACAGTGCGTGCCAGCATGTATGGGGGATAGAAGGCCGTCGACATCGTAGCGATTACGCCTATGCGGTCGGTCGCGGCCGCGATCACCGACGCCAACGGCACTGGGTCGTGTTTCGGCACCCACAGGGCGTGTTTCAGGTACGCATCGAAGGATCGCCCGTATGCATCGGGTACCGACACCGTGTCCTCGAACATCATGTAGTCGAATCCTGCGCGCTCTAGCGACTTCGCCATCTCGACATAGAATCGGCCATCCCATGGCTCTTCAGGCGGCGAGAAGTCGCCGGTGAAATCGTTAGCAAAGAAACCGACAAACCAGCCTAGGTGAAATTTTCGTACAGACATCGACGTGCCTCCAAATTTCGTATACGGACGAACTGGGTGGAACGTGAGCGATATAGAATGCACCGAGGACGGAGCAGATCTACCGGCCAGGCAGAAGTCCCACTAATTAGGGTGAGCGAATGGCCGCGATAGCCCCCTCGATGTCTTTGCAGACGATTACGCGAGACCGGGTTGCGGGGGTGATAAATCCTTCGACGGCAGCGTGCTCGATGTAGGAGAGCAAGGGGCGGTAATACTCGTTGTCGTTCAGCAGTACACAGGGTTTATTGTGAAGCCCCAGGTGTGACCACGTAAGGACCTCGAAGAACTCTTCTGCGGTTCCGACACCGCCGGGGAGGGCAATGAATGCGTCACCGAGTTCGGCCATGAGAGCTTTGCGTTGGTGCATGTCATGGACGACGTGTAGTTCTGTCAGTCCATGATGCGCAGCCTCGGGTATCGCAGTGAAGCTCTCAGGGATCACGCCAACGACGGTTCCGCCGGAGTCCAAGGCCGCGTTCGCGAGGGTGCCCATGAGGCCGACTCGGGCGCCACCATAAACGAGGCGCAGCTTCGATCTAGCAATCGCACGCCCCATCCCCTCTGCGAGCTTTCCATATTTGGTCCCGCGCCCTGGCATAGCTCCGCAGAAGACCGTGACGCTCTTGGGGGTCGGGCGGGCCTGTGCCGAGACCGTAGTCGCGGGCATTGGTCGAAGGTTCATCAGTCGAATGACATTCTGTATCCAGGGGCGAGGATCCTGTATGGGTCGAAGCGACGCTTAGCCCGTGCGATGGCCTGCCATCGCGAACCGAAGTGCGTACACCAATCTCCCGGTGACATGGGGACAGCATTGACTGCGTAGGCCACCCCGCCTACATCCCGAGCCTGTTCATAGAGCAGGCGGTTGCTGGCAATCATTCGGGCTTCGGCCCCTGGGGATGCTGTTCGAAGTACGGCCAACATGAAGAATGTGTCGCAGTGAGGAATCGGAATGAACGGTGCGGTGATCGGTGTTGTTGGAATCGGGTAAACCATGATCAGCCCGGAGTTTCCTAGGTCATCCGTCAATGAGGAGCTGGTAGTTTCGATGAACTGCTCGATCTTGTCTGCCGGGATCAGCAGGCTGGCCCATGGATGTGGATAGAACCACTCACCTGTGTGCCGAAGATCAAGCTCCTGATCCGCCATACGGTTGATAAAGTCACCATAATCTACGTCCGAGTTGTATTCGGCGCACGAATCGTATTGGAGCGATGACAACAGCGCATCGTCGTCTGGCCTTCGTGGTGGGGTGAAGTACTTGGCTAGGTCCAGTCGATAACGTAAGTGGCCGTCGGCATCGACACGAATTCGTCCTTGTACATGGTCGAATAGTCTGTTGGACATGGCGCGGAGTTGGTCGCCAAGGAATACGCCGAGGTTGGAATACTGCAATTTGTACTGTCGAACCGACTCGTGAGCAGCGGTCAGACGGATTGTCGCGTTGACGATTACGCCGAATTGACCGAGGCCGCCGCGCACGGCGTCGAAAAGTTCACTGTTCGATACGGCGGAGCATTCCCGAAAATCTCCCGATCCGGTAACTACAGCAAGAGAGTCCACGTTGTCGGTTTGCAAGCCAAAGCCGTGACTCGATCCCCCGAAGCCGCCGACCGAAAGCGTTCCGCCGACGGTGGTCCCGAGATAGTCGGTGAGTACCGGAGGGGTTTGCTGGCGGCTGAGCGTGGCAGCGACCACGTCGCTCCATCGCACACCCGCATCGATCGTGGCCTGCCCCGATCGAACGTCGTGGACGGTGTTGAACCTTTTCATGTCCAGCACGACTCCGCCATCTGCCTGGCATTGCCCGTAAGTCGAGTGTCCGGATCCGCGCACCGCGAGCGATAGGTTCCGCGCCGCGGTGTAGCGCAGGGCTTCCTGCACGTCGGCCACGGTCCGTGGCACGACAACGACGGACGGTTTCGCATGGATGCAGTTTCCGAAATCAGCCCCGGCGGATGTCAGGTGCACGTCGTCGGTGTGCCAGATCCCGCTCATCTGGCGGTCACACCTGGGGCACCGAAGGTTCTTAAAAATATTTCCTGCTGAAGGACGCCGTGCTCGACATACCGGCCACCCATTGATGCCGCCAGTTCGTCGAGCACCTCCGTGGTGAGGTCTCGGTTGGCCAACTCCTCTGGTGTTACGGAATGCGTGGCGCACCAGTCGAGTACACAGTCCAGACCCGCAACCGAGGCTATGAAGTTGTGCTGATCGCCTAGAACCCACGCTTCCGCCAGTTCGGTGAGTAAATTCCTGCCCGTTGAATCTCCCCGTAACATTTGTCGTGCCCTTGCGCACTGCTGGGCAAAGTAGTGTTGCCTATCAGGAATAGGCATAACATTCACGACAGCTGGGAACGGTAGGTTGGATATCGTTTGCGCGAATCGAAGAATGAGCGATATCGAACCGCCCTCCATTACCACCGCTTCGCCGCGATCAACGTACGAGGTCAGTACTTTTATCAGCCGGTCAAAGGCCTCGTCCGGATCGAAGTTGCCCTGATGTATGGTCCGGTTGTCGAGCCAAACGCGGTTGAGCCCTTCCACTTTCGCGTCGAACGCTCGACCACTGGTGACCAGGAGATCGGAGTAACACTGGATACGGTCGGCAACAACAATCGGAGCCGAGTGACTCAATGCCAACTTGCTCGCTTCGGCGCTCTTTCCAATTCCGGTGGCACCGACGATTGCGTATACGCCGGGTTCCCATCGCACCCGATCAAACCTTGCTTGCGTCTGTGCCATGGTTGATTCCTTCATCCCGATTCCTTTCTCTCGCGGGTCGTGCTCAGCCGAGGAAGGAATTGATCGAATTACTCAGGGAACGGGCGTCAAGTCCGTGAATGTGGTCGTGGTCGTCGGGGGTTCCGTAGTGGCGATCTTCCATCTCACGTCGAACGCCCAGGGAGAGCAGCCGATGGGGATGGCTGACGAGACTGGACGAGACTTGGTGCGCCGAGGTGCCTGCCAGATAGGGCTCGACCAACACGACGTTCGGACGGTTCACGGCTTGCACCGCGGCACACAGGCCCGTGGCGTCGAAGGGGCGAATCGTCGCCGCGTAGAGGATGGTTACGTCGAGCATGGAGGTTGCCGACAGCACCGCATCTAAACAGGGCCCGACTGCGAGGACGACTCCGCGGGTGCCGTACTTGATAGGTGTGAACGATGTCCCTCGGACCGCATGGGGGTAACGGTTGACCTGACTCGACAGCCGTAGGTAGACCCGTCCATCGCCTGGTAGCGATTCGAGGAGAAGATCGGCGGCCTCCTGTGGATGGCCTGGCACGTGAACTGTCCAGTTGGGCATCGAATCGATGACGGTGATATCGCCCGGGGTGAAATGGGAGAAGGCGAACTCCGACAAGTCGTAGGAGGCTCCCCAACTGACCAGGACTGCGCCGACATCTTGCTGGGCGAAGTTCAGCTTTATTTGTTCAAGAGGCCGCTCGACGAGAAAGGCGGCGACTGTGTGTACCACGGGTCGCATGCCACACATGGCGAGCCCGCCGGCTACCCCCATCATCAGCTGTTCCCTGATCCCTACGTTGATCACGCGGTTGGGATCTGCGATCGCGGCCGCTTTGAAGAGGTGGGCTCCGATGTCGGCCAGCACAACTACGGCGCGGGGGTCTGTTTCCAATGCACCAGACATGGTCGTTCCGAATGCGGTCCACATGTCAGTGTGGTTGAAGGACTTTGGTTCTTGCGTGTCTGCGGAATTCATGGCGATTCATCTCTGCTGAATGGACGAACGGGCCGATTGCCGAGTCACGGTGGCGACCACCGCGAGCGGTCTGTCGTTGTGATCTCGATTCAGTGCCGCAGCGATCTCCTCATGGTCAGCACCGTTGATGTTGATTGTGTCCCAACCCTCACCGTCGAACCGTTTATCGATTCCATGCGGCCAACCCATACTTGCCGTGCCGTTGTCCAGGACGATGACCGTCAGTTGGTTCAAGCGCGCGCGTCCTGCAAAAGCCATCGCCTCGTGGTTGCTGCCCTCATCGAACTCTCCATCGCCGATGAGCACGAAGACTCTCGGTGCGTGACGATTTTGTATACGGAGTCCCATCGCGACGCCCACTGCGAGCGGCAAGCCATGGCCGAGCGAGCCACCCGACATTTCTACACCCGAGATTTTGGTTCGATCCGGCGCGAAGCCGAGTGGTGAGTTCTTTGTCGCCCAGGTATCGAGGAGCTCTGGTCGGAGGAACCCTTTGGCCGCAAGTACCGCGTAGTAGGCCATCGGGCCGTGACCTTTGGACAGCAAGAAGCGGTCCCTGTCGTCGTCGTCGGGGCTCTCGGGGGATACGTTGAGGATTTCGTCGTAGAGTACCCACAGCACGTCCATCGTCGATGAGGATGAGAACGAGTGCCTTTCGTCTCCCCGCATACGGGAGATCAGAGCAGGCAGATCGTCATAGCTGAATTCGGTTGGCTCTTGTCGCATCGCATTCTCTTCGAAGCGGATAGCAGTAGCTGGGCAGGAACGTGCAGCCGCGCGTACCAGCGAATGGTTGTCTGGGGAAGGTTTGTCCACGAGCAATGTGACTGTGCCGTCGTTACTCTGCTCGAAGACCTCGGGCGCGACGAGCACGCACTGACCGGAGCCGAAACACCTCCGCTCGTTCACGACGACTTTCATGACCGCTCGCTTCTCACCACGTCAGCTGTAGTTCTTCGAGGCCGAGAACAATGCTGGCGGAGCGGAGCCGAACGTCGTGCGAGGGTGAGAGGGCTAGGTCGGGAAAGCGCCTCAGTACCGCCGGCACGGCCGTGCGCAGGGTCATCCGAGCGAGTGAATGCCCAAGACAGAAATGGACGCCATGCCCGAAGGCGAGGTGACCGGCTACTCCCCTGGTGATATCGAGGTCGTCGGGTCTGTCCGTCAGATTGCTGTCGCGATTAGCGGCCAATAGGGACGGGATGACGAAAGATCCTGCCGGAATGGTCACCCCGGCGATTTGCACCTCGGTTACTGCCATGCGCTGTGGCTGCGAATGGGCGACCGACAACCACCGCAATAATTCCTCAATTCCGGAATTGACGCAGTTCGGGTCCTCGATCATCATGGCGGCTTGTTCCGGGTGATGCAAAAGGGCCAGTACACTGAGGCCGATCATGCTTGCTGTGGTCTCGTGTCCACCGAGCATGATCAGACTGATGATGCTGATAAGTTCGTCGGTGCTGAGGTTGTCGCCAATCTTGCGCGCCAGAATTCCCAACAAGTCGTCACCGGGTTGTTCCTGCGCACGGGTAACCAGGGTGGCCATGTATCGACGGTCTTCTCGCTGGGCAACCGCTCGTTGTTCTGCAGATGCCGACAGATCCAGGAGGCGTGCTGTTCGATCTCGCAATTCGTCGCGATCGGCATAGGGCACTCCCAACAGCTCACACAGTACGAGCAAAGAGACTGGTAGCGCGTAACGGTCCATAAGGTCGGCGGGTTGCCCGGCTTGCTCGAGACCATCCAATGCACTGTCCACTATCTCTGCGATGCGCGGCTGCAGGCGACTGAGCCGGTGCACTGAGAACTCCGCAGCAAGGATATGACGCAAGCGGGTGTGGTCGGGGGGATCGAGTCCGATGAGGTTACCGGCGCGCATGGCGGCTAGTTCATCTTCAATCACATCGCCGCCGCTGGGTATTGCGAACATTGGCGTGTGGGCGTTGCTGAACCGGTTTGAGTCTGCGAAGATTCGCCGGACGTCTTCGTAACGGCAGACGAGAAAAGCCGGGGCCCCGTAGAGTTCTCCTACTGGGATAACACCGTCGCGGTCACGGACCTGGGCGAGCTCTTCGGTCGGGTTCAGGCCGTTGCGTCGCATTTCTAAAGGTAAATCAGCCGTTCCGGCCATACCGGAATCCCTTCGATTGTTTGTAGAAGGACGAAGTGGCGCGCCGATGCCGAGGATCGCTGGCGCGTGGATAACTCGGATATCTCAGGCCACCGCTACAGACGCTCGCACGCGATAACCAAGTAGTCGATGCTGCGTTCGCGGAAGCCCTGGAGGAATGGTTCCTCGACACCTGTGCGCAACGCTGCCTGGTTGCGCAGGTCCCAGTACGGGATGGCTTCGTCGGTGTATCGCTGAACGTGATACGGCACCAGACCATTTGCTGCCAGAGTTTGGAAATAAGTACTGCGGGTGTGCATAGCGCACTGATATTCTTCGTCGATCAACCGTGATGCCTCGGAACGCTCAGCAACTACGTCGTTGCGGCACCAGGTGACTGCGACATAGCGGCCGCCGGGGCGCAGCAACCGGGCGAACTCGGTGAACGCCTCCCCTAGGTCGACACACATCGTGGTTTCGTTGGAGACGATGTAATCGAAGGTGTTGTCCTCGAAGGGGGCCTGAACCATGTTTGCGAAGTGGAATTGCACACGGTCCGAGCTCCCGCGTTCACGGGCCAACTTCTCTGCGAACTCGACATGGTGAGCGCAGTAGTTCACCCCGTCTACCCGGCAGCCGAATCGATCAGCGATTGTGAAGGTCGTTCCGCCTCGCCCCGATCCCGCGTCCATGACACGAGAGCTCGGTGAGACCTCCCCTAATGCATCGACGATAAGGTTGATTTCCAGCGACTCCATCCGGTGAAGTTCGCGCAGGATCAGTGACTCCCGCAGCTCCGCAGGTGCAGCGAGTACAGAGTGATCGTAGTCACCGATTCCGTAGTGGTGGTGGTACAAGCCGTCTTCAGTGCCCAGCAGCAGGTTGATATCGTCGGATTTTTTGGCATCCCAGTAGCGGCGCTGCTGTACGTCATGCTGGCCGAGGACTGCCACGTCGAGGTTCGGCATTTCAGGCTCCTTCAAGTTTGTGGTTTCCGGGTGGATGTCTCAGATGCGTTCGGCCGCAATCACTAGGTAGTTCAGTGAACCGTCGCTGTAGCCGCTGAGGAACGCATCCTCAACGCCGGTGCGGAGTTTGCTGTTGTTGCGTAGCTCCCAGTACGGCATAGCTTCGTGTGTGTACTGAGCCACGCGGTACGGAATCAGGCCGTTTGCCGCGAAGGCCTTGAAGTAAGTGCTTCGGCGGTGCATTCGGCATACGTAATGTTCATCGATCTGCCTTGTCGCGTCCGAGCGTGGGTCGACTGCGTCGTTGCGGCACCAGGTGGTCATTACGTAGCGACCGCCCCGTCGCAGTAGGCGGGAGAACTCGGCCATTGCTTCGTACGCGTCGGCGTACATCGTCGTCTCGTTTGAGACCACGAAATCGAAAGTGTGATCAGGAAATGGTGCCTGCAGCATGTTCCCGAGGTGGAATTGAACGCGGCTATCCCAACCGCGTTTGCGTGCGATCTGCTCGGCGAACGCGACGTGATGTTCGCAAAAATTGACGCCGTCGATTCGGCTCTCCGTCGCTCCAGCGAGACGAAAAGATGTTCCCCCGCGACCTGACCCGGCATCCATGCCGCGAGAGTTGGGCGGCAAAGGACCGAGGGCGTCGAGGATCAGTCCGACTTGATCATTCTCCATTCGATGCAACTCTCGCAAAATCGCGTTCTCTCGCTCCTCACCTACGGAATCCAGAATAGAGCGGTCGAAATCGCCAATCGCGTAGTGATGGTGGTAAAGATCATCATCAGCGCCCAGTAGGAGATTGATGTCATCGGTTGTTTTAGCGTCCCAGTGAGCTTTCAACTCACGTTCATAGCTATCGCGCGCATATTGATCTGCCGAGATCATCACAGTCTCCTTCTTCGGTTCTCCCCATCATTTCTGTATCTCAAGTCGACATGTCGAATGAACCATTGCGACCTGCAAGGTCGGCGACTTGATGATGTCTTCGACGCTACTTATCGAAATTAATTGCGGAAATACCTCCACAGCTCTTCGTCGCGAAGCGACAAAACTTTGGCACCGTGCGACAAGTGGGGTCGAAGTCCCCTACGGGGTCCAGTGCAGGTAGGCACCCATCTGCGCCGGCCGTGAGGAGACCATGGAAGCCGCAACCGGCCAACGATCAAGTCCTCGGAGTCGGGCCCTCCAAAGTCGACAACGACTACAGCCACGTCTACCGCGAGAACCCGCAGATCAATCGTCTTATGCCGTGAAGGCGATGCCCCGATCGGCGCGAGTGCGCGCGGACGTGACGGAGTTGCGTGGTAGCTACCGTGGACGGATAGCCGGACCGTCACTACCTCGAGCAAGGTCAAGAATTTTGTCTTGATGAATCCGTCACCCGGTCGTGTACTTGTTGCCCAGCGAGTTCGATCACGTCGACGCGGCGCGCCGGTACGAGAACCTTCGTTCCGGTCTTGACCACTCGGAATTGATCGGTGGATGTGTTCTCGAATTAGCTGGGTTCCGCGTAAAACCTTCTGAATTCCGAAGGCGAGCAACCCTTCAACTCGCGAAATAGCCGAGAAAGTCTCGACTGGTCACTAAGCCCCCACCGCGCACTGATGTCGCCTATCGGTATCTGTTGTAAGCTTGGGTCGATCAAATCGGCAGCGCACCTTTCAATGCGCTCATATGCTATATAAGCGGACAGAGTTCGCTCCTCTCGCTCGAAAGCGCGATGCAGCTGACGAACCGATACATGTAGTTTGCGCGCGAGTAGGTCGGGATTGAGCGTGGGATCAGAAAGATTCTTCTCGATCATCAAGCGCGCCGTCGCTACGAGGCCGGATTGCTGGTCAGGCGGTGCGTGGCCATGGGGCGGGTGCATTCCTTCCCACGCCAGTAATCGAACGGCTGAGATGACATTATGAGCCGTGAACGTGTTCAGCATTCCAATTTCTCTCGAAGTAGAATGTAAAGTATCTGAGAGTATTTTCCCCGTACCTTCAGCGTTTGGCACAACGCGAAGACCTCGACCCGAGGCGGCGTCGAAGTCTTCTCTTGAGCCCACCCTCTGCCGTAACGTGACTACCGCTAAACAGCTGGCACGGGTTACAGTCATTGTATAACTGTAATCGCTATAGTATAGGCCAATGCCTCCACTCTTCAGCGATATTTGGACGCCGTTCTGCGACAGAATTACTTCGCCCGATAAGACGTATTGAATCCTCACGGAGAATCGTGGATCGGCTTCGAGATCAACCTGTCGACGAGTAATTTCTCCTGGTCCGCACCGAATCGACGCTAAGCTGTCCCCATCGACTATTCGCGCAGTGAGTCGTGTCATACACTGTCGTTCAGGCGCGTGACACGCGGTTCCGTACACGGTGTACAGCTCGTGACTACGCTCTTCGCTAGATGCGTGGTCGGAAGTTTTGATCAGAGTTGTGGCATTGCGGTCGTTATGGGCATTGTCTCGGAACCTTTTTGAAGGTTCTCTATCGGTTGCAGCCATTTTCGCCCCCCGGCGCGAATCGTGTTCGGTCTTTAATTTGCTCATGTCCAGAGTCCGGCAGAACCGGCAACATCAACGGCCACAGGCGACGTGCTGTAACGGCTTCGACAGGTCGAGGCGTCGAGGCCGGATGCCCACTCCACGTTACTGCGGCCTGTTGGTGAAGTGATTGGAGTGATCTCTATGTGGTGTAGTCCGCGTTTATTCGAATGTATTCATCGGTGAGGTCGCAACCGAACACTCTCCAGGTGTCGGTGCCGATTCCGAGGTCTACGTTGATCTCGACGGTGGCAGTTGCAAGGTGTTCACGAACCACCTCGACGGTGTCGTGCTGGTCGAGTGACGAGCTCGGATACACATCGATGTCCGCGAATGCGACTCGGATTCTGTCGGGTTCTATGTCCACCTCGTTGCTACATTTTCCGATAGCCATGAGAACTCGACCCCAGTTGGGGTCTTCACCGTGGATCATCGTCTTGACCAAGGGAGAGTTGATGATCGACTTCCCGACCACGCGCGCTTGGCGCTCGCTCGATGCACCCGAGACCGTAGTGACGATCAGCTTGGTCGCACCTTCGCCGTCGCTGGCAATCATTTTCACCAGATCCGTGCACACTTCCTCGAGAGCCTGCTCGAACTCGGTATCGGGTACCGGGCCGGCGGCACCATTGGCGAAGACCGCCGCTGTGTCGCTGGTGGAGGTGTCGGTGTCGATCGAGACCGAGTTGTAGGTGCGGTCGACAACGTCACGAAAGATTCGGTTGAGCGTGTCCTGGGGGACGTCGGCGTCGGTGAAGACAAACGACAGCATGGTCGCCATGTCCGGTTCTATCATCCCGACGCCCTTCGCGATTCCAACGATGGTGCTGGTGCCGACGGCTCGTTCGGAGACCTTGGCGCGGGTGTCGGTGGTCATGATCGCTCGGGCCACCGCGTGCGCGTCGAGTGGTGTTCCCTGGCCGAGCCCGTCGAGTCCGGCGCGGATGGTGTCCATCGGATATTGCACTCCGATGACTCCGGTGGAGGCCATTATCAGGGCATCGGGTTCGATTCCTACGGTTCGTGCGACGGATGCGCGTATCTCGCTGGCGTTGCGGAGCCCTTCCGCGCCGGTCGCGACGTTGGCGTTCTTCGCCAACACGAGGACCCCGCGCGGACTGGTCTGCTCGATCGAGGTCTTGCTCAAGGTGACGCAGGGGCCCGCGAACAGTGACTTCGTGAAAACGACCGACGAGGTGCACGGCCTGTCGGAGATGACCATGGAGAAGTCGTCTTTACCTTCGTCTGCCAGTCCTAAATGGGTTGTCCAGCAGTGAAACCCTTGTGGGGACGCGGCGCTCATGTCTGCCCTTTCTGATCCGTGTGATGTCGAACTCAGGACGCTCTGCACCATGCCAGCAATGCGCGCCGGTCGGGCTTGCCGACAGACGTTTTCGGCCAGTCGGACATCAGAGTGATCTTTCCGATGAGACCGCAGCTGTTCATCACTTCGGTGACGCGAAGGTGGATTCGTCCGAGGTCTGCCCCGGTGGGTGCCAGGCGGCACAGTACTGTCGTCGGTGTGTCTGCTCCTGTGGCCGTTGGGGCGAAGACGACGACCTCGTCGACCTCGTCGAGTGCGGTGATCTCGTCGACCAGGACGCCTGCCGAACAGAGTTGACCGTGGTTGTTTGTCCATACGTCATCGATGCGGCCCAGGACGTTGATGGCACCGTTGTCGTGGACCATCACCGCGTCCCCGCTTCGATACCAGCCGTCCGTGAATGCGCTCTGTGTACGGTCCGGGTGTCCCCAGTAGCCTTCGGCTCGGTGCGCTCGGCGGAATTCGGGCTCGCCCACTCGATAGGTATCTGCGTCGATTCCGTGGATGGGGCGCACTCGCATCTCCACCCCGGGTAGGGGCCGCAGTTCGGCCGCGCTCTGCAACTGTGGCCGCAGATCTGCGCACATGATGCCGCACTCGGTGGCCCCGTAGAGCCTGCGTAGGTGGACCCCGCACCGCTGGTGGATCAGTCGCGCAGTGGTCGGCGTCAGGAGAGCCCCGCCCGTCAGTGCGGTGGTCAGGTGTTCACCCATTCGCTCCGATGCCGCCGGTGACGCTGCGATCGCGTCGTAGTGCGAGGGAAGGGCGCTCATATAGGTACCGTTCCAGTCGCAAATCGCTCTCGCGTGGGCAGAGGCCGGGAGACCGGCGTCGAGGTGCACCGTGGGTGCTCCCGAGAGCAAGCCCGCGAGAACGTGAACGTCCATCCCGTGCGCGAAATCGAGGGGGTGGATGTTGATGATCACATCGTCGGCTGTCAGACCGAGCTGCTGGCACCAGTCGGTGCGGTCGGCGAACAGCGATTCCTCGGTCCAGTACACCCATTTCGGCTCACCACTCGATCCGGATGTTTCGAGGATTCTTCCTCGCACGGTGTCGTGCTCGGTCACGTCGCATTGACGCGTTGGGTTGCAGTATCGGAGCTTTCGGGTTGCTGCATCGAACACGGAGGCCAGTTCGGGCAGGTCGGGGTCGATGTCGTGGTCGGTAATGGCGTGCCAGCGGCGGCCCAGTGCGCTCAGTCGGTCCCATGCTGGATGCCGCGTCCGGCTCGCCAGGTGCACGCCGCCGGCGGCCATCGTTCCCAGTAGTGCTGCAACGAAGTCTGCGGCCCCGGGGTGATGATCGACGACGACCACGTCGCCTTCGTCGATCACCGGTGCCAGTGCATCACGCCATGCCATCGCCGCGGCCGACAGCTCCCCGAACGTCGTATGGCGTCGTCCCTGGTGAAGTGCGTCCTGATCCTGTTGGGGCATGCTGTTCAGTGCGGCGAGGAACCCTCGCGCGTCAGACATTGATCTGTCCTCGGAACAAGTGTCTGACGCTGCCCGGTTCGATCGTTGTCCGCCCGTGCAGAACCTGTTCGTTGTCGAGGACGAGAAGATCACCCGGGGCCCAGTCGTGCGAGTAGAAGCTGGTACTGCCCCGCAGGTAGGAGTCGAGCCGTGCGAAGACGGCCCGGCTGTCTTCTTCGGTCGAGCCCGCCAGACGGACCGACCATCCTGCGGGGGTGGTCCGTTCCTCGGTGAACGGGAGTGCCACGTTCAACCGCGTTGTCCCCGTTGCTGATCGCACTGCAGGTGGAATCGACAGCCAGCGGTGCGCGACGTCGGGAAAGTGGGATTGGTCGGTGACGTAGTACTCCCAATCCACGTCGGTCACCGTGCTCAGGTCCGGTGGGAGTGTTGCATCGAGTAGATCCGATTGCAGACAGAGTTCTGTGCGTCCGGATCCTGTGGGCTGATCGACTGCATTGCAATACAGCGCAATGTATTTGGGACAGGTCCCGACAAGTGTGCCGTCGGTGTGCAGAGGCAGGGCACTGCGCCCGGTGACGACGCGGTCCGGTAGCGGGCTTGCGTCGAGATCGAGCAGACCTGCGCTTCCGGTGCCGAACCGATGTGTGGCGAGAGTCCCGAGCCCCTGCACGAAGACCTCGAAGTCGCTTCTGCCGAAGTCGACGTCGCCGACCAGAGCGAATCCATCCCGGGTGGCCACTGCCGCGAGATCTCCGGGATCGGTGGCCGTCACCGCTGCTCACCGCCGACCGCAACATCGTGGTTTCCCAGAGGGACCTCATCGAGGGTCTGTGCCCGGATTTGGGCACAGACGGCAGCCAGTTGTTCTCCGAGCGCGCCGTCCAACCCTGCTGACAAACCCGCCCCTTGGTGGATTGCGACTTTTCTCCCGAACGCAGTCTCACGGGGCAGTTGGTAGGCCGCGAGCTCGCGGAGGTAGTACTTTTCGATGCCGTCGACGGTCTTCAGCTGAGCGGGGACACTCTGTTGAAGGTGCAGTAGAGCAGGACTCCAGTACGGGTGGTACATGCGCGGCCCTGGGGTGAATTGGCCGGTCACCATCATTCCTGATGCGCTGGCGTCGTCGATACGTTCGTTCAGATCGCCGGCGACTGCGCCCATACCGAAATCGCTTCCGGCGTTGAGCAGATCGCTGCCGAGTCCGGTCACGAGGTCGGCACCACATGCTCGCGCCAACTCGAAGGCCACTGTCACCAGCAGATGCACGGTGATGACTTCTGCATCATCGGATTGAGTGTGCTGCATGCACGGGTAGATCGCCGCTGTCGATTCCTGTGCGGTGACGTCGATGACGTCGAGCGGCAGACCGACGTGGCGCGCTGTTCGAGAGGCACCGTCGATTTCGTCACCCCAGGGTGTGCGGAGGGTCAGTGCACGGACGTCGGCACCGGCCCTCCACAAGTAGGAGGCGAGGAGTCCGGAGTCGACACCACCGGAGAGCAGTAAGCGAATGGGACGACCCGACGATGCGATTTCCGTTGCTGCAGTGCGTAATCCATGGTCGAGCCACCCCATGGCCTGTTCGAGCGAACACCCTGGGACACCGCCCGACGGCGACGATCGGGGGACAGCGCGGTGCACCGACAACTCTCCGTCGGCGGAGCAGACCAGAGTCGTCCCGGGGCGAAGTGCCGTGGTGGTTCCTGCGCGGTGACCGACACTCGCGGCGGTCGCCGCGAATTGCGCTCCCACCGCCCATGTCCGTGCATCATCGGTGCGGGAGAGAAAGACTCGGCATTCGCCGTGCAGCGGCGTCGTGATCATGACTGTTCCGTCGTTGCGGTTCAGAACGGGGCCGGTATGTCCGCCAACACGGCGGATGCGGCCGCTGTGCGAAAAGACGACCCACCCATGATCGGTTGGGGTCATGGGTTGTCTCCGACAATTGTGCGCATCTTCTGTTGGGCCGCATCGCCTGCAGCGAACCCCGCTCGGTGGCCGGCTATTGCTGCAATACGGGCTCGTTCCATGTCGAGCAGCAGATCGTGGTTGACGAACGCCTTGGTGCGGGCAAACGGCACCGATTGGTACTCGGCCAGTGCCTGTGCTCGGGTGCATCCTGCAGCGAGCGGGTCACTATGGGCTGCAACGAGTTCATCGAGGAGGCCGTCGGAGAGTGCGGTGGTACCGAGCCATCGATCGCACCCGATGATCATTCGATTCGCCACGGCAGGCCCTACTCGGCGTTGCAGGAGCGGAGCTCCGAGTATGCAGGAGATACCCAACTTGAGCTCGGGCATACGGAGGTCCGACGTCGACGTTCCGATGCGCCAGTCGGCGCACAGTGCCAACTGAAGACCGATGCCGATGCAGTATTTGTCGATGACTGCCACGGTCGGTTTCGAGATCGACAGAACTGCTCGATACATGTCCACGCAGGCGTCGATCCATCGGTTGACCTCGGAGCCTCCCGTGAAGTCCTTGACTTCGTTGAAGTCACCGCCGACACCGAAGGATCGACCGTCTCCCCCGTACAGAACCAGCCCCTCGACATCCGGGGTGTCCCCTAGCTGCCAGACCAACTCGGTGATGCCGCGCATCTTGTCTGTGGAGAACGTGTTGTGTCCTTCACCGTCGAATTCGATGATCGCCAAGGGGCCGTTGCGAACTGCAGTACCGCCATGGGCTTCGGGCGACCTGGGCCGATCGTGGGGCTCGTGGGTGGCGGAGGGTGAGTGCAGTGTTCTCACGCTTCGACCAGCTCCCCACGCTTTCGGCGGTCTGCGTCGAGGGCGCGGCGTGTGTAGAGACGTTGTCCCCATTGTTCGCTGTGATCGGCGCTGATAGCGGTGCCGTTGCATATTGTGGTGACGATTCGATGGAATTGAGCCAGTGCGGCGGCGGCGGTGCGTTCGCTCAAGCTCGTCTCGGATTCGCCTGGGACGATGTCGAATCGGTCGACTGCGATGATCGGACCGCCATCTACCTTCGGGGTGATGATGTGGCAGGTGGCCCCGAATTGCGTCTGGTTGTCGTCGATCGCGTAGCGATATCCGCCGATCCCTCGGTAGTTCGGGGTCGCCGGGTGGAAGTTCACGGCCAGTTCCCGCACTCGATCGAGTGTGGCCTCGGACAGGATGAAGTCCGATTTGAAGGACAGAAGCAGGTCGCACCCGTGCCACTGATCGAACGATCGAGTTACTGGATCGCCGTAGTCCCAGGCAAACCAGTCGACGTCGGCGAATCTGCGGCGGAGAAAGTCGTGGGCGAGTTCGCCCCACCGTGATCCGTCGGAGATGAGCAGAACAGAGCGGGTGTCTTTCATCGAGTGACAACTCCTTCGGTGAGTGGGAGAGCCCAGCAGTACGCGAATCCGGCACCTGCTTCGTGTAGAAAGGTGTCTGCCTCTTCGTAATCGGCCAGAGCCGAGCTGTATCGGCCGTATTTCGGGGACGTCCGGCCGATGCATCGAGCGGAGCCCTTGTACAGCTCGACGGTCACTGTGCCCGTCACGCGGTGAGCCAGACGGGCGCAGTAAGCATCGAGTGCTGCACGCAGATCGGTGAACCAGTAGCCGTAGTAGACCAACTCTGCGTACTGGTCGGCGATGGACCGCTTGTGGTGGAGCGTCTCTCGGTCCAGTACGAGTGCTTCGAGATCGGTTCGTGCAGCGAGAAGAACTGTTGCAGCGGGTGCTTCGTAGATTCCGCGGCTCTTGAATCCGACGATGCGGCTCTCGAGAATTTCGGTACGCCCGATACCGTTCGCGGCCGCTGTGTCCCCGAGTTCGCTGACCAGGTCGATCAGGTCGAGCTTGCGGCCGTCGAGAGCGACGGGGATGCCTGCTTCGAACTCGATCGTGATCGTTGTTGGACGATCCGGTGCCTGCACCGGCGCGGTCGTGATCTGCCATGCATCGGGCGGTGGAGCGTGGTCGATGAGGTCGAGATCCCCGCACTCGATGCTGGTGCCCCAGATATTGGTGTCGATGCTGTACGGCGTCGTCTTGCTGACACCCACATCGATACCGTGACGATCGGCGTAGGCAATTTCGCTACCGCGGGAGGTCATTTCCCAATCGATGACAGGTGCGAGGATGTCGAGCTCGGGAGCCAACGCCCGCACGGAGGTGTAGAACCGGACCTGATCGTTTCCCTTGCCCGTGGCACCGTGAGCGACTGCGGATGCACCGCGTTCGCGAGCGATGCTGACCAGCCGCTCGGCGATCAACGGTCGAGACAACGGTGCAGCCAGAAGATATTTTCCCTCGTATGCAGCGCCGGCGGCGAGAGCCGGGATTGCATAGTCGTGGAGGAACAGGTCTCGGACGTCTTCGACGATAACTTCCGACGCG
Source organism: Rhodococcus sp. RS1C4 (assembly GCF_002258225.1). Lineage (NCBI taxonomy): Bacteria > Bacillati > Actinomycetota > Actinomycetes > Mycobacteriales > Nocardiaceae > Rhodococcus > Rhodococcus sp. RS1C4. The sequence goes on along the minus strand of NZ_NOXZ01000051.1, from coordinate 62,438 downwards.
CCGGCCGCGGTTGCGCGCTTCGAGACGGCCTCGAGGTCCTCGATTTGGCCGAGGTTCGCGCAGTACGCGATGACCTCGGTCTGATAGCGCTCTTTGAGCCAGTGCACGGCAACGGATGTGTCCAATCCGCCGGAATATGCCAGGACGATGCTCATACCCCGACCTCCATCGCGAGTTCGGGCACGCTCACGCCGCCGACGACGGATCGCGCTGCTCGTAGGCATTCCGCCTTCGCCTCCCAGAGGCGGGTTCTGGCTTGCCGGATTTCGGCGAGTCTGTCGGTCACGTCGGCCAGGCCTTGCTCCTGCTGTTCGGAGACCCGCGTCGGTCCGGTGGATCCGGCAGAGATGTAGCTGCGCAGTGTGTGGAGCGGATCGCATATCTGCTTCATGTCGACCTCACTGATGTCGATGTCGTGTTCCTCGCGGAGGAAAGTGGTGGTGAACGCGACGTTGCGCAGGGTGTGACCGGCTGCGAGGGCGGCGTTGACGAGGTCACCGGTGATGCGGTGGGCTGTGCGGAAAGGAACGTCGAACCGAGAGACCAAGATGTTGGCGATCTCTGTCGCGGTCGAGAAGTTGTCCCAGCACAGGGCTCTGCCGCGAGCACCGTCGAACGCGGTGTGCAGGTTCTGGCGTCGGCACAGGCGAATGGTGTCGAGGTACGTATCGAGGGCGCCCCAGTAAACCGGTTTGTCCTCCTGCAGGTCGCAGCTGTACCCGAGACCGACCGACTTCTCCATCACCAGCAGTTGCACCAGCGCACCCACCGCGCGACCGGACTTCCCTCGCGCCAGTTCTGCAACCACCGGATTCTTCTTCTGCGGCATGATCGAGCTACCGGTCGCGAACGAATCGTGCACTTCGGCGAGAGCGTATTCGTTCGAGCTCCAGGTGACGATCTCTTCCTGCATGCGAGATAGATTCACAGCACCGCTGGCAGCTGCGCCCGCTACTTCGACTGTCCAGTCCCTCGTCGACGTCGCATCGAGCGCATTGACCATCGGTGCATCGAACCCGAGAAGCCGGGAGGTGTAATCGCGGTCCAGGGCGAATGTAGTTCCGGCGAGCGCACACGCGCCGAGCGGATTGATGTTGATGCGCTTCCAGGCATCCATCAGTCGGGAGGCATCACGCAGCAAGGCCTGTGCGTGCGCAGCCTTCCAAAATGCTACCGAAATCGGTTGCGCTGCCTGCGAATGCGTGTAGCCGGGTAGAACTGCTTCTCGTTCCGACTCGGGGCACCCGAGCAGATCCTGCACGAACATGAGCAGTTCTTCGCTGGCATCGAGCAGCCACTCGCGGGTGACCATGCGTGCGTCGGTCTGCACCTGATCGTTTCGGGACCGTGCGGTGTGCATGCGGCCGCCGACGGGTCCGATCCGTTCGATGAGCATGAATTCGGTGTTGAGGTGCACATCTTCTTGTCGGACGTCGAGCTGCAATCCACCGTCGGCTCGGCTGCTCTCCATGTCGAGCAGCCCAGCGAGAAGCGCTTTGGTGTCGGGTTCGGTGTTGATTCCCGCGCGACCGAGCATCAGAACATGAGCGATGTTCTGCCACAGGTCGTGTTCGAGCATTCTGCTGTCTACCGATGCTGTCTCTGTGTAGCGAAGTACATCGTCGGTGATATCGGTGGAGAATCTTCCACCCCAGAGCTTTTCGCTCATTGATCGGTACCCCTCTGTGTGCGTGATGGTTCGGTTTCGGTACAGGAAAGTTCGGGTTAGGGCACGGCAAAGCCAAGACCTGGCGGGATTGGACGGCCCGGGGCGCGGACCCGGGCCAAGGCGTCGTTACACAATCAAGTCAGGTCGGGCTCGGGTCGAGTAGTTGAAAGAGCGAAGGGAGAAGGGCTCGGACGGCGGGGGTGTTTACTCGAAGGCCAGCCGGACGCCGAATCCCACCAGAACAACACCCAGTCCACGCTCGAGCCACGCCCCCAAGCGGCCCTTCTCCAAGAACCGGCGAGCGGACGAGGCAAGAAGTGCGTACGAGGACAGACATATCAGCGCCACCACGAACTCGATCGACATGAGCAGCATGGACCAAACGAAAACGTTCCCGTCGCGCGGAATGAACTGCGGCAGCACCGCCAGGTAGAACGCACCCATTTTCGGATTCAACAGGTCCGCGACGAAACCGGTCATGAACGCTCGCGACCACTTCGGCTGGTGCGCGTTGTAAGTCGCGGCATCGACGTCGGTGAAGCTGCCCTTGCGCTGCCAGATACTCTGAATTCCTAGAAACACCAGGTAGGCGGCACCTGCGATACGTACCGCGTCGAATGCCCCGGGGACGCTGGTGAGCAAGGACGCCAACCCCACGGCCGCAGCGATGCCCCAGGCCATCGACCCCGTCGCCGCACCCAAAGCTACGGCGATGCCGTGACGCACACCGCCGGTAAGCGAGTGCTTGACCGCCAACATGACGTCAGGACCTGGGATTATTCCGAAGACGATAGCGACGGGGAGATAGGCCAGAACGGGGTTGTTCACGGCAAGAACGGTACGACCGCTCCAGCATCGATGCACGTTTCCTAAGTATCGCTGATCTAGGTTTAGTATTTGTGGATGTACAACCACGATCAGCTCGCCACACTTGCCGCGATCTGCGATTCAGGGTCGTTCGAGGGAGCTGCAACGGCGTTGCACATCTCGTCTTCTGCAGTCAGCCAACGCATTACCGCGCTCGAACGAGCGTCGGGGGCCGCGCTGCTACAGCGAACCAGGCCGGTACTACCCACCAGAAACGGGCAAGCCCTGCTCCGACTCGCGCGGCAGATCGAAGTCCTCACCGTCGACGCCGACGCTGAGCTACGCGGCGGCTCAACGACAACGAATACTGCTGCACCGCTGCGCTTTTCACTTGCTATCAATGCCGATTCGGTCTCGACGTGGTTCCAACCGGTGATGAAAGCGATAGCCGTCGACCGACGGATACTGCTGGACCTCCACATCGAAGATCAGGACCATACAGACGCTCTACTGCGTCAAGGCGCGGTCATGGCCGCCGTGACGACCTCACGCACCGCAGCACCTGGCTGTACGGTCGAACCGCTCGGAGCCATGGTCTATTGGCCCGCGTGCGCACCCTCACTCATTCGCGACGCCGACTCCGACGGTTGCGATCCCAGCCGCCTCCCGATGCTGCGATTCGACAAAAAGGACGACCTGCAACACGCCTATCTACGCAAGATCAAGGCGCACCGTGAGCCCCCGATCCACTACCTCCCATCGAACCGCGAATTCCTGACTGCAGCTCGACTCGGACTCGGGTGGGGCGTGCTACCGGAAGGACAAATCGCACGCGACCTCGCCGACGGGACACTCGTTCACCTCGACCCCGACCACAACGTCACCATTCCCCTGTATTGGCAACGATGGCACCTGCCATCCGAAACCCTCGACAGAATCACAGGCTGGGTACGCGATGCTGCACATAACGCATTGATCGACACACCCAAAGAACGAAAAACAGCGAACCGTCCCCCAGGTCATGCGGTGACCGGCGCGGCAACACCGGAACCTGCGTGAGTCCGGCGGTCATCGGTCCAGCTGTGACGGCTAATTGCACACCCTGATTGGACCAAAGTTGCGGCGATGCACGCCGGTCGCATGGTCCGCCGCCGGGTGCGCGCCTAAGGTCGCCGATCGCTGACCGAGCATACGACGCGGGGCGTTGAGCCTCGACCGAATGCTCCACCACGCATCGAAGTATCGATCGGCGCGGATCCCATAGTGTACGAAAAGCAGTGATTGCTGGCAGCACAACTGAAAAACGTCAAAACAGCTACTGCTGCAGCTTTTTTCAGACTGGGAGTACGCACGGCCTGCGGCGGCGCGGGTCTCTGTTCCGTCAGGGTGAGGCGAGTGCCTCGGACAGGTAACGAATCAGTGCCGCCTTGAGCTCGGTCACGAGCTGGTCCTTCTTGTTAGTTTTTTCTGCGGCGATGACGGGCATCATTCCGCGGGTGATCTGCAAGGCCACCAGCGCGTGGAGGTCGATGCGTTCGCTGGACAGGGTCGGTGCGAGTGCGGCCAAGGTCTGGGCGACCCTCTGGGAGAGTTCGCTCTGCAATGGTACGACTGCGGTATACAGGGCAGGCTGGGTATCTGCTCGCGAGAACAGTTGCAGGAAAGCCGGATTGGCCGCATTGAAGGCGACCATATTGTCGACGGCCCGGTCGATGAACTGCGGTAGAGATTCCACGAAGCCGTCCGGTCGCGGATCGACCGCGGCCGATTGGGCGTCGGTCAACTCCACGACGTAGCGTTCCGCCAATGCTGCGGCGATGTCTTCCTTGTTTCTGAAGAACTGGTACAGCGAACCCGGTGACATGCCCGATTTGCTGGCGATAGCGTTCGTGGTCGCTGCGTCGAACCCGACTTCTCCGAACAACTCCTCCGCACCGTCGAGGATCGCAGCGATGCGCTTGAGTCCGCGATCCTGACGCTTGGGTGCAGGAGAGGTAGTTGGCGTCGAGGTATTCGGCATGTGAACTCCAGGCTTTCCGGTAGACAAGACGAGCTTTCGCTCGTATTCTCGCAAATCACGAGCAATCGCTCGTATCCACGGTAGCAGGGGGACCCGCGATGCCCACCCGATTCGCCACAACTCGACCCGGCCTCACCCTCGTAGTGGCCGGCGTCCTCTTCCTCGTGCTCGCAGCAGTCGCTGCCGGTGCGATGAATGCACTGTCCCTGAACAGGTTCGAGGCGACCAACGCCCCGTCTGCGGCAGCCGAGGCGCTGCTCAACGACACCTTTCAGACCGGCACACCCAACATCACCATCCTCGTCACCGCGAAGACCGGCGACGTCGACAGCTCGGCCGTCGCCGCGGACGGGTTACGTCTGACCGAGTTCGTCGACACCTTCCCCGGCATCGACGACACATGGTCCTACTGGACCGAAGAGGTTCCGACCCTCGCCGCCGGGGACGGCAGCTCGGCGCTGATCCAGGCGTGGGCACCGGGCGACGCCACCGAAATCCGGCAACAGGTCCTTCCCGCTCTCGACGAGGCACTCAGCCGGTCGGCTACCTCGAACATCGACATCGCTCTCGGCGGCAGCGACGAGGTGTTCCGCTCCGTCGCAGAACAATCCAGGACCGACTTTCTCCGAGCAGAGCTGATCATCGCCCCGCTGGTGATCGCACTGTTGTGGGCCGTCCTACGGCGGCTCCGTCTCGCCGCAGTGGTCTTCGCAACCGGACTGTTCTCCGTCGTCGGCACCCTGGCCATCATGCGCGTGGTGGCAGCCTTCACCGAAGTATCGACCTTCGCGGCGAACATCGCGCTGGTGATGGGCATTGCACTCGGCGTCGATTACGGACTGTTCCTGATCTACCGCTTCCGAGAGGAAGCCCGCCGCACCGCTGACCTGACGTTGGCCGTGCAGCGAGCAGCGCAGGCAGCCGGACGCACCATCATGTTCTCCGGCGCCACCGTCGCCGCGTCACTGGCCGTTCTGCTGGTCTTCCCGTTCCCGTTCCTGGCCTCGTTCGCCTACGCCGGGATAGCCGTCGTCGCCACCGCCGTGCTCGCCGCTACGGTCGTACTCCCGGCCGCATTGGTGCTGCTCGGGCACCGCGCCTTACGGCGCAAGGAACCGGACACCGACGGAAGTACCGTGTGGCGGCGGATCACCGTGGCCACGACCGGCCGACCTGCAGTGTTCGCGATCGCCGGTGTGGTGATCTTGATACTGCTCGGAGCGCCGGTACTAGGCGTTCGGTTCGGCGCACCGGACGATCGCATCCTGCCGCAGTCGGTTCCGGTCCGCGCCCTGTACGACACCATCCGCGACGACTACGCCAGCGAGGATGCAGACGCAATTCTGCTCGTCGCACCGACCATCGCACCGGACGGCCTCGCTCGGTACGCCTCCGATCTCGCAGCACTGCCCCAGGTGCTACGAGTGGACAGCGCACTGGGCACCGTCGAACCCGACAGGGCGCTCACTGCTCCACCGAACGGCGCCGTCCGTTTCACTCCCGACACCGCAGGCAGCTACCTCTCGGTGGTACCGACTCGCGAATCACTGGACGACAGAGCCGGATTCGTCTCCGCGGTACGGTCGGTGGAGCCTCCCGGCCAGGTACTCGTCGGCGGCTCACCCGCGATGCTCGACGACTACACCGACGGCGTCACCGCCCGGCTCCCGCTCGTGGCCGTGCTCATTGCACTGATCACCTTCGCCATTCTGTTCGTGATGACCGGATCGATCATCGCCCCCATCAAAGCCACCATTCTGAATCTGCTGTCACTGACGGTCATGTTCGGTGTCCTGGTGTGGGGTTTTCAGAACGGCAATCTTGCTGGGCTGCTGGGTTTCACCCCTACCGGTGCCATCGAGCCGAGCATCCCCATCCTGATGTTCTGCATCGCCTACGGCCTGTCGATGGACTACGAAGTCTTCCTGCTCTCGCGCATCAAAGAAGAATTCGACCGTACCGGAGACAATCGCCAATCCATCATCGATGGCATCTCACGCTCCGCACCCGTCGTCACCGCAGCAGCTCTCATCCTGGCCGCATCCTTCGCCACCTACGCCACTTCCGGGGTGACCTTCCTTCAGCAACTCGGAATCGGCATGGCACTGGCGGTCCTGATCGACGCCACCGTCATCCGAGCGATCCTCGTCCCCTCCATCATGGCCCTGACCGGCCGCTGGAACTGGTGGGCACCGCGCCCACTGGCACGCCTGCACCAGCTCATCGGCATCACCGATGCTCCACGCGTCGATACACCTGGTACCGAAGTCGACCCTGGAAGACCCAAAACCCCTGTATGAGCACTGCACTCGCACGCTCCCAGCCACCACATCCCCGCCCCGATCGGAGTACCCCATGCTCGACAGCCGCCATCACCCCCTCTCACGGCTCCTCGCCGCGATTGCGATAACCGTCGCGTCGACCGCCATCTTTCTCGGTGGAACGGCCATCGCCTCCGCGCAGCCGACCCGATCGGACGTGATCGACGTACCGGTGTCCTTCACAGTCCGCAACACCAACGACACAGCCGTCCCGTGCACCGCCGACGGCGGAACCTACACCATCCGTGGCCATCTCACCGCTCCCGCAGAGGGTTTCGGCAACGCCATCACCCTCTACGAACACGGCATCGCAGCCGGCGAATGGTACTGGCGTCTTCCAGTCGAGGGATACCACCACACCTACGAAATGGCCGCTCGCGGACAGACCTCACTGACGATCGACAGACTCGGATACGACACGAGCGACGCTCCGGCAGGCGGGGCCATGTGCGTGGGGTCCCAAGCAACGATGGCCCATCAGATCGTCCAAGCGCTGCGTACCGGCACCTATCAATGGGATGCATCCGGAACGGCCCCCACCTTCGGGCACATCACCCTCGCCGGCCAGTCGAACGGCGGGCAGATCGTCCAGATCGAGGCCTACACCTTCGACGACGTCGACGCTCTCGTCGTCATGGACTGGGCCGATCGCGGACTGACACCCGAGGCCTACGTCAGATTCTTCGCCGCCACACCACGCTGCCTCACCGGAGGCTCGGCATCGGAAAACAATCCCGCCGCCAAGGGCTACACCTTTTACGACCAAGGAACCACTGAATTCGTGACAGGAAACTATGCCGATACCGAACAACAAGTAATCGATACAGCAGCGCCCTATCAGAACCAACACCCGTGCGGCGACATGCTTTCACAAGGCCCCGGAATTCTTCTCGACCTGGCCAAAATGTCGAGCATAGACATTCCAGTTCTCGGCCTCTACGGACAGGACGACGCACGCGTGCAATTCGGTGACGAACATATTGCATCGTTCACCGGAACATCGGACAGAAAGGCGATCACGATTCCTCACGCAGGCCATTACATGGGCCACGCACGGAACGCCGCCATCGTCTTCGACTCGCTCGACCAGTGGCTCGACGCCCGACAACCCCACTGACCGCATCAGATCGGCATCAAATAGCTGAACGCACTATTGCGAGCCTGTGCACTTAACCGTGTGCACAGGCTCACAATAGTGCTCGAATTACTGGCGGTATATCTGCGCTCGAACTGAAATTATATTGTTACGGGAATCACTTTCCGAACATTTGGAATTAACGTGAAAAGAATTGACTTATCGAAAACGTGGCGCTGTACTTGAAACCACGTACCGATCGGTGCGTTTCGCACAAAGCAGAAAATCTGCGACCACCTTCCTGGGGGAAGAAATGACTGTCACCACACCACCGTTCGATATCGCCAGTGAACTGACATTCGATCGCACTGTGCCGCGAAGCCTCGTCCACCGCGCAGCTGTCAGCGAGGTCTTCCTCACCGACGCTGCTGCGACGGGCGAGAACCGATTCGTCGTCGCCGCGCAGCTACCGCGAGGGCATGCCCTCTACAGCGACCGACTCGACGACCGGTACGACCCCATGATCCTCGTGGAGGCATGCAGGCAGGCCTCGATCCTGATCAGTCACCAGTTCTACGGAGTACCCAAGGACTGGGCGTTCGTCTTCCGCAAGGCCTCGGTGTCGGTGACCGACCTCGCTGCCCTCCAGGTCGGGGAAACACCGGGCCGGTTGGTCATCCGAGTCGAATTCGAGAAGCGGTTCCACGTCGAGGGGTACCTGACCGGGGCAGTCGGTAGGTACCAGACCGTTCTCGACGGCGTGCCTGTCGGCGAATTCGTCGGATCCCTGAGCTTCATGCCCAAGCAGATGTTCGCCGAGATGCGCGCGGCCGGGCGGGCAGCGAAGAACACCCCCGATCAGCCGTATACCTCTGCCGCCGTTCCGCTTCCGCCTGCACGCGTTGCCCGGCGGGACTCGAAGAACGTCGTCATCGCCTCCACCGGCACCGAACACCCCGACACGACGTACGAGGTCGTCGTCGACAACAACCACCCGTCGCTCTCCGATCACAAGGTCGACCACGTCTCGGGGATGCTCTTGACCGAAGCGTGCAGGCAGGCATCGGTGTGCGCCGTCCTCGACACCCACTCACTGCCGGAATCGTCGGTCGGTTCCCCGGTGCGCTACGACATCCAGTTCCTCGACTTCGCCGAACACGAGCTTCCTGTCTACTGCCGCTTGATCGACACCGCACCCACCGAGTCCGGGACTGGGATCGTCGCATCTTTCGAACTCGTCCAGGGTGACGTCGTCATCGTCCGCTCGCAGGTCGAGGTGGGATGACGATGTCCGACAACAGTATCGACACCGGTCCCCTCGTTCTCGTCGTCGACTACGGCGGCGTCCTGACCAACCCCATCGCCGACACCATCGCGGCGTTCACCGAGTACATGTCCGTGCAACCGGAGGACCTGATGGGTGCCCTGTTCACCGCGCACGATGACCCGGACGAAACGATCATGGCCCCGCTCGAACGCGGCGAAATCACCGAAGCGGCCTTCCTCGACCGAGTCGGATCGGCACTGGAAACCATGACCGGACGCGCTATCGACCTGTCACAGTTCCGGCCGGCATGGTTCTCCGGCCGGGTCCCCAACTCGGAACTTCTCGACTACTTGCACACGCTGAAATCCGAAGGACGAACTCTGGGACTGTTGACCAACAACGTCCGAGAATGGGAACCCGAGTGGCGAGGAATCGTCCCCACAGGCCTGTTCAGCGTCGAGGTCGTCTCCGCGAACGAAGGTGTCCGCAAACCCGAACCCGAAATCTACCGCCGGACGACCGAACGACTCGGCGTCCCTGCCGCTCGATGCCTGTTCGTCGACGACGACCTACGCAATTGCCAAGCCGCCCGAGCGCACGGAATGCAGATACATCACTTCACCGACACCGCGGGAGCCATCGAGGCAATCGACGCCTGGTTCGGACGCCAGCAGCCGGCCGCGCAACCCACCGCGGACGCGCTCCTCGAGGAGTCCGCATGAGCACCCCCGAACCGCTGCAGTCGGCCCCCGAACGCTGGTGGACGCTGACAGCGGTCTGCCTCGGAACATTCATGCTGTTCTTGGACCTCACCGTCGTCAACGTCGCACTGCCCGCGATACAACGAGACCTCTCGGCCAGCTTCGAGCAGTTGCAATGGGTGATCGACGCCTACGCCCTGGCACTGGCCGCGTTTCTGCTCACCGCCGGCTCGATCGCGGACAGACTGGGCCGCACCCGGATCTTCGCCGTCGGCGCGCTGGCCTTCACCCTCGCGTCCGTGGCTTGCGGTCTCGCTGGGTCAGCAACTCTGCTCAACGCAGCACGTGGAGTTCAAGGCCTCGGCGCGGCCATCATGTACGCCGTCGGCCCAGCGATGATCGCAGCGACGTTCCACGGCCGCCAACGAGGAACCGCCTTCGGCATCTTCGGGGCCACCTCGGGCATCGCCATCGCTGCGGGACCGTTGATCGGAGGCATCCTCACCGAAGTGGACTGGCGATGGGTGTTCTACCTCAATATCCCTGTGGGACTGATCATTCTGGCCGTCGTCGCTCTGAAAGTCCGGGACCACCAGACATCGACCGCGCGCCGCGGTCTCGACCCCCTCGGTCTGGCACTGTTCTCCGCAGGTCTGTTCGCGTTGATCTTTGCAATCATCCGGGCACCCGTCGTGGGATGGACCGACCCACGTACCGCGGTAGCGTTGGCGGTCGGTGTGCTCGCCCTCCTCGGCTTCGCTGTGGTCGAGCGCCGCGTCCGCAATCCCATGCTCGACATGGTCCTGTTCGGAAACCGTTCCTTCAACGGCCTGTCCGCGGCAACGTTTGCGATCAACTTCGCCGTCACGGCCACCATCTTGTTCTCGGTGCTGTGGATGCAAGGCGTGCTGGGCTACTCGGCTATCGAGACCGGATTGAGGTTCCTGCCGCTTACCGGCGTCCTGCTGATATCCGGTGCCGTGGGCGGAATACTGAGCGCCCGGATCTCGACATCGATTCTGATCGGAATCTCGCTGTTGTGCACAGGAATCGGGTTTCTGTTGTTTCGATTCGCGGACGTCGGTGACAGCTGGACGGCGTTGTTACCGGGGTTTGTGATCGCGGGACTCGGTATGGGACTACACAATCCACCCCGTGCGAGCGCGGCAGTGGCTCTCGTTCGGGCCGAAGACTCAGGGATGGGAGCTGGGATCAACGAGACATTCCAGCAGGTCGGTGCGGCATTGGGCGTGGCGGTACTCGGAGCTTTGGCTCATCGCACCATCGAATCCGAACTCGACACCGCGTACGGATCCGCCCTGACTCCGGCCCAGCTCGACGCCACCGTCGACGCCGTGGCCTCCGGGGCCGTCGCGGCGCTGCAAGAGACCGGGCAGGACGTTGGGGTGGCAGCAGAAATCGCGTTCATCTCGGCGCTGCATCAGGTCACGACGATCGCGGGAATCGTCACCCTCATCGGTGCGATCGCGGCATTCACCCTCATCAGACGCAAGGACTTCCTCGTCGACCCCGCGGCAGCAGACCCGCACGCAGCGGCCTCTCCCCTACCCCGCGACGCGCCGTCCACCGGATACGAGGACGTGATCTCGGCCGAACAATCCAGCCTCGCCCCGCCTCGCCCGTCAGGAGTCCGGACATGACCGAGCACACCGTCCTCATCGTCGGCGCGGGCCCCACAGGTCTGACGCTTGCTTGCGAGCTCGCCCGCAGGAACGTCGACCACATGATTATCGACGGCAAGTCGGGGCCCTCGACCGAACCGAAAGCCCTCGTACTCTGGAGTGCCGCCCAGGAGAGCCTGCGCATCCTCGGTGTCGATCCCGCGGTATTCGATGCCGGCGTCACTCTCGACCGAGCGTCGTACTGGTCGAAAGGGTCACAGATCGGCCACGTCGACTTCACCGGCCTCGACCAGCCCGGCCTGCACAAACCCCTGTCCCTTCCGCAGCCCCTCGTCGAGGCAGCTCTCCTCGAGCTCTACCAGGCGCTGGGAGGTACGGTCCGCTGGCGGCACAAGTTCCTCGGTGCCCTCGATCCGGACCCTGCCGGGCCCAGCGACGGGGCGAGGGCGTCATTGGTCGGTCCGAGCGGAATCCGCTTCACCACAACAGCAGAGTGGATCGTGGGCACCGACGGTGCACACAGCACCGTGCGGAAAACAGCGGCCATCGACTTCGACGGCGACAGCTACGACGACGCTTTTCTGCTGGTGGACGGCACCCTAGAAACCGATGGGTCGGTCGGGGAGGCTCAGTACCATCTCCACCCGGACGGGGTGACGGTCGTCGTCCCGCTCCCAGGTGGTGGACACCGGGTATTTCTCGGACACCGTCAGTCCGCTTCCCCTGCGCTCATACCGCCGACTCAGATCACCGATCGCGCCAACATCATGCTCGGCCAACGCGGCCTCGGCCGCTTCCGGGTCAGTAATGTGCTTTGGCAGAGCGACTTTCGAGTACACCGGAGACTGTCCTCGCGCTACGTGTCGGGCCGATTCATCCTTGCCGGCGACGCTGCACATATTCACAGTCCTGCGGGAGGTCAAGGTATGAACACCGGAATACAGGACGCGGCGAATCTCGCGTGGAAACTTGCAGCAGTAGCGGTCGACGGAGCCGATGCAGCACTACTCGAAACATATGAACTCGAACGACGACCCGTCGCAGAATCGGTCGCCGCGATGACCGATCTTCAGACGAAACTGTGGACAACTCGTGCTGCCGTTTCGCGGTGGATCCGCGACCGAATCCTCGGAATCCTCTCGGCGACAGGGCTCCTCACCCGGCGTGTCGTTCCTCAACTGGCGCAGATCGATACGGCCTACGGCCCGTCAGTGGCCCGCGGGGGCGGGCGCGGTCGAACCATCTCGCCGGGCAAGTTCCTGCCCCCGCATCCCGTCCAGTTCGACGGAGAGGTCGACAAGTTGCTGCCCGACCTCCTCGATGACCGACGAGTCCTGGCGCTGGCCACCATCACCAGTATCGACGAACTCCGGGCCTTACATGCCATCCTCGACTCGTGGGGGTCGCGGCTGCACGTCGTGGTCGTGGTCCACTCCCCCACCACACTTCTGAGCGCAACTCCCACCGTGATCGACACCCACGAGATCGTTTCGAGCGAGCTCGGACAGGGCGGTGTCGCTGTCGTGCGTCCCGACCGCATAGTGGGCATGACCGGCTCGCTGCAGAACCCTGCAGCCATACGGACCTACCTCACCGCAGTGGCCGGACCCGCGGACACACAGGCAGTCGAACGCGGTCGACCCGAAACGAGCGCCTCCAAGGAGACAGCATCATGACCGACTTCCCACACGTGAACCTCGGAACAGGCCTCGAAGTATCCGCACTCGGATTCGGCGGCATGGCATTGACCTCGATGTACGGCGAATCCGACCCCGACCAAGCACTGAAGACCCTGCATCACGCCGTCAACCTCGGCATCGACTTCATCGACACCGCAGATGTGTACGGCCTCGGGACCAACGAGGAACTGATCGGCAGACTCCTCGCCGACCGTCGCGACGAGGTCACCGTCGCCACCAAATTCGGTATCGATACCTCCGTAACCGAACCCGGCCGCAGAAGCCGCGGAGACAGGGCTTACGTCCGCCAGTGCATCGACAACAGCCTGCGTCGCCTCGACGTGGACGTCGTCGACCTCTACTACCTTCACCGGGTCGACCCACACATCCCGATCGACGACACCATCGGAGCGATGGCCGAGCTCATCGCCGACGGAAAAGTCCGGCACATCGGAGTATCGGAAGTAACCGCCCCCGAACTAGAACGAGCGCACCGGACCCATCCGCTCGCCGCGGTCCAGTCCGAATGGAGCTTGTTCAGCCGCGACGTCGAGAACGCCATCGTCCCGACCGCAGCTCGACTCGGCATCGGATTCGTTCCCTACTCCCCACTGGGACGCGGAATGCTCACCGGAAAAGTGAAACAGGAACAGCTCGGCGACAACGACTTTCGGCGGTATCTACCCCGCTTTCAACTCGACGCATTCGAAACGAACACCGACGCCCTCGCCCCATTGACAGACATCGCGTCACAGCACGGATCCACGCCCGCCCAGATCGCATTGGCGTGGCTACGGGTGAAAGGTACACAGTTCGCGCTGCCCGTCGTTCCGATACCCGGCACTCGGAATGCGGATCGGGTCACCGAAAACGCGGGCTCGGTGCACATCGAACTCACCGCGGACCAGCTCGCCGTCCTCGACACCCTCGCCGACGCCGTCACCGGAACCCGAGCACCCGACATGAGTTGGGTATCAGCCGGCCGCGAATGACACGGGCACAACTGCACGGCACAGCCGCATTCCCGCCCCGTCGATCAGATCGACGGGCGGGAATTGTGCCGCCGGGAACCGGAGCGTCACTGCGCCGAAATGCCCGAATTGCGATGACTCCAACTACGGCCACGACGAAAGCGCCAGTGGCCCAGGGGATCCACGCGGGGTTGGCTCCCAACACGCTTCCCGTGGTCAACAGAAGAGTGACCCACACGGTTGCGGCGACGATATTCAACACCGCGAACCTCGAGAACGACAACGAGGAACCCGCAGCGAGACGTGGCCCCAAGGTCCTCGCGCCTCCGACGAAATGCGTGGTCACTGTCCCGACGCGCGCATCCCCCGAAAACAACTGACGTGCCCGAGCAAGCACCCTGTTGATCAGGCGCGCAAAGCGGCCTGCGCCGGCGATATCAGCGCGACACGATCCACGCCTGATGGACCGAAAGGCCAGCTGAGCCCCTGCTGTCGACGAAGCGATCAGGACGATCGCCGTCACGACGGGATCAAGTTCGCCCAGCCCCACGAGAGCACCGACCGCCAGAACCGTGCCAGTACCCGGGAGGAGAAACCCGACGAGCAAGCCGGATTCCACCAAGAGGATTGCGGCAGCCACGAGCAGAACCATCGGAGCACACCAGGAAGCGATTGAGGCTATGACATCGATGAACAGATCCATCAGATCCCCACGTCCAACGGTGACGGCCGCTGCCATCAAATACGAGTATTAACTCGTAGAATACCATTCGTCTGGATTCGCCGCCTGCGATAGCGTGACTACCGAGACAGAACTGCGGGGCTCAGGTGTGGCCCAGCGCAATAAGCGGCTGCTTCAACACCTACTCGCCTCTGAGCGTTGCCGACACCGATTCCCGTCCGCTTCTGCGGTCGAACGCCGCGAAGCAATCGGCGACAGCGTGCGCCCGATCCAGCGCCGAAGGAAATTCCGCGAGCTGCACATTCCACAATTCGCAGCACACCTCCAGCCGCGGAATGTTGGTTGCGGGGATCCCATGGGCACCGGCGGTCAACGCCGCGATATCTGCGGGCAGGTGGTGCCAACGCGACCGGACACCATGCCGGTGAAAGACCTTGCTCAAAAATGCCGCATGGATCTCCGGATCTGCGCCGCCGAGCGTGTTTCCAGCCAACACATCACTGAGCGCCGCGAGCTCCGTTCCAATGGTCAACGCGTCATGCTGCGCCTTTTCCACCAGCCGTCGACGGTGGTATCCGCTGAGCTGCAGGAATGTTGAATCCGCCCGTTCGAGCTGTGCCGATGTCAAAGGCAGCGCGAGATCCCACACCCTCCCGGATGCACCGTCGATCGCGGCGAGCTCGAAGGCCTCGTGAGCCTCGAACGACGGCCCCGTGGTGTGGACGTCAACAACGACGAGCTGCCGGCCCCTCATCCCCGCAACTCCCCCTGCCACACCGAATCGATACACGGCACACCCACGCCGGCAGTATCGACGTCGAATTCGGTCATCACCGCGGCGAACCTGTCCACGACGTGTCCTACGGCGTCCCCGCTTCCGTCGACGTTCACATCTCCACCGCTCTTGTCTCGCATGATCATTCACCCCCACCGATAGGCCAAGGCCCCTGTTGGCTGTCTCTGTCGATGCACACTAGCGTCAGGACCGGACACCACGAACAGCTCGAATTCTCATCCGCAGGCCAACGGGTCTGCCGTTCAAACGGTTGTCAGCCCTAACTACCAGTGACATCGCCCCCCAACACGAGGACCATCAGAAGCGGCCTGGCCGCAACGACCAGCTCAGCGGGTTCGCGGTTGCACCTCAGGTATCTCCACCCGTCGATTTGAGTCAAGGACGACGAGTTACAGCGGGGGCATGTGCCTGCTGCGACGAACACTCGTGGAGGTTCAGATGGGCGAAATAAAATGCCGACCGTTAATCCTGATCAGGGGGTTCGGCGGCGTCGATGTCGCTGATGATCAGCGTAGTGCGTATCAGGGATACAACGACGGCACGGTCTACCCCACCAAGCGTGGTGACAACTACATCTACGAGGGCTTCCTGCTCCGCGCACTGAAAGCGAAGAGGTACCGCTACACAGACGCGACCAACGTTGTGGGCTACTACGCGCAGAATGTCGAAGGACCCGCCGACACGGGCGAATACGACCCCTCTGATGTAGGCGGCAGCGTTGTCATCGATCCGCGCACGGCCGCGCGCGTTCTCAACGAGGCCACTTCCGGGACGATATGGGTGTACCGATTTTACGACCTCTCGCCGCGGACCCTGGCCCGATACGCGGAAGGGCTGGTCCGCCTCATTTCCCTGATCGAACGGTCGTCAGAACAGCACAACCAGACATTCGACGGCGTCGACGTCATCGCCCGACTAGTAACTTGGGCTTCATCGCCGACCACGAATGGAGCGCTGCCCATAATCGCACTCTCTCGATCCTGCATCCGAACCACGCGCGCCGCACCCACAGTTGTCACGACCACGCAGACCCGTTATACGCTCACTTAGCTGTCTTCCATACATTTTTGCGAGAGGGTTTCTTCACTGTGGCCAAGCTAGAAACGATTCAATTGGTCGACGACATCGACGGATCGGTCATCGACGACTCCGGTGAAACGATCGAGTTCGCGGTCCAGGGCGTCGAGTACGTGATCGACTTGAAAGCAAAGAACGCCAGCGAGTTTCACAGAAAGCTCGACTACTACATCAAGCACGCCGCGCGGGTTGGCGGACGCAAACGTAAACCCTTCCCCGCAACCGCGTCGACGCCTTCGACAGCCGGGACACCGGCCAAGCGTGACCCGGCGCAGACTCGCGCAATTCGGCAGTGGGCGGCGGACAACGGTCACGAGATCGGCGATCGAGGCCGCATCCCCACCGACATCGAAGAGGCGTACAACGCCGCACACTGACAGCCCAGGAAACTCACCTGGCACGTCATCGAACGCCGGATCACCGACGCGCTCCGAACGATGTTGGTCACCGGCTCGACTACCCGAAAGGGCGATTCGGATGTGCGCACGATCGGCTCTGCGATCAGCGGGTGCAGCGGCGATACCCAGTCTGCTGCCGACTGACGTAACAGGCCCAAGGCAAAGACCGCGTCCGGTGTCCGGGCGACCACCCCTGAAGGGCTCACACACATCTCTCGTACGCCGACACCGGTGCCCCACGACAACGTGAGCTGGCCCGGCTCGTCGCCCACTACCGGCCGCGGGTAACCGGCGGAGATCAAGGCTTCCCGGAGTCCCCGCCACCGCTGTTCATACCGCCACTGCACCGGCAGCCGCGATCACGGGCCCCGTCAACCGCAGGACGGTGTCGAGATCGCCGCCGTCACCGAAGCCCCCCGGCCCGGCGGTGGTCGTCACGCCGCACACGATGGCCATGACAGCATCGGCAGTGTCCACCGATATCGTCGGCAGCCTGCCGTTGCTGGTCAGAAGGGCCAGGACCGCGGCCCTGAGAGGGTGGTAGGTCGCGGCCCGTGCGACGTCCTCGTAGTGGAGGTCGGTCCACAACACCGCTGCTGCCCTCAGAGACCAATACCGTTTCGCATGAGTGAAGTAGCCGCCGAGCAAGTCCTGAACATCGGCCACAGTGTCTCCTGTAGACGGGCGATGCGCCCGGAGGAACTCGCATTGTCGAGCAGCCTGGTCGACCACTGCATGAACAACAGCGTCCTTCGATGGGAAGTGGAAGTACATGCCCCCTTTGGTCACCCCTGCAGCCTGTATCAGGTCGTTGACCGTGACGCCGCTTCCC
Organism: Rhodococcus sp. RS1C4; assembly: GCF_002258225.1. Lineage (NCBI taxonomy): Bacteria > Bacillati > Actinomycetota > Actinomycetes > Mycobacteriales > Nocardiaceae > Rhodococcus > Rhodococcus sp. RS1C4. The sequence goes on along the minus strand of NZ_NOXZ01000051.1, from coordinate 44,500 downwards.
CCACATGCGATGGTTCGAGCCGCACCGGTAATCAACGCGTCACGGGTCCGTTGCGCACGTTTCTGCGGAGGACGCGCGCGATGCTCGGCATTCTCCCGCTCCGAAACCTTCTGATCGGCAACCGTCATGTCACACTCTCTCCGGTCCATCGCCACATAGGACTGCCTTCTACTCCGATTCGCACGCGCGGATCCGACCATCTGTCGGCGACCGAAGCACTACCGTCCCTAGGCGAGGAATTTCGCCATTCCAAAGTCGATCGGCTCCAACAGTCCACGATTATGCCTGCGGAGGTGGACACTTCGAGCACCGGCAAATATTCGGGAGTCGGAACATCTGCTGCCGCGTGAGGCGCAATAGGTACGGAAAAATCTCTCCTTTTTCACCACTCACGTTGCGTCAACCGACCCCAAGTTCTGGATCCGAATACTGTTACGAAATGGATATCAGTGGTGTGGCCTCGATTATCGGAGCTCTCGGTATCGGATCCTTTGCGGGCCAGTACCTGATCGGCAGTCAGCAACGCCGTCAACTGCGTAGCGAGGTTCTCCGGCACTTGGCGAGCACCGAACGCACCCGATGGGCAGGGTCGTCGTCCACTGATCCGTCGTTTCAGCACTTCAAGGACAGTGTCCGCGAGCTTGAGACGGCCGCGATCATTGCACGGGTTCCGCGACGGCCACTGCGTTTGTACATCCAACTGGCCACTGTGGCGCGCCTGACGAGCGACGACGACGTAAAGCAGAAAGACGGTCAGGAAGAAGCCGGGGGAATCAACACTGCGCTGGGGCGATGTGTGCGCTTGTCAGCAGCGCAGCTCAGTCGACTGATGTGGTCGCCGTGGCTCGCCAGAGCAGGCATGAAGCGACGGGTAAACGCGATCGAACGAGAAGCTCAAGGCCTCGACGCTGAGGTCCTCGATGCGGTGGACAGGGCCAAGCAGTTTCACACCTACTACTGAAGCTGCAAAGGGGTTGGTAAACCCGAATTGCAGTTCAGGCGATGCATTTTGCGAACTACCTACGCCGGTAGTCGTGTCCTAGCCTGCAGCGATCGCAGCGACGACGTGAGCTGCGGCGATGGTCTCACTTACTGCAGAACACGCTCGTACCAACGCATCCTGCAATACGACCAGCTCCCGGCGGACACTGCGACCGGCCCCGTAGTGGTCGAAGAGATGCTGGAGGGCGTCAGCGTCGATGACGTCGACCGCGCCGAGATTCGGATTTCCCGCGGCCTGGCGGGCCCGCCTACCGATGATCGACCCCAGCGCGGCTGAATTAGCTAAGGCGGGCAGGGTGATTCGCGTGTTCAGGTATTCGCGAGCCTGTTTGTAGTGGGGGCTGTCGATGTAGTCGTTATGGACGGCGACGACACATGCTGCCGGAAGTCGCTCGGCGATCATCCTCAGAGTCAAGCCGAAGAACATTGCGATCCGCGGCTCCGGATCGACGCCGATACCTGGACGACGTATCCACTGGTCCGTGTCATCGAGCACGAGCGTCGGAATCAAGCCACTGCGCGAAATCAGTTCCAGGACCCTGATGGCCTGATCCACGACATCCTCACCTTGCGATGGTTCGTTCACCACGCTGCCGAGCTCGATCGCGAGATTGCCGGCCAACCATGGGAGACCAACCGAGAATTTGACCGGTCGATGTGGGGAACCTCCACGCATTTCCCGAGCAATCTTCTGGACTGCCCGGTTCTCGTCGAGCTGTTTGGCGATGGTGTTGACCAACAGACGCGGGAATTCAGCCGGATCGGAGACGAGGGAGTCGGTCTGAAATCCCATCCTGATCCTCAGTGCTGCAACGTTTTCGGAGTGAAGAGCGTCCATCACGTACTCGGTGATCGAGGACTTACCCGAGCCACTGGCACCGATCAGAGCCACACGCTCACGCCGCCGAACAGCGTCCATGAAGCGCTGCTCGTAGTCACCACTCACGGGGCCAGTGAGGACGTCGAACGGCACATGGACCTGCCACATACGATCCGGATCCGGCGACGGGTCGAAGGCCTTCGAGTCCCGCAATTGACGCAGTAGGGCGTCACTCATTTCTGGTCCTCCGGATCAGCGTGTTCGGTCCGCAGCCATTCCGCCGGCGGAGTCAACTCGTACACCCGCCGCGGCCGCCCGGGACCTGACGAGACTTCGCTGCTCCGGACCAGCCCCTTCTCGTAAAGTTGCTTGAAGACTTGTACAGCACGAGGACGCGTCCACCCCAACGCGGCCAGCAAGTCTTCATCCGATGCGCTGACCGGGCCCCGCACCTTCATTTCGGCCGCCAGCATCGACGCTGGGCGACCCAAAGCCCAGAGCGCATTGTCTCTATCGGCGAGGGCCAGGTAGTTGTCCTCGTACGACCCGGGGTCCTGCAGGAATCCCCGCAGAGCACTTACCAGATCTCGGGGGTTTCGCCCTACCGCATCAGCGAGGGTGCTGGCTTGCGGTTCCATGTCGATTCCCGCGCGGCGAGTGATCAACTTGATGCTTTCCGTTCTCGAGAGCGGGGGTACGTCGACGATCTTCTCGAAGAATGCATCTGCAGGCGGAGTCAGGAGACCTTGACGGTCACTTTCACGCACCGACACCGCCCACAGGTATCCCGTCGCCCACACCTCATCGCGGTACCGCCCGAACAGTGCGTGCCCGGCCGATGCGGTGACGTCGTCGACGATGATCACCGGATACAGCCGCGTCCCAAGCGGAGCAGTGCCGTCGTCGCTTTCTGCTGCCCACCTCCGAAGCGTGGCGTCGATGAACTGCAGGCGAAAGTCACTCAATCGCCGCAGCAAGACGTCGGGCCCGTCACTGTCGACTGCCGGTTCGCCGGTGACCTGTTCTACGACGCGGGCGAGCACGTCACGGCCGTCCGAGATCCCCTCGACCCGAACGAAGCTCATCGGGAAGTCGCCTTCGCGGCGGGCACCGGTGAACGGCTCTCGGCTGTCGAGCTGCAGCTGTCTAAGCAGCGACGTTCGGCCTGTGCCGCGGTCCCCCGTCACCAGAACGTTGAGCTCAGCGTTCAATCCGTCCCATATCGCGGCGAGTTCGTCTCGCCGGCCGACGAACAGTTCGGCGTCGACGGAATTGTCGAGCAGAGGACGTGCGCTGATCTTCATGAGACTTACAGTACTTACTGTAAGTTTCGTTAGCAATACCTTGCGGGCGGTTGACCACGATCGCTACAACAGATCTGGTACGTCCAAGATCGCGACACCAGTTTCTTCACGCCACCGCTCCAGCAGGTCCGCTCGCTCAGACAGGGTGACCGTGGCCTGGACGGTATGACGATGCTCCTCGCCTGCCACCCCCGCTTGCCCGAACAGTGCAATGCACCGCCGGGCATGTTCGAGGTCGTGGCGGGCCCAGTACCGCAGACCCTCGAACCCGGCCTCCCGTAACGCGGCCGCCCACCGCTGCGTCAGCGGATAGTCGGCGGTAGTAAAGATTTCTGCCGTGACTCCGAGCGCGACACCGGTGTTCGCAGTCAGATCAGCGAGCCTGATATCAGCATCCAACGTGATCGTCGACGCTGCACGCGCATCGACCTCGTATCTCGGCACGACCTGTTGGCCACCGAAAATCTCCAGGAGAGTGACCACTTCGTCTTCGGCCAGGTAGCAAGTCCCATCAGGGGCTTCGAGGTCGAACCTGCCGCCGCCATTCGATGAGTACCACCACGGTCCCAGACTGGCCTGATGCGATCGAAACAGCTCGGCCCCAGCCGGGTAGACGCACGACGGAAATCGCTCCGCCAATTCACCGACGGGCTTGGGCTCGAACAGATGAACGACGGCGCGTTCAGCGCTCACGCCGCAAGCCGACTGACCGCAGCCCGGGCAGCGCGAGCAGCCGTAGGAACGTCCCCGTCGAGAAGTGCTTGCCGAGGTGTACGGCCGTCGAGCTCTGGCTGTTCGGTAGTCAGCCACGCGACCGCCAACCATCCACGCGGGTCCTGCCCCGCCCACACACGCAGCACCTCTTGGATGCCGAGAATCGGCTTCGCCGGTTGGGCATCGGTGAAGCCTGCGGCGGCGTAGCCGTATTTGCCGTTGCTGCCGGTCAACCGAAGAACGCGGTTCTCTTTCACAGCCTTGCTCAAGGCAGCACGCGTCCAACCCGCAACGTCGAGGGCCTGACTGGGGGTCAAGATTTCCCCTACGTGCTCACTCCACGCGCGACGCGCCTTGAGGCCGTTGACGATGCCGCCGAGGCCCGCTATTGCATACGCCAGATCACGCTCGTCCGGCGCGCCACTGGCCTCGACCAGCCGGTGCGCCATGACCTCGAAATCCTTCTCGACAGTGGACATACCCTGATCATCCCCGGCTGTTCGCGTCATGTCAACCATGTCAACCTGAATACAGGGATGTGATCGTTAGCGTGCGGGAAGTGTCGTACCTGGCCGGTACGGTCGGGACGCGAAACTCCTGCGACGGGGCAGAGAGTCGAGGTGGGTTGGGAGCGTCTAAATGTCACCGGTGAGCAAGAAACGCAAGGGTGCAGGCAAGGGGTCAGGGCGATCGCGTAGCGGTCCGGGAGCCGCTGCATTGCCAGAATGGGCGCAGCGGGCCGGGTACGTCACACCACCGGTAGCGGGGATCCGTCCCCCTGCGAATCCTGGCGTGACTGCACCGGCAGAAGTGCAGATCATCGACCGGCATTGCCAGATTTGGCAGGCCTACACCGAGGGCGGTTTTTCCGGCACCTGCATTGCTGCGGTGCGTTGCCTGATTCCGGCATTGCGTGACTACGGGATCGAGGCTGAGCCGTTGGTCGTGTACGGGCAGGTGGCGTGGTCGGACGAGCAGTGGGTGGAGCTGGGAAGCCGCACACCGAAATGGGAGTCGGACACATGGTGGACAGGACACCTAGTGTTGTGGATTCCGGCAATGGGCCGGATTGTCGATCCGACCGTCTACCAAGCAAACCGGCGCGGAATGCCGACAACGATCACTCGGGCTCTGGTCTTCTCGATCGGTTCACTAGATCTGATGGAGACAGCGGGAGTGAACAAGGATGGTGCCCTGGTGCAGTACGAACGAGTCATCGGCGCGGACATGAGTTGGTTCGATCGCGATCACGCCGATCGCGAGGCGATCGAAGATGCCCTCCGAATTCTGCGAAGCGCAGTATCCGACTCACTCGGCAGCAAGGCGGACCGAAAATCTGGTTGGATGGAGACCGCGACCCACCCACCATTGGTGGAAGCCTTACGCCTACGAGGCTTGATCTCCGCAACATAATCCGGTAGCTACGCAATCTTCTCAGCGGTAGGCATCTGACCGGTGTGAGATCGCGGTGACCTGCACGATGCGCTGCCCGGCGTCGATCAGATAGAGAACCCGGTAGGTGCCTCTGCGGGCGCTGTAGGCGGGCGAAAGCGGCGGGGCCAGGGGCTTCCCGACCCGCTGCGGATTCTCCAGCAATGCTCCGGTGATGAACTCGTACACCGCAGCGGCGACCTTCTCGGGAAGAGTGTGACTGATAGCGCGAGACGCTGATCGAGCAATCACAAGCCGATACGGCGCTTCAGGCTCACTCACGCGCGGGTAGACCGGCCAGCGACCCGCATGACCTCGGCCAACTCCTTCGCATCGAGACTGTCACCCTCAGGCAGCTCCGCCACGCCCCGAAGATGAGATGTCAGCAGTTCCTGATCCGATAGCACTGCAATGGTCTCCTGCAGCGCATCGAAATCGTCGGCAGCGAGCAACACAGCAGCCCGGTGCCCATTACGGGTGATCTCATACCGGGCGTGGGTTTGTTCTGCATCGTCCACAATCTTGGACAGACGCGCACGCGCATCCGCGACCGGCAAAGTAGTCATGTACATAATTAGAGCGCAAATAGTGCGAGGGTGCAATTGCCGTTCGACGCGACACAGCACTAACTGGTGACCAAAACCCGAAGTTCGCCCATCCGACTTCAGTGCGCGCGGTCAGCGGCGTGGGAATTTCACCACCGCTCTCGGACTCGCTGCAGCCGCCCGAACATGCCGTAGGTCCTAAGATGCATCGTCGAACGGCCCGAATGCCGCTTCGTCCCAATGCCGTTCGAGCGCCGCGTTCCATTCGTCGATATCCGACGCGGAGAACAGATGCATGTTGTGTTCGGTGAGCAAGAACCCGGTGTCGCGCCATGCTTGGAAGTAGGCGGGGTTCTCCCCTGCTTCGCGGGCCTTGTCGATCAGGGAGTCCACGTCCGCCAACAAGTTCTCCTCACTGATCTCCTGCGGCGTGTCAGCAGCTGGGTCGAAGAACAATGGATCGTTCGGCCCGAGATCTCGGCCGAACTTGTCCCGAAACGCCTGTCGCTGCTCTTCGAGAGAGTCGTTGAGCTCCGCACCACCCACCATGTCCTTGCTCCACGACAGAGTGCGCCCACCGTCGGCGTTGGTGCGCCGTTGCACGAACGAGGGATCACCGCTGCGCTCGAGCACCAGCGCAGCGTGCTGCTCACGTGAGACCCCTTGCTGTGCAAGTCGCTTTCGACGTTGCTGGACCTTGCGGGCGCGTTTGTCGCCGGCGGAGGTACGTTTCGATGTCATACCTCCACCGTCTCAGAGATTCTCCAGAACATCCGGTATTCGGCCGATTGCTAACCTTCACGCTATGAGCGCAATCAATCCGAGGGTGGCGTTCGCTGTACCGATGTTTCTCGAAGCGCTGGCCTTGATCGAGTTGGGCCAGCCTCAGCCCGCTGAAGTCCTGGAACATCCGAAGATGATGGCTACCACGATGCTTACTCTGCTCAGTCATGGCGACGACGCGATCTTGGATCTGGGAGATCTTGCGCTCGCGTCGCTTGCCAGGGCTGCGATCGCGCTCTGCGATGCTCCGACTGAATCGGGTGCTGTGGCGACCTACCAACACGCGTTAGACGCGTGGGGTGAGATCAATGCGAACCCATGATCAGAGCGAGACTGGAACAAAATGACCGGCACCATCACACTTGCGGGGGCGTCCTTCGGAACAGCTCGGACAAGCCCTGCAGAGCCATCGTAACCCGATCTACGATTGTCTCGAATTGTTTGTCCGGCTGAAGAGAATTCAGTCCTGCGGCCGACAGCGCAGTCGTAAATTTCGTGCCCTTCATGTGGGCCGAGCCTGCCGATCGGATTCCCTGAAGCTGGCGTAGGGGTCCGACGAGACCATTCGGGTCGGCACCCAAGTTCTCGACGAGTAGCTGTAGGCAGGCAAGCGAAGGACTATTCGTGTCCGCGCCCGAGGACTCTCGAAGAGTCTTGACATCGAGTGCATCCACGATCCCTTTCGACAGAACCATGACACCGTTGTCGCTTTGGCCTTCGGTTGGATTGGTACACAATGCCAAGGCATCGAACGCACGGAGGTCAGCCGGGCCGAGTTGCTTGTACAACGACTCACCGAAGTAGCCAGTGAACGCCTCGATGAGTTCTGCCTTAGCTCGTCTCAGCCGAGCAGGGTCAGGGCGTTCGTCCTCTACCCACTGGCCCGCTAGGTCCCGCACGCTACGTGTGATGGTTATTCCACCGTTCGGCGGGACGTTGTGTGTGAGCCAGTGCTCTCGCTCGGTCTCGGGTAGCCGGATGAGGTGTCCCAGCCACACCTGGACGAGGTTGGCACCGTTGATGTCGACATCGATGGCCCACCGACCGTGGCACGAGACATCGGTCCGCAGCACCGTGTAGCGGTCTGGGTTGTCGCGGTATCGGGTCAGAACATCCGTGTCGAAGAAGACTGGGGTGAGGTAGTTCGCTTCATCGCGCTCGCAACTCAAACGAACCTCGTCGCCGGTCGAGGGGTCGATGTCAACGATGAACGATTGAAACCGCTCAGGCCTTTGCAGATCGTCGGGGTGCTCGCCAGCGGACGCGAACGGCAAAACTGCCTGTTTCCCAACCAACTGCGCTACGAAACCAGGCCCCCGATACGCGTCCCACGCCGTGTAGGCGAACGCTGCGTCTTTGGTGCGAATCTCAAGGTCGATCCGAGCTTCATGCACGCTGTCGTCAGCCCGAGAATGGGCGTGCTGGATCACCAGGCTCATGCTCCGGGCCGCGAGATACTTTCGGAGGTGCCGTGCATTGACTCGAACCTCGTATTCACCAGGATTCGGTCTGACGATCTCGACGACCTCCTCATCGCGGCCCGCGTGATTAGTTCGATACATTGTCTCGTTCGATCGCGTGATCAGGCCCAACCACCATACGAACGACGGCGTGAATTCGATAACGGGTTCTGTGGTTGCCGATGGCACCCAGGACACGTTGACGAACAGATGAAGGTCGTAGCCATCAGGGTTGGAGGTCAAGCCGTCGCGGAAGGCCGGGAGGCGATCAGAGCTGTAACTGGGCTCGCCGAGGTCGTTGATGGACCAATCGGTAGTGGCGAGGAATTTGCGCTGGTCCGATGTCGCCACCAGAAGAGGTTGAAGCGAGCTGTACTTGATTCCGCTCCCTCGATTCCGTAGAACCGAGATCCACTCGGTCGGCTCCGCCTGGATCTCCGAGAGGTAGCTCCTCAGCTGGAGAATCGTGGGCAAAGCCTCATAGCGCTCAAGTGAGCCGGAATTCGGCAGTGGATCGGTCAGCACCCCCTTGATCGTACGGAGGGCAGGCGACCGGGCTGAGAGTCGACTTAGAATGGGCCACCCGTGCTCGCCCGGATGACTAGGGCTGAGCTGCGACATCCAGTCTCGCCAGCGGGAAAATCATGGTCCGCGGCGACTCCGCCTACGGCAACAGCCGCGTCGTACGCGCCTGCATCAAGTTCTCGTTCGTACTGATCAAGAACCGAATCGTCCAACGAGCGATCGCCTCCATCCCTGACACCGCGTGGACGCCCGTGCGCTACCCGGGAGCGGTCCGCGACCCCGACACCGACGGCTGGATCTCCGACGCCGAGGTCGCCGAAACATCGTTCACCGCTTTCTCTTCCACCGCGTATCCTGTTTCTGCACGGTTGATCGTGCGGCGGGTCAAAGACGCCCGCTACCGCGATGCATTGTTTCCGGTGTGGCGGTATCACCCGTTTTTTACCAACAGCACCCTGCCGACGACGACCGCAGATGTCGTCCACCGTGCACACGCGGTCATCGAGACTGTGTTCTCGGATCTGATCGACGGACCGCTCGCGCACATGCCGTCAGGATCGTTTGGCGCGAGCTCTGCCTGGGTGCAGTGCGCAGCGATCGCCCACAACCTGCTGCGCGCCGCCGGAACCGTCTCCGGCGGGCGTCACGCGAAAGCTCGCGGAATAACGCTACGGCGCAAATCGTCAACATTGCCGCGCGTTTCGTGCGGCCACAACGCACACCCACACTGCACCTGCCGCGACACTGGCCGTGGCTCGATGCGTGGCTTCAATTATGGCGCAACATCATTGGCATCAGCCCACCCACACCCGCCTGATCCTCACCCGACCCGCCGACTCGGCCCGAGCAACGACAATCGTGGAAATGCTGGGTAGACCAGCGGACGAAACACGCCCAACCAGTCCCGACCCCACAATTCGGTCATCGACCACAGTGGGTCACCTCAGTCCGTGGATCGAGGGTAAGTAAATGTGATCCTTGCCACTTTCGGAAAATCATGCGACTGTATGAGGCAATCGCCGTTCCCCTGCAGACAGTGTGATGACGGGAAGTGTGCAGTGACCAGTACCGAGTTCGGACGCAGTTTGAACAAGGATTCCGGCCCCACCAACCAGCCACCTCCAGCCAGCGACGCATCCACGTTGAACGTCGCCTTGTACCCGTACACGCCCGAACCGAAATGGTTCGAGTCCACCATCAGAGCCGCGTGGCACAGCGTCCAACCGGATGTCGCTCTCAATTTCGTCTACACCTACGACTGTTACAAAGGCGATCCGCCGTCCACTGTGGACGTTTTTGCCTACGACTGCATCTTCGCTGATCACATGCGTCAGTTCTGTGTCGAGTTCGATATCGACGGCACCGCAGACTTTTACCCGTGGTCTCTCGCATCGCTGAAAACGGAATCCTCGGAGTATCAAGGAATACCGTATTTAGGGTGCATGCAAATTTTGATTCGCCGTCTCACTGACGCAGCACTGGGTGCGCCGGGGATGACTGTCGAAGAATTACACAAAATCCTCGGCGACGGGGATCCGAAAGCAGTCTGGCCCGCGCAGGGTCAAGGCATGCTGTTGGATTTTACTGGGGGAACGACCGTCGCGTGCATGTACGAGCAGGCCGTCATGGAGGAGTCGGGCCAGTTTCCGCTCACTCCCGCCCTTCCCCCCTGTCCAGGACTCGATCAGCAAGGCCTCGCCGACATGCAGGTGCTGCGAAACATCGCCGGGTACGCCCAGGCGACATATCCCGACTCGGGCTACGACCGAATCACGAAATGGAACCAGCGGATCGGTCGAGCCTTCGTAGGCTTGACCGAAATCTTCCACTTCATCGACAACGTCGACGCCTCGACCTATTCAGTCATGCCGCTGAGCTCCGAACCTATCGAAAAAGTGGGGATACCGCTTTATACCGACGCACTTTCCGTCAATGTGGCCATCGCCCAGGAAAAGCGAGCAACGGCTATCCAGCTCGTGAAGTTGATTGCATCGACCAACGTGATGCTCGAGTGCATGTCCCCAACAGGAAAGAAACCGCAATACCTGGTGCCCACCCGGCAATCGCTGATGAATCAGCTCCTGGCCCGGCAACCCAATTCGGCGGTGTACAACATCATGCGCAACATCATTTCCAACGACATGGCCCATCCATTTCGACTTGGGGCCGATTCCCGTACCTGGCTCGACTCGACCAAAGGCTGCATCAAAACTGAAATCCTCGGGCCACCCCCCGCTGGCGTTGCGGAGCATGTCGGCGAAGACAGCGCCGTGTTCAACGACCCCGCGTACGCTTCCACACCTGCAGGGCTACTTCGCCGCCCGTGACAGGAGTCCGTCGCAAAGTCGTAAGCAATGGCTGGTTGTGCCACGTTTGGTCCTCGCCGTTCGGACACGCGGCAATGGAGTATCGCTATGAGATCCATACATGCGGTCCGGTTGCCCACACCACCGCTGTCTGAGTGTCGCGGGGTTTGCGTCGAAATTCGTCGAACACCGTGCAAGCTTTTGGCTAAGGGATTACCCTGCCGAGTTTCACCCGATGCTCGACTACTACATCGAGCACTCGACGCGGGTCGGTGGCCGCATCGTAAGCCCTCCCCCGCTGCTGCATCGATCACCACAGCTGCCCAGGTAACGGCCAAGCGTGATCGGGAGCAGACACAGTCGACGCTGCAGATCGGCGACCTGGACGAACACGTTTGGCACCGTCTGCTAGCCCAATTTTGGATCATCTACGACACAGCGCAAAGGCGTGCGCGCGAAATTAGTGCTCGCGGCGGACAGCGGACCGCACATTTTGAGGTGCAGCCCCCGCAGTGATGCTGCGGATAGCTCTCTCGTTGGGTGCTGCCCGAACAATGGTGCGATCACCCGCAGCCGATGTCGGGACCACCACCACAGGGCGCGCGCTGGCACGTGGAGCCGACGACCCCGCCGGCGGATTCTGATCTTTCGAGGCCGTCACGCCGACGCCCCCTGCTGCTTCTCTATCTGGCGTCGCACTTCGTCGATCGTGCGGGAACTGCCCTCGTAGTTGCCCACCAGCCGAGGATTGGGACGCAAGGCCACCTTGCGACGCCGCGACGCCGTCGCCGGGCTCGCCGAGCCCACCGGTCGATCAGGTTTCTGCTGCTCGTTCACCGTAGCCATGATGTCCTCCTACATCCGAATGATAGCCGTCACGAGCAACACCAGCACAGATCCAGCCAACAGACCCGTCGTGATCCGCAACCGCATCAGCTTGCTCCGAAGCCGCATCTCTGTCACCTGATAAATCGACACCAGTGTCGACGCGATCTCGAACCGGCCCGTCGTCTCATCGACTGTCGAATACTCCTCCAACACCACTTCCGGATTGAGCCCCGACGCGGTATTGGGTGCAATCACGAATGCCGCCATGATTGCCGCCGCACCGGCCAGGGCAGCACCCGCAACCTCCCACACACCGATCCCCGCGGGATTGCGCAACACGATCCCCACCAGAATGCCCGCGAATCCCAGCAGCACACCCCCGCGCTGATCGATGCTCGTCACTCGGCGTTCCTGAGAATCCAGCGTCCGTTCGATGCTCGCGTGCACCATCTCGATTGCCGCCGGATTCAGCTCGACACTCACCGGGTTGAGCTCGGACGCCATCTCTTCGCCAGCAGCGGAGTCCGGTGAAGCATTTTCGCGCCCACCCCGGTCGTTCGATTCCACTGCTAGCGCCCCCTTTTCGACATCAATTTCGGCTGCGCCGAACCTCGTCGGCCACACCGCACCCATCAGCCGGCGCACCATGACACTCACCGCAATATTGTCTCAGCACACCACCGGCAACGTGTGTGAACACCTCTCACTGCGTCCTGCGTCTTCGAGCGGATCGACGGAGCAGACGACGTCTCAGGTCATCAGGATCGGACATGATGTACATCAAGTACAGCAGCGGCAGGTACATCAGTGTCGCCGGCAGCCGGCCGTTGTGTTGCGCGAAAAGTCGGTCACGGACGGGATCAGGTTTGTCGAACCCGTGTGTAGTGTTCCTGCGCAAACGCATGAACTGACTCACTGCGTCATCGAGTGACAGGGATTTGTCCGCTCCACCGGGCAGCTTCAGAATTACCTTCTCCGACCTACGGTAATTCTTGATGAAGAACCCGTCCCCCACTTCGGTCAACGCTTCCACACCAAAAGCCGCGTACGGAAGCAGGACGGACTGAACATCAGCAGGCATACGTTCTCGAACTTGCTGCAGCGCTTTCGCCGCAACCGAGGGCTTGCACAGTGCCGTGAGATCCCATGAAAGCCAGGTCGCCTCGATCAGGTCCATTGCTGACCACATCAGAACTCCGGCTGCGTAGTCGTCGTGCAGCGATAGCAGCGTCGAGGTAACTCGTTGCAGAAGATCCGCAAATTCCATCAACCGGTTCTGCTGCGCATAGGGGAGGTAGTCACCGTCAGCATCTGCGAACAGGCATGGGTTCAGGAGATGCCCGAGAACAGAGTTCATCTGAGCAACCCACCAAGCGACGGCCGCACCCCACGCCTCCGGTGCCGGCGGCTCCTGCCGCTGGGGAAGGCGACCCACTGGTGATCGGGGAAGTACCTGATGCGCTTCGTACGGAACAGGAGACCTCCCGACAATATCTGTGCCGAGAGTGAAAATCACCGCACCCGACACCCTGTTCGCTTGAAACGCCCATACCCATGGAGACCGTGCGGCCAACAACGGACCGAGATGGCTCGCGGGAATCAAGACACTGCTCAGGATCGACGATCCCGACGCGAAAATGGTCTCATCGACGTCGATCGGCCCGCGTCGTATGTCGTCGAGAAGTTCGGGGTCCTGATTCAGACGTAACACGAAACCAGGAAACCTGATCCGACGGTGCGTGGCGTTGCCATAGCGAACAACGTGGACAGCATGCCGGTCGAACGGATGCTCGTCATCGTCGTCCGAAGTTCCGGCCAACTCCCTACTCGCGTCCTGTACTGCCGCGGACAAGGCTCGATCGCTGGCGGTGATGACAGGTAGCTGGAGTCCGTACAGGAACGATCCCACCGCACCCGCGCTCATCTGTCTGATCGCGCGAAGGCGCTCCTCAACGACTCGCCCATGGTCCAGCCTGGAGACGTAAGGGTCTTGCGGGAGGTCGACGAGCTCGTCATCGACGTCCGCTTCCGAACCCGACAGGGTGCGAACGGTCATAAAATCGACACAGTCCATGCTGGCAGCCGGCTCGGTTAACGCCCACACATCGGGCGCGGACGTGTGGGCGACCTCGAACCCCAACTCTTCCAGGTAGGCCTGCACTTGCCCCCCAGCCAATTCCGGTGGCATCGTGACGTTGACAGTCAACCGTTCAGGCATTCCACCAGCCTACAAACCGGTAAGCCTGGAGTGACTCAATTTCGCACCCGAGGAGCGGGGGCGCACGGCTCTAATTTGTGACCAGGACCTGCAGTTCACCAATCCGAACTTCAGTACGCGAAGTCAGCGGCGTGGGTATGACTCCACCGACCGTCCCGTTGGGTGTCGTCGCTGTCCACGTGACGAGCCAATTCGATGTCGCGGAGACCTTGAATGTCCCACCGGGCTCGGTAGTGGACGTCTTGTGATAAACGATATTGCCGCACGTCGGACTTGGAAGCCCTTGTGCAACATCGGTATACGGCGTGAAGGGCAGTAACGCACCTGGGCACACCGACGGCACGGATCCGTCCCCCCAATTGACGACCACGGACGTATTGACCCCTGTAGCAGAAACTATGACACCCGGTCCTGCTGCAGTTCTGGTCACGGGGCCGACTGTCGATTCCCGTGGGTCAGCGACCCAGAACCAGCCGGGTAGACCAACCAGGCCGACAGCACCTGTGTTTGCGGGGTTCGGGGTGATGCCTATTCCGGGCGGATCCAACTGCATTGCCGTAACCGCTTGGCCGACAACGGTCATAACGTCGACCACCGGAGGCGTAGCCGGCACCCCAACGTCCGGAATTTGAACACACGGACCGGCCGCTTCGCAGGACCATGTTGTGCCGTCATCATTAACGACGTTCACTGCCATCGGGGCACCACTATCAGCATTTCGAACAAGCGTCATATTGGCGGCGTCAGTCGACGGAACGAACTCGAGCGGCGGTCCGGACGGCGCGGCGCTCCCACCACCTCCCCCGCCCACAGCAGCTGGCGCGGATCCAGTCGTTCCACCCCCTGACGGCACACTCGTGTACGTACCTTCGACCACAACTGTCGAACCACCCAAGCCTCCGCCGAAGGCACCGCCAGTTCCGGTGCCGATCCCCGGCTGCGCAAATACTGGGTTCGCGTTGAACACTCCAACTAGAAGCACTGATGCGATAACCCCAAGCGGCTTACGCATGACCCACCGCCCTTATGGATTCCAGTTGCCTACTTGCCAAACCGTCGATCATGGTGCGTCGCATGGGGTACCCGAAGAAGTCACTGCATCGGAAACAATGCGCCAGCCTGATGAATCTGGCCACGCCACGTTCTCCAGAGTCGGCTTGCCCAGCTCCCGCCGGACTCGGTCAGGAGGGAGCACACTCGTGCCGTCCGGACGGATCTGGTCATAGTTCGAGCTGTCGATGCAGACTCGCAATGTTGCCGACGCTTCTTCCTTAATTGGGTTCCCGTCAGCATCCTTTGGTGCCTGCAGTTCCGTCACGAATGCATCTGCGACAGTCGCAGCACCCGTGGAGACAATTCCTTGAGATCGGCGCAGGTTCACGTTTGCCTTCAACTGATCGAGGATCTTTCCACTCGCAACAGAGTCCAGCATGTTGATGTCTACAGCAGGATCGCTCTCGACCTTCGCGAGAACGGCGAAGAACTCATTCACCTTTGCTGTTGCCTGCTCGGTCGCCTGTTGTTCCGGGGACTTTTCGACGCCCTCTGGTCCCGTGAGGACCGGCTGCGTGGTGGTCGTTACGGGGGTCGCCTCAATGTCACCGCTCCCGCATGCGACGCTGATGCTTGCAGCGGCTGCTACTGCGAGGATTGCCGCGCCTGTGCGACGTCGTGTGCTGATCATCGTGGACCCCCTACGTTGTTCTGTGCGTTGTACTGCGATAACGATAATGGTGCGGCTGTTTGGACCGTAACGTGCTTACCGGACACTTCAGACACCTCGATTGACGCGACTGCTATCAACTGGCTATTGCTCCGATCCGGTAGAGGGCGTTGCCGCCATTGTGGAATTGCGCGAGGGCGCGCAAGAGTTCGTCGGTTTCGGGTTCTGGGTCGACATCGATGTCGGCGAGGTTCGCGAGCAGTTGGTCGATCAGCTCCTGGGTCTTGCTGATCTCGTCGCTCCCGTGGGTAGCGATGATCGCCAGTCTCCAGAGACCTTCTCGGAACGGTTCGACGGTGACGCCGCGGTTTGCGGTGGTGAGCGCGGCGGAAAGATCTCCGGTCTTTATTTGTCTGGTGGCGAGCTCTTCGAGGGCATCCGCGAGGGTCGAGATCATGTGCTGCTGTAGGTTTCGTGCCCACCCGTAACGGTCTGACCGTGTCCCGGCGAATGGTTGATCGTTTACCAGTTCTGCAGCCGTCCGCAATTCCGCATCGGTGGCGGCGGCCGGAGTGGTGTCGATCAGTTGTTGCCAGTAGTCCCAGTCCGATCGGACATCGGGGTGCAGTCGGTAGCCGGTGCGGCCGGTGCGGTCGCCGTGCTTCGGAAATGCCTGCTCACCGTTCTCTGTCTCTCCCAACCAATTTCGCAGTCTCGAGAGGTAGTTCTGGCGTCGTGTCGCCTTCTTTTTCGGCTGATCCTCCAGAGGGAGTTTGTCGAAATTGTCTGCAGGCCAGATCTTTTTGTCGATGGAGTCGTGTTTGATTCCCGGGTGGATGGAGAGAAGAGCGGCGATCTCGGTTAGGAGTACTTCACGGCCGTCCTTGGGTGGCTCCCCGGTCGGGGTGGTGACTGCTGGTTTCCCGAGAAGATGGAGCCAGAGATGTCCCGGGGCCGGTACGTCACCAGCGACAGGAGCGATGGGTGGGGCCTGGTCGTCGTACCTGATCGCTTCTGGGGATGTCCACTGCGCGGCGTCCGGGCTGTAGGTCGGAACGTTTGTGACGTCGGGGGCGGTCTCCGATGCGGTAGTTCCGTTCAGCAGCAGCTGGTCGGTGGGGTCGATCGTGGTGACGGAGTCGAGGAAGGTCTCAGCGCTTTCGGCGTCGGTGAGGTGTGCGTCGATTTCGGCTGCAGCCCAGGGGTCGTGCATGGACGACTCTGTGGGGATAGCTGGCTGTGTGGCGGTCGCGAGGTAGGCGGTAATGCCTTCATATTGGTCCGGCTCGAGAAATGCTGGCTGGAATGCGAAGCCGCCGTCGGTGTCTCGTTTGACAAGGCTTGCGGTGTTGCGGTCGACGATGTCGAGTGTCCACGCGGCCTGGGTGTTCTCGCTGGCGGTGCTGGCGGTGCTGGCGGCAGCGAACGCCACGCGCGGTGTGGCGGCCAGGATCTGATCGAGTGATTGCTGTTGGTCGGCCGTCAACTGACTCGCGATGAGAACTACTTCGGGGGCGGTCATTTCGCTTGTGTCGTAGATCGAACGGGCCGCTGCAATGCTGTCGATGTGTTGTTCGACGAGGGTGTCTTGGTCACGTTCGGCTTGTCGGGCGAGTCTGGCCAGCACTTCGCCTGGTTGGTCGGTGTGCTCGATTCGACCGTTGCCGAACAGTTCGGGGAGCTCCTGTCCGAAACCGATCAGCGTCAGGTGCAGATTGTCGGCGAGCGGGGATTCGACGAGTTCGAGGGCCAGGGCCTGGAGAGTGCCGCGGGCGTGCTCTGGTGAAGCTGAGACGCCGAGGTAGCCGAGTTCTTCCAGGTTGAGAAGAACTTGGGTTCGGTCGTCTGTGGAACCGAGTGTCACGAGCGTGGGGTACGGGCTGATTGTGGTGGGTGCTGGGGCGATCCGGACGTCGGCGGGGAGGGTCCAGGTGCCGGTCTCTGATCTGAGCCACTGGTCCGGCAGTACGGAGTCATCAAGGATTACTAGCTCCACCGCATCGGGACCGATGAATGCGCCGAGTAATGCCGGCAGTGCGTTGCCCTGTGTCCGAGCGTGTTCGGCGATAGTCCTCAGTGCTTCGTCGAGCCGCGTGAGGACGTTGTTGTCCGCTGCAGAATGAATCTGTTCTTCCACAACTGCTGCAGCGCCCCAGGTTTGAGGGAGGGTCTCGCCTCTGCGGCGATCGTGCTGTTGACGGTGCCGGCGCAGCCCGAAGGCCCCAGCCAGTCCGATGGCCGCTAGGGCTGAGATACCGAGCCACAATGTGCTGTTCTGATCCTCGGAGACATCGCTTGGCTGCGCAGTGGCGGCGATATATACCGGGTCTGTCGTCGATGTATTCAGTGGGATCTGGGTGGCTGGCTGAGTCGGGGCGGGAGCTGCAGCAGGACTGGGTGACGACGTCTGCGCTGGAGCAGGCATTTGAGCGGGTGCCGGCCCGGGTGCCACAACATCTGCGCCCGCGGACTCAGCAGCAGGTTCGGAAGCTGCCACCGGGGCGGGAGCCTCTGCTGGCTCAGGGGCGGCCACCGGAGCAGGCGCTGGCTCAGGAACCGCCGACGGGGCGGGGGCCTCTGCCTGCTCAGGGGCTGCTGGAGCAGGCGCTGGCTCAGGAGCCGCCGCTGTCGGAGCAGGTAGCTGTGACGAAGCGCTGTTGAGTTCGATGCCGAAAATCTTCGCAGCGGCGGCGGCAGCGGCCTGCGCTTCTGCCTGAGCCTGTTCGTCACCGCCCGGAACCATCTCCGCTTGTTCCGGAACGTCGGTGCCACCCAGGAGAGGTGCAGCGGAGGACAGTTCAGGCGCTGCTGCGGGGGCCGGTTCAGGAGCGGCAGCCGGAGCCGGTTCGGGAGCGGCAGCGACCGGGGCCGGTTCAGGAGCGACGGTCGGTTCGGGCACAGCAGCAGGTACAGGAGCGGCAGCAACCGGGGCCGGGTCGGGGGAAGCAACCGGACCCGGTTCGGGCGTGACGGTCTCGGCGGTTTGATCGTTGACGGTGAGCTGCTGGCCGACGTGGATGATTGTCGACGGTGCAGTTCCGTCGGCGTTGATGATTTCTTTGTAGCGGTGTCCGTCACCCAGATGTTGCTCGGCGATGCTCCAGAGACTGTCGCCTTCTCGAACTGTGTAGGCCCCGTCGACGGTTGTGGGTGCGGCGGCGGGGAGCTGAAGTTTCCATCCTGGTTGCAGCCATCCGTCGACGGTCAGGACGTCGGCGTTGAGTTGCTTGATCTCGGTGTATCGAAAGCCATCGCCAAGGTGGCGTTCTGCGAGTTTCCATAGGCTGTCGCCCTGCTGCACCGTGATGGTTTCCCCGTTGATGGGGCGGGCGGGGGCTTCTGCTGGATGCGGTTGGCTTTGTTGCGTTACTTGGATCGGTGCCGAGTGGGCAGGGGCGTCGAAGAGCGGTAGTGCTGTGGCGGTGAGGGGTTGGGCTGTGGCGGTGCCCGCTGTTACCAGCATGAGCGCTCCGCCTATGAGAACGGAGGCGCTTCGCTGCTGGAAGCCGAGGCCTCGGAGTTGAGGTGCTTTGATGCCGCGTAGTGCTGCGACGAGTTCGATGACGGTGCTGAAGGTGAAGGTGGCCCAGGCGAGCCAGCCGATCCAGGTCACGAATCCGAGGAAGAGTGATCCGTCGTCTTGGGTGGTCAGAGCTGTTTTGATCTGGTCGAGATCGGGCAGCGTCGTCGGTATTGGGTTGCCGCGGAATGTCCACAGTGCGAGCGGAATTCCGACGACGAGGACGAGTAGGACGATCAGGTAGAGCAAACCAGTCAAGCGCCGTCGGATGGTGGTCATGCGGGTGTCCTTTCCGATGGCTGCAGGGTGGCCGGGGTCGTGCAGCGTTGCGCCGCGAGCTGTCGAATCACGTCCTCCGTCTTCTCGTGGAGTTCTGCGACTCGTCTGCTCTGCGGTCGATTGGTCATGGTGTGCCGGGGATTCCGAGGTTGGTGCGGTTCAGGTTGACGGTGGCTGTTCCGATGATCTGCTGTGGCCCGACGCCGATCAAACCGAGGACACGGGGTTGGTAGGTCGTTGTGGTGGTGATCAGCAGTGTTGTCGGTCCGGTCTGCACGACGACGCCGGGGATTCCTGCTGCGGCAAGGTATTTGGTGGCTTTGGCTTGGGCTGTCAGCGGGTTGACGACGACGTTGGTACCGCGGACTGCGAGTGGTTCGATGATGGCTTGTCCTGCCCCGCGGGCTGCTTCTTCAGCGACTTGCTCGGCGCGCTGCTTGGCGTAAACTTTGCCGCCGCCGTCGACGACGAGACCCATCATGATCAGCAACGCCATGGCTGTGATGACGCTCCACATGGCGATGGTTCCGGCGTCGTTGTGCGCGTCTCGCCGTGTGCAGGCGGCCACCGCCCGGCGTAGTGCTTCGGTCATCAGGCGCGCTCCCGGTAGGTGTCGACGGGTGAAGTCGCGGTTGCTGTGATGGTCCGTGAGCCCATGACTTGCGGGAATCCGAGTGCGTCGAGGGAGATGACGCACGTGACGGTGGCCGAGACGGAAGCCGTGACGCCGGGGCGAGTTCTGAATCCGCCGAGGTCGGTGTTGACGTTGAGAGCGGAACAGGTGAGCCCTCGTGCTGCCAGGTCGTTTCGCGCGGCTGCTTGCGCATCGGGGGCTGCGGAGAACGCCGTTCGCGCGATGGAGGCGGTACGCGCGGCCTCGTTCGCGGCGTGGACTACTTTCTGGTGCGCTTGCGCGAGAACGCCGAAGGTGACGATCAGTGCGATCAGGAACAGTGTGGCGGGGGCGACGATGACAGTCTGCAGGGCCGATCCTCGGTCGTCGGCTCTGGCTGCGGCTGCCAGCTGGCGCAGTTTGTTCGCGGTGTTCATCTGGTTCCTGGGGCAGTGACTCGTTCAACGGGAAGCGTCTCGCTGACATTGATGTCGAGGGAGAAGAAGGGGATGAGGCGGATGGGTTGTCCGGTGATCTGGACAGTTGCTTCTCGCAAGCCTCGGTTGACGACAATGACGGGTGCTCGAAGGGTCGTCGGGCCGGCGGTGGATGCGAAGGCGTAGCCCGCCGCTGTTCCGGCCGCAGCGCTGCCGAATTGCGATCGCGCTTGTCGTAGAGCTTCTTCACCGGTCGAAATCGCTACGGTCCGTGCGTGAGCGTAGAGAGCTGCCTGGATTGCGATGAGGAAGAGCAGTAGGACGACGCCGAATACCACGACTGTTTCGAGGGCTGCGCCGCGGTCGTCTCGACGTATGCGGGTGAGCCATTCGCGTAGTGGTACATGTGTGTCGGTGAGCAACGCTGGTCCTCCCCTGTCTCGTTGGGCGAGTGGTGGGGTTACTGGATTCGGTTGAGGTAGCGCTGTGCAACCACGGTGATTCCGGCGACGATAGCGATGGCGAGGATGACGAGGCCGGCGGTGATGACGACGGTCTCCATGCTGTAGCCCTTGTCGCTTTTGCGTCCGCCGGCGCGCTCGGTCATCCGGGTATAGGAGAACAGTGCCAATGCGAACAGTGTTGCGGTGGTTGCTGCGATCCGGTTTGCGATTGTGCGCGATGCTGCCATGTGACGTTTCCCTTCGATATGTAAAAGCCCTGGTTATGACGGTTCTGGATGCCGGTCAGACTATCGCCAAGACCGGACACTTCGAGCAGGTGAAGTGCACGGATCGGTGTTTGCACAGCTCAAACTTGGTAGTTGATCGTTGAATGACAACGCATTCGGGTTGTTCGGTCTAGACGCCGCCCATGATGTTCACTCCGGCCGGCACGATCAGCATGATCATGAACAGCACGGCCAAGGTGCCGAGAGGTGCGTCCATCTTCTTCGTTTTGGCTCCTGCTTCGCCTTGTTCTTTCGAGAGCAGGGCACTGCGGAGCGCTCCGGCCCGCGCGGCAAGAGTGTCGGCCACGCTCGCTCCCTGGTCGCCGGTATAGGTCATGATGTCCGCGAGATCTCCCAACTCCGGCAGCGCCAGTTCGGCTGCAAGATTGGACAGAGCAGCCCATGGTGCCTGTCCGGCGAGGGACGCTTTCTGAAGCTCGGCATCCAGACGTAGAAACACCCAGCTATCGCACACTGCGGCAGCGCGTTCGAGACTTTGGAATGCAGCGACGCCGCCACTTCGGTTCAACGAAACGAAGTCGATGAACGCCGCCAATGCTCGGGTGAATTCGAGTCGGGCACTAGCGGCGCGAGTCTTGACGTCGGCGTCGGGCGCGAAGAATCCCACCAGCGCCAGGACGAGGGAACCGGCTACGGGAAAAGTCAGGGGCACTGCCATGCCGAACAGCGCCAGGAGTGCGATCGAAATCGGCGCGATGATCAGACCTATTGCAGCGGAAAGGATTTTGTCTCCGATGAACTTTTGTGGAGTTTCTCGGAGGATCGCCAGGTCCGCGGTCGGGATCCTGAACCACGCCTGCGATCGCAGCCGCGGGTAGAAGCGGGCACCGACCTTGTAGGACAGGGCATCCGAACCGGTGAGGTCGTCACCGCCGCGGGTGTCGACGGTGTACGGGTCCGGGGCTGCACCGGACAGTCGTTCCATGGCATCGCCGAGTGCTGGGTCGGCCGGCAGTATGCGGAGAACGAGGAGGATCAAGCCGAGAGCGGCGAGAGCGGCAAGGGCGATCGCCCAGAGCTCGAAGTTGTTCATACTGCGCTCCTCTCACGTGCGGTGTTTGCTGCGTCGCGGTCCTTGGTGCCGATGAACCTGGG
Organism: Rhodococcus sp. RS1C4; assembly: GCF_002258225.1. Taxonomy (NCBI): domain Bacteria; kingdom Bacillati; phylum Actinomycetota; class Actinomycetes; order Mycobacteriales; family Nocardiaceae; genus Rhodococcus; species Rhodococcus sp. RS1C4. The sequence goes on along the minus strand of NZ_NOXZ01000051.1, from coordinate 22,206 downwards.
GTATTTCACTGGCAAGGTGTATCGCTTCATCCACCCGAGCACCAGGCCGAAACCGATGAATTCGAGGAACAGAACGGGCTGGAGGAGGGGCTGTTTGTACGGGTCCATGTAGTTGGTGAACAGGAACAACCCAACGATGACAACGACGGTGATGACGGTGACCCCGCGAGCGGTCGTGCGGGGCCCTTGCCGTTCCGCTTCGGCCGTTCTGCGGTTGCGCACGTTCTCTGCCACCGATTCTGAAAGTCGCTTCAAGGCTGCGGTGAGTCCGGAGCCGCGCAGGCGAGCTGCCTGCCGCAGTGCACCGACCACGTAGTCGCCGGTGGAATCGTCGAGATCGTCTGCGAACCGAAGCAACGCTTCGTCGATCGACACATTGCCACGCAGGCGCGTGATGAGGCTCGTAATTTCCGGACGCAATGCTTGAGGCATTCCCCTGTGCGTTGCGATGATGGCCTGTTCGAGGCCGGATCCTGCTGCGAGCACTCCAGTCAGGTTGCGCACCCATTCTTCGAGGGCATTGAGGCGTTCGATGTCGTCGGCGGCGGCTGACGATCCGAGTAGGTAGGGGACGCCTACTGCTGCGATCGGAATGATGGGGAAGAGTACGAACCATCCACTGAGGAGCCATGCAGCAAGGCCGACGGCAGTTCCGATGGCGAGGAGTAATTTTGTCCGCCGGGCAATCCGCGCACGTGAGGTGCGGTGGCGTGTCGGCGCAGTCGGGTCGCGGCGATCGCGAATTCCGTTGGCAAAAAACCACATCCCGGCGGCAAAGACAAGGACGATACCGACGGCCGTGAACGTGTACATCAGAGCCCACCACCTGTGATCGTGTTGATGGGGATTTGGTTCGGACTGAAACCGCCTGCGTAGAGCTTGCGGAGCAAAGCTGGGGGCAAAGTTCCGTATTCGCCGGTCCCGCCCGGCTTTCCTTCGTAAATTTTGGTTACTGCGGGCATGGCGTTTTCGCCGGCCTCGATATGGATGACCTCGCTGACGAATCGGACCTGACGCCTCTCGCCGGTGTCGGTAAATTCGTAGTCCGTCTGCAGCTGAATGATCAGATTGATGTGGTGTGCCACTTGGCGGTAGGCGTACTCGACCGGCACTCCTGCTTCGAGGGCGCAGGTGACGAGGCGGTCGATCGCGCCGGCGGCATGCTCGGCGTGCGTGGTACTCAGGGAGCCTTTGGCCATCTGCATTGCTTTGAACATGTCGATGATCTCGCCGCCGGCTACCTCTCCGACGATGACACGGTCGAGCTGCATTCGCACGAACTGGTAAAGGATGTCGGACAGCGTCGTCGCGCCGCGTAGCGCTCCGGTCAGCTCGTTTCGTTCGCCGCCGCCGGTGATTGCCTCGGCTGCAACAACATACGGTCTGCGACCGTCGAGTTTGTCGAGGAACAGTTCGTACTCTGTCTCTGCTGTGCCGATCCGTGTTTGCAGGGGAAGGCAGTTGGCGAGCGCACGAAGGTTGGTTGTTTTACCTGATCCCATGGGCCCGGAGATCACGATGGAGGCACCACCGATGACTGCGGCGCTGAGGATCTCGGACAACAGTTGGGGCATAACACCCATTTCGACCATCTTGTCGATGGTCACATCCTTGTGGCGGTGCATGCGGATGGCGATACTGGGATGGCGGACCGAGTAGCCCATCGCGGACAAGCGGATGTCGCCGGGCAGATTGAGGCGGAGGTTGGGGTTGACCTGCGAGAACGGTCGTCCACCACCGGGTGCGCGCTGCGCGAGGTTGGTGAGCCAGTCGTAGAGCTCTTCGTCGCTGTCCGCGATCGGCGGTCGTGCCTGCAGACTCCCGTCGGGGTACATCACAATGACGCTGTCGCCGTTGATGAGGATGTTCTCGACGTTCGGGTCGTCGACGAGCGGCTGAAGTGGGCCGAGTCCGAACAGCGTGTCGAAGACCGCTTTGACCAGCGTCTGTTCCTCTTGGACGCTCAGCTGTTCGTGACCGGTGTCGATCGCGGACTGCACTTCTTTGCTGACGAGATCTATGACGATCTGCCTGCCCGACTCACGCTCCTCGTCCGGGGTCATGGCAGTGACGCCCAGCTCAGGGTTGAGGGCCTGATCTGCTCGTTGGGTCTTACGGAGAGAGAGGATTTCGGATGCTTCTTTGGTCAGTTGCTTGACCAATTGGTGGTTGGTCCTCGCGACGTCCGACCGCTCAGCTGGAAATGGTGATGGCGATGTGAACGGGACCGTCTCGAGTCGCTCGGGTTCCGGGTGGGAGTGGCGACCGTCCTTGCCGGCTGCGGCGAGCAGACCTGCAGATGAGGAGCCGTATTGCCCGCTCCTGTAACGAGTTATCTCGTTGTCGCCATCGTCGAGGATGATCGGATCGGCGGCAAACATCGGTAGGTCGGGTAGGGCTGGTCGCTCGTCGTAGTCGAAGTCGGGGGCGTTGTTGGTCATGCGGGTGTTCTCCCTTTGGCCTTGTCGGCTCGTTACGCGGGCTGTGAGCTGTATGGCGAGTTGGCGATCCATACGGGCTGGTGCGTTTCGTGGAAGCGCTCGATCTTTTGCCAGGTTCCGTCGATTGCGCGTAGATAGCTTGATCGACGTCGCCGCCAATTACTGAGCGAGGCACCTTCGGAAAAAACTTGCGCGTGTACCGGTGATTCGGGAAGGACTGCGATGACGTCGAGGCCGGTCGCCGCGGCGGTCTCGGCTGCGCTGTAGGGCTCGGTACCCCTGACAATGAGGCCGATGCTGGCCGGCGACTTCGTATTCTCCAGATGCTGCTGTAGTGGGCCCAAGCCAGCACGAACCGCTGCCACTGCGGTCCTGGTCGGTCTGAGCATTATGGCGATAACGTCACTGTGACGGATCAGGTCTTGATGTCCGGACCGTAGATTGAGGCGACCGGCGTCGACGAGCAGGTCACCGCCGCCCTGTTTCGACAACAACGCCAGATGTGCCCCCAACGGGCCCCACGTCGACTTCATCGATTCCGTTTGAGCTGCATTGACCAGGCCGGGGACGAACCATCCTTGCGCCTTGGTCGGCTCCTCTGGATCGAACGGCCCGATTCTAACTATTTGGTGCTGGAAGGCTGGGCCTATTCGGCCGTGCCTGTTCGGCTCGACCAGTTGGATGATCGATCGGTCGTGCCGGCGGCGCGCGTGAAAGTACCCGGCCAGCGTCGGGGACGATCCGATCGGATCGGCCTCGATGTACAGCAGCTTGCGGGAGTCTGCGGTGAGAGCGATGCCCAGGCCGGTCGTCGAGACGCCTGGCGAGCCGGAGATCGAGGTCAGGGTGACGAGCATGGCTCAGCGCTCCCGGGAGTCGAGGACGATGGCGACGCGGTTGGTGGCGGCTCGGGCGGCGATCCAGCTGGCCTCGTCTTTCTTGACCAGAACGTCCACTGTCGTCTGTCCGGTCTCGGGGATGTCCTTCACGGCAACGACCTGTGCGTTCGCGGTGACCGGACCCTGCACCGGGGAATCGTCTTGATCTCGGGGAGTGTCGACGATCCGGACGTTGTCGCCTGCGAGCAGTGGCTCTGCGGGAAGTTTGCTGATTGCGACGGTGATGCCGACCAAAGTGTTGTCCCCGCTGGGGATTACGGCGTTGGTGAACGACGATGGGTTCAGTGCCGATCCGCTCAGGAGCGGAACTGCTGCGCTCTGGCCCACGACCGATGCTTTGTCTGTGGCAGGAACGGTCGCGATGGTCGCATCGCTGTTGACCTCTGCGGTTTTGAGGTCGTCGGTGGTGATCGTCTCCCCCTGTGGCACGTCGCGGGCGAGCACCAGAATTGTCGTGGTGGCGCGCATGGCGTTCACCAAAAAGACCGCTCCTACGATTGCGACGGTCATCAAGGCGACTCCCGCGATCCAGTACGACCGTCGACGGCGCACTTTGGTGGTGGATACGACTTCGGTGAAGTCATGGCCCGGCTTAGGAGATGCCTCTCTTGCGCTGCGCGGCTCCCCCACTGTGGCGGTCGATGTCTTTTCTTTGAGATTGCCGAACATGGGCATAGCTCAGTCACTTTCCGTTTGTGTCGTGGCGTCGAGGCCGAGATGTGCTTTGAGGGCAGTTCCGATGAGGTGGCTGCGGGAACGGGCCTTGAACTGGTCTTTCAGTTGATCGATGATCACCCAGTCATCGGCGTACAACCCGACCGTGACTCCCTTCTTCTCCGCCTTACCCTCAGACGGCTTCCCACCTACTCCCCTGGCGCGGAACAGACCTCCGCCGACCTTGCCTCCCGGAAACAGAAGGCTTTCGAGATCGCTGTGGACATCCTCGATAGCAGTGATGACCACCTCGCCGTGGGTTCTCCCTGTCCGTTTGCTCTCCTTCGCCAGACCGTGTGCAACCCCGACAGCAAGATGAACCGTCGACGGCACAATCGTGTCGTCGTGCCCCAATTCAGCTGCACCAGAGGATGTCTCCTCCTCGTTTGAACTCAACTGCACCACCTCCGCTGACATAGCACTTATCGATCCGGCCGGCGGCGGTGGCATGAAGGCTGCCCCGAGCGACTGTCGCGCAGGCGGAGATGTCGGCACGTTCGCACTCTCAGCGCTGTCGGTCCTCACTCACGATCCTTCCGATGTCCCCGTGTACCTGAGTCGCAGGCTTGAGTGCGACGTACGAGATATACCGGGTCTCCCGGACACCGCGAACAGCGTCGATCCGAACCGAACCCTGCAAAACGAACCCCGTGTTCGTCCCGCAAGAGGACCCCATCCCCTCCCCACCAGGACAAAGGCTATCTCCACCTCAACAACAGTGGTGATCAACACGCGGTACATAACATTTCAGTAACAAGGTAGTCGATCGCGCACTCGTTCAGTTCCGAAGCAAACGCGGCGCGGCACCGACCCCTGACGGTCCGTGCCGCAAGCAATGTCCTCTGCAACTTCTACGGGCCGTTGACTGACTCTCAACCGAACTGCACTCGGCGCTGCCTCTTGACTCCAAGACAAGTTGGATTATGATCACTGCCACGTGATCACAACACGATTTTGTTATCGTTTGACACTCATGTCGGACTGATGTGGTTCTCGTGACTCAGTGCTATTTGATTTGATGGCTTTCATGTGTGTCCACAATCTGCCGCCAATGTTTCTTCAACGCAGCGTCGTTCACCGACGATCTTGAACCGATCGCCATGCAGAGCTCACCAGGAAAACCACCACATCTACCTCTTCGGCCGTGGGCACAGTCATAGAACTGATGCCAGAGGGGTGGTGACACACCACCATTTACCTGCAACCATTGAACGATGAGCTTCTCCGACACCGCCACCGCGCCAGGCAGCGGCGTCGCAGCCCGAACGCTCGACGACCTACGATGGCACCGCGAGTTCCATCGTCAGTCCCAGTTTCGCTGGTGGGACACCGAGGCCGCGCTCGTTGCCACCGAATTCACTCGTGGACAGGACCAGTTCCACACAGTGCACGACCTGGCACAACTGGAGCGATGTCGGCTAGCGCTCGCCGACTACACCACGACCTGCCAGCGAGCCCTGGGCCGCGCCCTCAAACAGTCACAACACGTTCTCGACACGCAGAGCTGGACTTTCGCGACTGATGCGCTCCTGCTGTTGCCGTGGACATGCGAGCAGAGCAGCTACCTTGCGACCTGGGCCGACCCGCACGATCCGACAGCTCTGAGCAACCCTCAAGTCCGGCGCATTCAACGTTCCTGTGAGCGCATGATGTTCGGAAATCCCCTCATTCTTAGTTGGGAATTGAGCCACCTGTGGAGCCTCTACCGAGCCGCCGAGACACTGCTCGAAGACACCCTTGTAGATCTCACCGTTGAACTCTCAGAATCAGTCCCTGACGCCACCCTGCTGTGGGCCACCCAAATGGCGTCGAAGATCGGTCTGGAACAACGGATAGCCGAACAGCGAACGACCCGCGGAGAGCCTGGCGATCCCCGCCGCCGACTGCGTCAGAGCTATTCGGATCTACGCTGATTGGAACGCGAACAGTCCCCCGTTGACCTGGCGTCTTATGTGAAATTCGTGCCAGGCTCGCGTCGAACTACGTAGCAATCCTCGCACTCCCCTACCGATACCTCTCCCCTCAACACTTCGCTTGAGCCTTCGCGAAGCCAGCAGAGCCTGCGGATTGGGAGTCGCGGCCATGATCGCAGCTCGAATCGCACGCTGATTCGCACATATCGACGCTTTGTTGATCCGACATAACTACCCACTCTCGATCCCGTTCATCATCCCAGTGCTCTGCTCCCCTACCTCCGTTACCGTCTACCGGGCAATCATCCCAACACAATGGGCGTAGCACTTCGTAGTACTCCTCGCACAGTAAAGCGTTGGTTTCATCGCGTACTAAACCGCGTGTTTGAGGGCGTACAAATACGCTTGTTACACCGTTGGTTAATACGCGTAATACTACGCATGCAATACCGGGTATAACTCCGCACGTCAACACGCGGGTTAATTACCGTTTTGGTCAGCACATCAATGCCCGTGTTTCTTCACGTGTTAACAAGGGTGTTGATATGCGACTTAACGTGCGTATTGGTACGCTGTTACTAGGGCGCAGCACTACATGTTTTATTGCGCGTGTTTTGCCGCGTAAGAGTGCGAGCATTGATACGCATGGTGTTACACGACTTAGACCGTGTTGACTGACGTGCGTGACTGGGCGTACTCTCGCGCACACAACCACGCACGACAACCTGCGCATCCGCCCGCACAAGAGCGTGCGGGACAAGTCGAGCCGCTCGCACGTACCGATTCGGCACCGTGAACGCCTCCCGGTCACGCTTCTCCACGGCAGCGCTCGAATAGATGCACGCGGATCCAGGACTCTGGAAGGAAGGTTCTATCGATGGCAATATCAAATTCCCTCGCAGTCACCCAAGGTAAAGGGGGAGTGGGCAAGACGACGGTTGTTGCCAACCTCGCAGGCCTGTTCGCCGCTGCCGGCTACCGTGTTCTCGTCGGGGAGTTCGACCCTCAGGGCAACCTGGCCCGCGATTTCGGTTACGAAAAGCAGTCCGGTGAAGAACTTCTGATGTCGTTGATGTCAGGCGGACAACCCCCGATCATCAAAGACGTCCGACCCGGTCTAGACGTCATTCCCGCTGGTCCTGCGCTCGTCGACGTTGCTGGCATGATGCTCTCCAGGCTCAGCCGCGGGGGCGAATCGCTGGGGCAGATCCTCCACAAAGTCCTTGCCCCGATCGTTCCCGACTACGACATTGTTCTCTTCGATACCCCGCCAGGCGACGTGATCATCGGTGATGCGGTGCTGTACTGCACGTCGTCCGTTCTCATCCCTACTCGCGCCGACGATGGCAGCCTCGACGGCCTCGACCGCGTCGCCGAGCGCTTCGCGCGTGCCCGGGAGCACAATCCGCAACTGAGATTGGCTGGCATGCTTCTGTTTGCGGTCGGCAGTAGGTCACAACGGCTCCAGGACCAGGTGAGGGAAAGTATTACGCAAGCCATTCCTGACACCATTGCCCCCATCTTCGGCACGACAATCCGCTACATGGAGAGCGCCGCTGCCGACGCGCGGCGGCATGGGCTCCTAGCTCACGAACTCGAAGGCGCTACTGCTAGCGCAAAGAAGGCTCGGTTGAAAGCGCTGAGGGACAAGGTGAAACCACCCAGCCTTCTGCTCTCTCGGGATGCAACCGGGTTGGCGGATGACTACGAGGCCCTAGCAGCTGAGGTCTTGCAACGCTTGGCCGAGCTTGCTGCCGAAGCCGATCACGCAGAAGAGGTAGCACCCGCATGAGCACCACTGATCGCAAGAAGCGACCCAGCCTGGCGGACCAATTCGACAAGCCCGCTCCCCGTGGATCTGGCCTCGCCAACATTTTCCCTCGCAATGGAACGGGTTCCCTCGCCAGGCCTGCCGCAGTGGAACCACGCTCGACCGACGTGGCTGCCGAAAGAGCCGTCGACGAGCCGCACGTACAGGCTCCGGACGTGACATCTGCACCGGATGCTCCTGTAGCACCTGCACCAGAGCCTCCGACCGAGGTTGCTACATCTGCCTCGCCCTCCGGGGGCAGCACTGCCGCAACCGAGGACGTAGCCACCACACCCGAAACCGGGGCCGACACCGCTACAGCGGAGCCGTTGGCTGCGATTGTCGGTGATGAAGATGTGCGCCCGATCGCGGTCTACGTTCCCGCGACGGTCAAAGAGGCCTGGAAGACGCGATCTCAGCGGGAGAAGAAGTCCTACGGCGAGATCGTCGAGGATGCCTTCGCCGCGCACACCCCGGAAACCTTGGTTCGCCTCTTCGCCCCTCGCGCCGTCGAATCGCCACGCGGTGGCATGCCGCGTCTGGCCCGCCCGAAGGTCGCGAGCGGGGGAGTGGAGGTGCGTCCACATCTGTGGGTAGCCCAGACCCGATGGATAGACGAGCAGGTAGAAGCAAGTCCGCTCATCCCCTCACGAAGCGCGCTGATTGCTGCGGTCGTTGAGGACTATCTGATCTCTTGATCCGCCGGGCCAGAGCGTCTTGCTCCTGGCTCCCCACCGTGCTCCCCACCATGCTCCCCACTCCGGTGGGGAGCGTTTTTTTGCCTTTGAGCTGCCCTTATCTCCATGCTCCCCATGCTCCCCACATAAAAGAGCCAAGGTCACGCGTATATCGATGAAGGGGCTTGCGCAGCGGGTCGGTTCGACGAGCTGGGGTGTTCGTCGTGTCCGGTGCCGCAGAGACAATGTCGAGAGATTTCGCCACTTCTGTCACAGAGGTAGATCGAGACGGATCTACCTGTCATGTGTGGTGCGAGGGCGGGTACGGACGAGGTGCGGAGGAACATGTGAACGTGGCACGACAGGCAGGCGACACACCGGATGTCGCGGCCTCCCTGTTTCTGTTACCGAATCCGTTTAATGTGATCGCATGGCTGGAAGCAAACCTGGGAGAGAGTCGAAGGGCCCTCGCATACCCGCAATGGTGCGCACGCCCGACACGCAGTATGCGCATTACAAAAACGAGGCCGACGCCCTTGGCCTCGACCTCAGCGACTACTACGTCTATGTCATGGCGCTGCACCATGATCTACCCATGCCGCATTACATCCAAGATCGAATCGATCCCGCACAGTACAAGCTGGGCGCGTGATGACCTACCCCTAGACAGTGAAAAACCCCCCTCGTGCTTGGCGGCGAGAAGGGGGGTCTTCCGGATTCACAAGTGAGCGAATCGCTCCGCTCCAACCACCCACCGGGAACAACCACGAACACGACAGGAGGTGTATTGACATCATAGCTCAGTACCCCTGCCTCGCCGTGATTTGCGCTCCGAACCCAGCGCGCGTCGTACATCTACGTGTCGGCGGTGAGTCGTGACGTCACCGACTCCCAACCGCGGCCACATGTGGTCGATGGACAACATCCGTCCACGCCTCGAGCAGCTCGGCGGCTTCAAAGCCACATCGAGTACCCAGTTTCAGGCGAGATGCCCCGTTCACGACGACCGTCACGCTTCGCTGTCTGTCACCTGGACTCCGGGCCACCACGGTTCTGGAATGGTGCTGCTGCGGTGCCATGGCTGCTCAGCGACGGCCGCAGAAATCGCCGAGCGTCTCGATATCGGTGTGTCCGATCTGTTCGACGAACCCTTGCCGAGTCGGGATCCGAGCGCACCGCGTGTCGGTAGATCCCCGCAGCAACGGGCAGCGGGCAAACGACGTGGGCGTCTGGGGCGTCTGCCTGCTCGGATTGCCGGTCCGATGCCGGAGCCCGAGGTCGAGCACTCTTGGTCGGAAGTTGCGCGCTATCCCTACACCGATGCCGACAGCGTATTGGTGCAGGAGGTCATCCGCGAGGAGTGCACCTCGTGCGGCGTCAAACACAAACGATTCCGGCAGTTGTTCGTCGGTCCGAATCGCACGTACGTCAAACGTAAGCCTGCGGTGTTCACTCCGGTCCTGTTCGCGATGCCGCAGCTGCAAGCGGCGCTGTCGGCCGGCCAGCCGGTGTGGCTGCTCGAGGGCGAAAAGGATGTCGAGACCGCGATGCGTCTCGGTCTGTGCGCGACCACGAATGCCCAGGGTGGCCTGAACTTTCCGCCACAGCTCGCCGAGGTGTTCGCCGGTGCCGCAGTGCGCGTTGTGCTCGATCGTGACGCCGCAGGATACGAGCGCGGCATCGAACTGGCGTCGCTGCTCGGCGCAGTTGATGCCGAGGTACAACTGCTGCTACCCGGCACAACAGATGACAAATCAGACTTCACAGATCACGTCGAGGCCCAGCTGTGGGATCCGGACGATATGTGGAACGGGTTGATTCCCGTCCATGTCGGTGAGGTTGCGGCACATGCTGCGCTGGCCAAGCTGCGCGGCAAGGCCGCCGAGGTCGAAAAGGCGGCTCAGGAAGCGGCTGCGCGTGCCGAGCGCGGGCGAGTATCAGGTCACCAGGATGAGTGCGCAGACGAGATCCGCCTCGCTGGGCGCTGGGCCGTCGAGGCGGAGCGCCTGTTCGAGCCGTTGAGCGAAGCCGTCGATGCGGTGCGTAGTTTCGCTGCCGCTGAGGGCACGAAGTGGTCGCAAGAAGCGGTCGATGCCGCTACCGCTGTGTGGCGTACTGCCCGCACGGCTGCCCGTGCCGCACACGATATTTCGCGCACTCCGATTCCACCGCTGCTGCACGACGAGGACGAGCACGACGCGGTGCCGCCGGCGACCGGATCCAGCCACATCGACGCCGGTGAATCGACACATCCGCTCCCTGACGGACCCCGACTGCACCTGGTCGGGGCGGCCACCCGCGGCGCTCAGATATCTGCACCGACGTATCGGGTCGTAGAGGGAAGCCTCGTCGAAATCGTCACCAACCGAGATGGCGAGCAGACCGCCAAAATGGTGCTCAGCATCGATGCTCGGATCGTGGAGATGGAATACCTCGAATCGCAGGACGACGGCCTCGACGTCGACGCACCGACCCTGCTCGGACGCGAAGATATCGTCGGGCAGCGGGAAGCCAATCCGCCGTCGCCCGAACAGCTTTCCGCTGTCGTCATCGGGTACACCCATCCCGATACGGGCGAGTTCATGCGTATGCGGGTGGACGCACAGGACTATCGGGACTGCACCTGGGCGGATTCTCTTCCCGGGCCGCCGACGTACGACTCCAAACCCTCTGGAATCGCCAAACTTCGCGACGCCCTGAAAGTGGCGGGTGGAGTGACGATTGCCCGGACGGTTCGATTCCGTTCCACCGGTTGGCGTAAGGACCGAAACGACGAGTGGTTCTACGTGCACGCGGGTGGCGCTATCAGTGCTGCCGGTGCCCGTGTTGCGCCGGTTCTGCTCAGTGGACCGCTCTCGCGTTACGACCTGCCGTGCCCGATCGCCGATGCACCTCGATTGCGTGATGCCTTCATGGTCGATTCGGGATCGATGCTGACGCGTCTGCCGGTGCGAATCGCTGCTCCGTTGCTCGGGCACGTCTTTCGCGCGGCCTTGGGACCCAACCCCTGGGTTCTTTCGCTCATTGGTTCGCCCGGTTCGTACAAGACCTCGATCGCGTCGATCGCGATGCATCACTTCGGTGAGCTGTGGGATCGTCGGCGGCCGGCATCGTCGATGTCAGGTAACGGTGACACTCTCAATGCGCTTCGCATCAAACTGAATTCGTCGAAAGATGCGCTGTACTGGGCCGATGATGTCGCTCCCACACGAGACTGGGGGGCTGCACAGAAAGCGCTCGAAGAGTTCGCGCGCATGGTCCACAACGGCGAACAACGGAGCCGTTCCAGTCGCGACGGGTTGAGCATCCTCGACGGCACCGCCCCCCGATCGTCCGCGATGGTGACCTCCGAGGTCATGCCTCGACCAGGGTCCGGCGCTCAGCGCATGTTGGTGGTGCCGTTGCAGTCCGACGAGATCGAACTCGACGAGCTGATTCGACTCGACAGTGAGCAGTCTCGACATGGACGCGCCCTGCTGATGGCCTCGTTCCTGCAGTGGTTGTGCCCCCGCCTCGAGGAACTGCGGGAAAAGGTCTTCAACGAGGGCGCGCACTACGCCGAGGGCTTACGTGAGCAGGGTGAGACCGTGCGCCAGGCCGAAGCGGTCGGTGCAGTGTGGGCAGGGTGGCAGGCGTTCACCGCTTTTCTGCTCGATGTCGGCGCGCTCGATGCCGATGAGGTCGAGCAAGTTCTCGACGTCGTCGACGGCGGATTGCACGACGCGGTCGTCGCTGCGGCCGATCCCGATCTGCCTTCACGTACCGGGGCGCGGGTGCGCGAGCTCCTTGCGCACGCACTGCGTACCGGGTTGGCCTACGTCGACGACGTTCGTACCGGTGAAGCACCCGACCGCCCGCTCGCCGGCCGGTTGGGGTGGCGACGGACGTTGGTCTCGGACTATCAGGACGTCAAGAAGTACCGCGAAGACGCACGCGGGATCCGGTTGGGGTACGTGCTCACCGACCCCGGACCACGCGACGGTGAAGCGCAGCTGTTGATCGAATCGACTGCCCTCGAACAGGTTCTGAAAGCCGCGGCATCGACGATGTCCGATGCTCCACAGATCGATCGAGGCACGGCGCTGCGGGCCCTCTACGACGAGGGAGTTCTGATCGCCGAGGAACGCGCAGGCAAGACACCCCGTTACACCGTCCAACGCACCATCCATTGTGAGGAACGGCGGCAGCGGATGACCGCTCTCCGTCTGTGGGCGATCCTCGGCGACGGCCCCGACGACGGTCAGATCGGCATCTTCGACGCTGATGGCGGACCCGACGATGCACCGGACGGTACGACACCGAGCGACGTTCCGGGTTCGACCTCCGCAGTGGCCGACCTCGCGACGTTGTTCTCGGTATCGAACAGCGACACCTCATCGACGACGGGCAGCTCTCGTGCCAACGACGCGGAAGCTACGTCTGACAACTCCGAACAGGAGGACATTCCAGTGGGAAGCTACCCCGATGCCGAGGGCCATATCGCTGTGGCAGAACATATTTCGCCGAGCGTCCCGTGCGTGAAGTGCGGAGTGGGCTCGGGCCTTCGCTTCGATGGCCACGTTCTGCACGCGCAGTGCTGGTTCGGAAGCACAGCTGCCTCCCGCGCTGCACTGGTTGCCGATACCGCAGCCGCAGCGAAGCCGCCTGCACCCGCCTCCACTGGCCCGCGGCCGTCGAACGAACCTGCTCGTCGAGCTGCTTCCGAGGCCGCCGAGTCGAGTGCTCCTACGGTTGCGCAACCCAGTGCGCCGCTCGAGACCACGCAGCCTCGGCGTTCAGCTCCCGCGAAGACCGCGGCCAACCCGTTCGCTGCCCCTGCCGCCGTCCTGGACGTCGATGGCATTTGGATGCCCGACGGAAGTCGAATCAATTTGCCACAGAACATCTCTCACGTCGGTCATGTCGCCGCGCTGGTGCAGGAGCTGCGTCTGGGCACTCAGACTTCGTCGTGGCAGAGCGAACCGGGACAGATCTGGGTGACCGCGGCGATGACCGAGAAGTTCGGGGTGGATCTGAGCACGCTGAGCGACGATCCGTCGCAGCGACGCAAAGACGTCGGCGAGGCCACTGCCGGCACAGCGTTCGTCACAGATGCAATCGCCGACGGTTGGACCCTGGGCAAGCCCGGTGACCGGCTCGGTGCGTGGACCCGTGTGTGGCGCACCCAGGGCGAGCACCGCGGTGTGTGGGTCGTCCTGGCTGCCGGCATGAACGCCGATCCACGCGATATCCCTATTCTCGGAGACCGACCGTCCCCGAGCAAACTCGCGCGTCGATTGTCGCTGTTCGCCAGCGCGTTGAAGATGCCGTGGGTGATCACCCCGCAGTCCACAGGTTTCGACCTGATGATCTCGACTCGATTCAAGGACCGCGAGCGGATGTTCGGGGCACAGACTCCCGTCGGCCCGGCCACCATCAGCTCCCTCGAGGACGATTACGCATGGTCCCGCAAACCGACCAGCGACGAGACATCGATGATCTACGTCCACGCGTACGACCGAGGAGGCTCGCATGCTGCGGGAATCGCCGGTTTGGAGATGCCGATCGGATCGGCCACTCATCATCCAGACGGGCGAGCGTTCGACAAGAAGCTGCCGGGCTATTGGCGGGTAGAGGTTCCCGAGGCAGGGGACTGGCGCATCCCACATCCATTGATGCCTCTCGGCGGCCGGCCGGGCCTGCTGTGGGTGACCACACCGAGTCTGCAGGTCGCCGGAGAACTCGGCTACGAGCTCGAACCTGTCGAGGCCTACGTGTGGAACGAACATGGCCGAGTACTCGATCCGTGGTACGAGCGAATCCGGGACGCACGAACAGCTTTGGACGTCGACGACGTCGACGCTCAGTTGGCCAGAGATCTGCTCAAGGGCGTCTACACGCGCACGATCGGCCAGATGGGGTCCTCGGTTCATATGACCGGACGAGCAGGTTTCTCGCCTGAGCGACGCCATCACATCATCGCCAAAGCGCGGGCGAACATCACTCGTCGCATCGTCAAGATCGGCACCGTCTCCGACCGGTGGCCGGTGGCCATCACGAACGACACGGTTCTCTACACCAGCAACGATCCGGATCCGATCGCGTCCTGGCCTGGGGAGGACAAGCAGCTCGGTCGAGGGTTCGGCCAATACAAGTGGGAGGGCTCCGCTCGACTCGGCGATCATCTCGAGTTCCTCGTCGGTGGCCGCTACAAGGGCAAGGAAGCGCTGACGATGAACTGGGATGCCACGACAGGCAAGGGGGAATAGCCAATGGCCGGGCGCAAGCATGCTGGCTTCAAAGAGAACCTGGAAGCAGACGAACGCCGACGCAGCTCACTGTTCCAGGGCTTGACGGGCAGGCGTGGTGCCGATGTCTCCGGCAAGGCCGGCACCACCCCTGACATGCGTGGGATGCTCCTCGCCGCGTACGGCCCGGGCACTCGGGGCGGGGTGAACACTGCCGCAGCTGCGCGCGATCTCGGAGTCTCACGTCGTACGGTGGAACGCTGGGTTGCCGCCGAGGGACGCCAGCGAATCTCGAAGCCGAAGGCCGAGACTCTGAGCAAGCTCACCACCAAGTCGCGGCAGGCAGCGACGACGCAACAGGGCCGGCGCGCCGCCATCAAAGCTGTCCGAGAGAGCAAACAGGGCAAGTCGATCGCCAAATACGGTGCGCGCGTACAGATCAAGGGCCGACAAGGCGTCGCCGGTGGGGGAGGGTTCTACATTCGCAATCGTTCCATCCAGATCCCCCCGGATCAGAGTGGTATGTCGCCATCCGATGTCGAGTCGATGTGGTCGGCGTACGAACGCGGCGGCGACAAAGCGCTCTCGAAGTGGCTCAGCGGCTACGCCAGCGATCGGTACGTCGACGGATGGACCTTCGAGAGCATCGACAACATCTCCATCGACCCGGTCTGACCATAAGAGTCTGCGAGTTCAGGTGTTCGGAGTGTCCGGTGCAACCGCTACGGTATCGGTGGAATCGCGCACGGCAGCGCTCTGCAGGAGGGATCAGAAAGACATGTTCGAGACCAAGTCTCAGCAGTGGAAGACCCGCGTCGTTTCTGCGTTGGCGGGTCTGATCCTCGTCAGCATGGCTGTGCAGGCCAAAATGGGATACGGCGTCTTTCTCGGACCACTCCATTAGAGCGACATGAACCCGAAGCGGCCGCGGTGGACCAAACGACAGCTCGAGGTCGCATTCACCGCGTGCTACGGCCCCTTGGTCAACGGTGGTGTCGATATCGACTATGTCGCAGCGGCATTCGGGGTGACTCGCCGTACCGTTCAGCGTTGGCTGCAGGGCTCACCTCGCGCTCGAGCGGCCATTCCCGTCCGCCGGTTGCAGCAACTTCAATTTCCCCTTCCTGAAATCCGACGTGTCGAACAGCAGACCCTCGACAATGCACGAACTGTCTTGACCGGGCTCGATCTTCCCCGTGGCCGCGGTGTCCGCAAGGAATGGCGAGAGCGACGATGGCTGGACCCCCATGTCGTGGCGATCCTCCGTCCCCACGGCTCTCCGGACCTGCGGCAGGTAGCGATCGCCAGAGGCGCACCACGCCCCGTCGCGGCACTACATAAGCGGGGCCCGCTCGATGACTTCGTCACCGTTCCCACCCGTTTCCACGCCGACGCCCTCGTCGGTGAACTGCTCGACCGCGTCGGCCCATGGCGGCTCTATCCGGACGACCGTGTCGTCGAGCTCGGCCGAACCCGCGTGTGGGCCGCATGGGCACCACCGATCGACCTACCCGCTATTGCCCGCGGTGCGGGCCTACTCGACAACTGATCAGCCTCGACCGCCGTACCCACGCTCAGTACTCGTATCCGCACCCATGACTGTCCTGTGTCGCCGCGACGAGAGAATGTCAAAGAAAGAGTGAATCGCGATGAATCGCAACAACAACTGGAACTCAAGCCTGTATATCGCTGCTGTTCCGCTCGGGCTTGCTGCCGCCTACCTAGTCGTGTGTTGGCCTTTCGAGGCATTAGTCTCGGTTCAGAGGCATCTCGGTACCGGATCCGAGGTAGTCACCGAGTCGACCCCGCCGACGATGCCCGGCGCTCAAATTGGCTTCCTAATTCTCTTCTTCGCCGCAGTTGCCGGTCTCGCTCTCGTCGCGGCGGTGCGCCGGTTCATCGAACCGAACGAGACCGAACCGAACAGCTTCCCTGGGACGTGGCGAGCGCGGACGCTGATGAGTGCAGGATTGTTCCCCATCGGCCTGTGCATGGCCTCGTTGCTGTCCCCCGAGGATGCCGAAAACCTTTCGCGCACCAGTGACTACGGCAACCCGGCACAATGGTGGAACAGTGCGCACCTTCTCGTCGCCGGCTTGGCCGAGGAACCGTTCTTCAGTGCGCTTCCGGTCTTGTTGCTCTTCGGGGTCGTCGGACTGGTCTGGCGCGTCCAGCCGTGGATGCTCGGCATCGTCATCGCGAGCTCAGCTCTGTTTCGAGCCTCCATCCATCTGTACCAGGGAACAGGGCAAGCGTTGTCGGCGTTCGTATGGGGCGCTGTGGCCGTCTACGTCTACTATCGACTCCGCAGTCTCACGGGACTCGTTCTGGCCCATACAGCTTGGAATGCATTCGTCATTGCGAACAATGGTGACTACACCGCGGCTCAGATAGTGATCGGCGGGTGTATCGCATTCACCGCCCTGTGGTCGATTTACCGACTGTCGAACACACCCACCCTCAAGCACGCCGATCTAGCACGCCCGACGGCAGCGGCCGGCCACTTTTCGATCACCACCAGCGAAGGACATTGATGAGGAATCTGACAACCATCAAACGTTGCGCGGTGATCGGCAATGCGGTGATCGGTATCAGCGCCTTCACAAAGAGCGGAATATCGTTGTGGCAGCTCGCTACTGCCAGCGGATACCCGGCAACACTGGGATGGGTTCTGCCACTGGTGCTCGACGGAATGGTAATCCTCGCAACACTCATGCTCGTCGTCGACGCCTCACACCGCTGGTTCGCGTGGGCCTTGCTGATTCTCGGGTCGATCGCATCGACGGCCGGCAACATCGTGCACGTCTCGATGGTGGACTACAGCTCGACCTTCACCGTGGCCGCGCTGGCCGCTGCTGCGCCGCCGCTGGTGCTGCTGGTCACCACGCACCTGATGATCCAGCTGGTCCGACTCGAAGCATCAGCTGTAGACGACAGCACCGACCAGCGTCACTCGGCCCCGAACAGCTCCACAGAGGCCGAAACAGCCGTTCTGTGTGTCCACGTCCTGAAACTGGCCAGCGAAGGCCACGAGCACGCTGCAGTGGCCACCAAGACCGGGCTACCCATTGAGGTCGTCGACGCAGTCATCGCAGCCGCCGAGGACGAACTCCAGATCGGCTCTGAGGAGGATCGATACCTCGCCCCGGCATGAGTTCCCCGTCGGTCTACTTCATTCGCGAGCTCAGTTCGTCGAAGAATGCTGCGAGCATCGACGGCGCGTCGGGGCTCTCGAACTCTTTGCCCCCGAACCGATAGACCTCGTATCCCGCTAGCCGGAGACGTCGGTCTTCGGTGACCATCTCGGCGTACAGCTGCGTGCTGGCGCGGCCGTCTTCGTTGGCGTAGTGCTGACGACCGTCGACCTCGATGACGACGCGTTTTCTTGCACTGAAGAGCAGCAAGAAGTCCATGCGTTGGCGTTCGAGGGGACTGCTGCCCTTGCGTTGATACTTGGTGTACGGGTCGTAGTGGAGGTAGACCTGCGGGATCAGAGCGGGAATACCGAAGCCGTGCTCTCCGTATCGACGTGAGTAGACGTCCAAGACCATCCGCTCGGGTTCGTTCTTACCGAGGCTCTCTCGCAGCCGTTTGTACAGTGACCGCCCGACATCGCGATCGTCCGTGTCTGCCATTGCTTGGTGCTCACGCCACCACTGAATCAGCTCCTGAAAGGACAGGCCGGCCTCGGTTATCGGTCTGTCGTAGACCAGGCAGAACTCAGCATTCTTGGTGATCAGGATGTCGTTGCTGACCGCGTCGCGGAGCACCATCTCCGGTTTGGGACCATTGGCCGCGAAAATGAGGTTCTTTGCGGGAGAATCGACACCGCTGGAGCCCTTTTCGTACTCTGCGATCAGCACCGCGAGCCCGTGGTCCGCGACGTCGCATTCTGCAAGCACGCGACGCGCCAGTGCGACGAGCTGGGGGATCTCGAATCCTACGAGGTAACCATCGATCAGCGACCGCTTGGTGTCGGCCTCAACCGGGGTACCTGTACCTGCCCACGTCAGGTCGAGTTCGTCGGGTAGGACCACTTCGAGGGCGGCTCGCGAGAACCCATAGATCAAGGTGTCCTCGATCGCCGACCTGAGCGTTCTGGTCGACACGATCACCCGTCGCGGCGGCTCCTCCGAGAGGCCGGCCGCAAGTGAATCCCAGAAGCTCATCGGTCAGAGGCTCCGCGGGCGGCCATGTTGAGCGGAGCGCTTACCGGCGTCGATGGCCTGGATCCAAACGAACTTCGGCGAGAATCGCCCAGAGCTTGGCGTCGTCGCCGTCGTCTCGGTGATCGGCGATGGCCTGCACGAGGGTGTTGATGACCTCACGAGAGCGTGGATTGAATCCGGCAGCTCGCGCACCAGCCCAGGCCAGGGGGTCGTCGACCACCTTGTCGAGCCTGTCGAGGGCGTGGATACACAGGTCGTGGAACTTGCCGGCACGTTTGTATTGGGCGTCGTCGAGTTCGCCGGTATCGAGCGCTGCTGCTGCTTGCTCGACGTAGACATCGATGATCGCGTTTGCGCGATCGTTGAGCTGCGGATCGAAAGTGAGGGTGTTCCAGAATGCACGCCAATTGGCTGTATCGCCGGCGGTGTTCGAGCGCGGCAGGAGGTTGTCACGAATGATCGCAGCCAGTTCCGGGTCCGTCAGTTCGCTGATCGCTCGGGCGTCGGCGGAATTCGAGGGGAGCGGGGCCGGCGTCTTGCTTCGACGCCATGGCTCGGGCTCGGTCATGTGTGCAGCTTCCCTCTCGAACGTCGCGGTTGGTGCGTTTTTCGTCGGCGGCCCGTGAGATCTGCTCCGGTATTTGTATCACTCGAACAGGACACTTCGGTCTGCTCTTTTGGCCGCTTCGTGAACTTACCGCCCGGCGCACCCGCTGTCCCCGGCACCGGGTGCGCCGGGGACATTTTCGCTTGTCAGGTGCTGTTTTTGTCGGTGTGTCGGGGTAGGTTCGAGTTGTTCTGTTGATCGGGCGGACTGACCATCTGCCCTTGTGTTAGCCCTGGGAGGGTTTCGTCGTGAGCGGTGTGTCGAGCGAGAACGCGGTGTCGGGTAGCGAGATGGTGTGGCGTGAGCGTGTTGCGTGGGCGTATCTCGCTCACGTGGCGCGGGGGCAGGGCTCGTTGGTGCATCTGGCGGTGTCCTTATCGGGCGTGGAGGCTGCAGCCGAGGCTGTGCGGCATCGGGAGGTGTCGGAGGACTTGTTGCGTGCGACGGCTCGCTCGTGGGACTACTCAGGTGCCGAGGCAGACCTCGAGACGGCGGCAACGCTGGGAGCACGATTGGTCACTCCTGCGGACGCTGAGTGGCCGCAGCGGCTGCGGATGGCCGGATGGCTGGAGGGATCGACTCCGGTCGCTCTGTGGGTTCGTGGACAGGGCGCGCTGCCCGGTGCTGATGTGTCGGCGGTGGCGCTCACCGGCACCCGGGCTGCGACCGCTTACGGCGAGCATGTCGCGTCGGAATTTGCCGGGGATCTGGCGATGCGTGGGGTGGCGGTCCTGTCGGGCAGCGGGTTCGGGATCGAGGGAGCGGTGTTGCGGGCAGCGTTGGGGGTCGGTGCAGGACCGGTAGCGGTAATGCCGTGCGGCTTGGATCGGGCGTATCCGTCCGGTCACGCTCGGTTGCTCGAGCGCGTCGCGGAACAGGGTGTGGTGGTGAGCGAGTACTCGTTCGGTGCAGAGCCTCGACGAGAACGATTCAACGGGAGTGGCGCGCTGCTGGCGGCTCTCTCCGATGCGGTAGTGGTGCCCGAGGCCGGGTCACGCGGACGTGCACTGTCTGTGGCCAGGGAAGTGCACAGGCTCGGGCGGGCGGTGTACGCGGTACCAGGGCCGGTCACCTCCGCAGCGTCGAACGGATGCCATACGTTGATCATCGACGGTGTGGCGCGTCTTGCAATGTCGGCTGCTGGCGTGTGTGCTGATCCGAACGTCTCCTGATCGGCTCGACACCGATCCGAAAGTGTGGTCGGGTATGGACGTGAGCCCTAGATGGGCCTCGGAAGCCGACTCCGCTCCCGAGGAGTTAGAGCGAGAGCCTTTGTCGCTCTGATCCTTTCGCTTCTCCCTAGACGTTCGACAACAGGCTCGCCCAGCGAAACACATGGGCGGGCCTGTTGTCTTTCCCCACCGAGCCCCGGCGCACTCGGTGCGGTCCCCGGCACCGAGTGCGCCGGGGACCAAATGTGTTGCGCGTGAGCCGTTCTTGTCGGTGGTCTCGGCTAGATTGTGGGTGTTCTGTTGATCGGGCGGACTGACCATCTGCCCCTGTGCCCTGAAAGGGGTTTGTCCGATGTCCTCTGTTTTTCGTATCTCCTCACCCGCTGATGCTGTTGCCGTGGCCGTGATGCTGGTCCGCTACGTTCCCGAGAACGAAATGGTGGTGTTCACCCCAAACTCGACAGGCGGGGCCGTCATGGCCTGCCCGCTGGGGGAGGAAGCGCCGATCGGTGGTGCCCCGTTGCTGGTGCCCAGCGGTCACCCCGTGCGTGATCTATCCGGACCGCGCGTGGTGGTCGTGTTCGGCAGTGACACACACGCCGATGCGGCATCGATGGCCGTTCTCCACGAGTTCTCGGGCGATGACGTTGCTGTGTTCCAGTTCCACGAGGGACGTGCGCGCCGCTACTTGATGAACGGGGTACTGGCGGGACCGCACGAGGTCGGCGAGGCGGTCGACCTGACGGCTCACCCCTACGTGGTCGGAGCGTTGCTCGAGGGGCAGGTACGTCTGGCCTCTCGCGCCCAAATCCGCGCGGGCTTCGTTGCCGAACAGTTCGGTGCCGAACGCGCCGCGAGTGTGGTGGACATGATGCGGGCTGCACGCGGGGCGTTCCCGGCAGTAGGGCCGATCTCGGCCGCAGAGACCATCCACCGCGAGGTACTCGCCGGGTATCTCGATTCAGGCAACCGCGGAATCGAGATATCGGATTACCACGCTGCGATGCTCGCAGCCGCCGCCTCTGACGTGCGCGTGCGCGATGTGCTGTTCGTTCACTTCACCGAAGCCAACGCCGCAGTCCTCGGCGAACTGTGGCGGCAGGTTGGCGCGGTGTTGCCCGCCAGCGAGGCAGGCCCCGCCTTCGTCCTCGCTTCGCTGAGTTACTGGATCGGACGGGAGGCGGTGCCGGCGCGGGAGGCAATGAACGTTGCCCGTGGGCTCGCCCCCGATCATTCCTTGGGGCAGCTGCTCGAACGCGCATACAACGCGGGAATCAACCCGGCGCTGTGGGAGCAGATTCGGCCCGCTGCGCTCGATGCAGAATCCGAGCGATCCCGTAACGAATGACTTGAATGCGATTGATCCGAAACCGGTTTCGCTGAATACACCATGCATCGGCGAGCCGGTTTCGGTTCGACCGCCCTCGAAAAATTCTCGATTGCAAATTGCAAATTGAGCGCGATCGAATAACAGATGCAACCGCGAAGGCGCGCAGCGCTTCGACCGAGTCCGCGAGTTCTTCGGAACGGCTTGCCGTTTCGCCTGCAGCGGCGGGCGCGCAGCGCCCAGCCCCAGC
>NZ_NOXZ01000052.1:0-5106 GCF_002258225.1 Rhodococcus sp. RS1C4 | reverse complement strand
CCGCAAACCGGAATCCAACACAAACAACGCATCACCCGGCACCGGCGTACCGATAGGAGCTCCATGACCAGGCTTCATGGGCGCACTCATAGAGGCGTAAACGGTGCTTTCGGTAGGACCGTAGGAGTTGATCATTTCTCGGCCTGAAGCCCACCGATCGACAAGTTCGGGCGAGCACGCCTCACCCCCCACAAAAATGGTCCTCAATGCGCTCAGCCGCTGCGGTGACAGCCGGCCGAGGGCGGACGGGGTCTGGGTCAGAACCGAAACACTTTCGTTCACAAGTAGGTCATGAAAGTCGGTGGCAGAGTTGGCCGTGTCCTCAGAGGCTATGACTAAGCGGCCACCGTGCAGCAGAGCGCCCCACATCTCCCACACCGACACATCGAACGAGTACGAATGGAACATCGACCACACCTGTCCTGGCGACAATTCGGACGTCCGTGCGGGTCTGGTGAACAGTTGCGTCACGTTCTGGTGGGTGACCGAGACGCCTTTGGGTGTGCCTGTCGTTCCTGAGGTGTAGATGACATAGGCCGTCAGTTCTGGATGGGGGAATGGAAAGGTGACAGTGGGAGGTTCGACGGTGACCCTGCCCCCGAGGGTCACGACTGCCACTTTGCTCTCATCGACCCGGTGCAATTGCGCTACCGTTGTCACTATTGCTGCTGGTTTGGCGTCTTGTAGAACGAATGCCAGGCGCTCGTCAGGGGTGTTGATGTCGATCGGCAAGTAAGCAGAACCCAGCTTCAGCACCGAAAGTATGGCTATCACAGTGTGTTCCGAACGTGGCAGCAACAGTGCAACAACGTCCTCTACTCCCACCCCACGCCCAGCCAACAAATGAGCCAACTGCGTCGATGTGTCGTCCAACTCCTGATACGTCCACGACCGACCCTCGAACACCACCGCTATGACGTCCGGCCGCACCCTCACCTGCTCGGCGAACAACTCCGGAATCGACACGCCAGCAACGGACTCCGTCACAGCCGACCTGTTACCCAGTACGTCCAGCTGCGTCAGCTCATCCTCACCCAGGATGTCGAACGAAGCCAAAGGACGATCCGGGCCCGCCGCCATCGCAATCAATAGTGTCTGGAGCCATACCAGGATTTGCTTGGCCAACCGCTCGTCGAGGACCGCCATGCGGTATTCCAGCCGCACCCTCAGCTGTGGACCGGGCCAGATCTGTAAGGCGATTGGATAGTGAGTGAACTCGCGACTTGAGGCTATGCGTACGCTCAGTCCGTTTGTCTCGAGCTGCCCGCCGGACATCCTCAGTGGGTAGTTCTCGTAGACGAAGAGGGTGTCGAACAGTTGTTGATGTCCCGCGGCGCGCTGGATATCGGCCAGGGCCACGAACTGGTGGTCTAGCCCATCGTGGTAGTCGTCCCGCAGCATGCCGATCAGTTCAGCCGTGGTCGTCGTCGCGGTCAGGGATGCTCTTACCGGGACGGTGTTGATGAACATGCCCACCGCCGACTCGCTGCCGAACAGTTCTGCTGGCCGCCCCGATACGGTAGTGCCGAAGACGACGTCTCCGCTGCCAGTCAATGCGCCCAGCAGACGGCCCCAGGCGGCCTGTAGCACGATGTTCATGGTCGTGTTTTGCGAGCGAGCCAACTGCTCAACAGAACGCGTGACGTCGATAGGGAGGTCGACTCGCAACAGCGATCGCGCATCAGTGAAGCGATCTCCTGGATCTAACAAGGTCGGCGTTTGAAGTCCCGCCAGCAGCTTCTGCCAATGCCGCCGCGCCGCGCTCCAGTCCTGGGCGGATAGCCACTCGACGTAATTTCGGAAGGTGGGCGCGGGTGCCAGAGTCTCCCGTTCGTAGACGGCGAACATCTCTTTGAGCAGAATCTGGATTGACCAACCGTCCACCACGATGTGATGGACGGATAGCACCAGCGTGTGCTTATTCGTCCCAGTCTGATGAAGGAGAATCCGTAGCGGTGCCTCATCTACGAGGTTGCCGCAGGCGGCGAGCTCTGCATCCAGCAGCCTCTGATCGCACTCGTAGCCGTTAACTACCGTCCACGGTATGTCTGGGCGTGTCGGAATGATCTGCACCGGCTCGGGGAAACCCTCGGAGACGAACCGAGCCATTAGGTTGGGGTGGCGTCCGACGACTGTATGAGCGGCCTCGCGCAAGCGCGGCACGTCGAGTACGCCAGCAATCTCGATACCCAGTTGCACGGTGTACAGCTCTACGGGTTCATTACTGCCGGAACGGCGATGGAAAAGCAGCCCGGTTTGAAGCGGAGTCAGCGGGAGAAGGTCTGCTGGTTCCACGATTTGTGCGAGTTGATCGATCTGCCGCTGATTGACCACCGCCGGCAGGACGTCGGAGGGAGTCAGTCCTCCGCCGCCGTTCTGCACGTACGCCGCAATTCCAGCTAGAACGTCATACCAGCGCGCGTACAGCTCGGTGATATAGGAGCGATCCACCTGTGTGCTCGTCCAACTCCAGGACACGTGTAGTTCTGACTGCGAACCTTCGGCTAGCACGGCTGCATTGATGCCGACTGTGTGCGGCAACAGCATCGAGCGGGAACCAAAGCGTCGAGCATCAGGCGATTCAGTCGGTCCGAGGATCCGCCAATCTTCGAGGGGTGCGTCGAGCTGGCTCACGCTGCGCCGGCCGAGGTAGTTGAAGCCGATGGCGGGATCTACGCCAGACAGATTGTTGGTGCCTAGATACTTGAGAAGACCGTAGGTGATTCCGTCGGGGTGGGCACGCAGCTGTTCCTTGGCGTCCTTTATCCAGATACCCATGTCCGAGCCCCCGGTCAGAACAGTGTCACGGTCCATGGGTACGACGTTCAAAGCGACCGGGTGCTTTGCGGTGAACCATCCGACGGTGTTGGTCAAATCGATCCCACTGCCGATTTCATCGCGACGTCCGTGGCTCTCCACGTCGATGCGGAAAGGGACGTCGAAGTGCTGGTGCTGTTCAGCGAGGGCAGAACCGAGTGCGATGAGCAGCAGATCCTGAACGTTGATGTGCAGAGCCGCAGTCACGTCGGTTACCAGCACTTCGGTTAGCTCCGTGTCGATGCTGACCGACAGATGCTCCACATCGCGCCAGATACCAGGAGTCGGGTGCGGGCTGGGCAGCAGGGTGGCAACGGCTTCAATGCGCTGCCAATGCGGAAGCTGGTCAGTGACTTTCCGCTCGGCAGCGTACTGCGCCAACATCGTTGACCACTCACGGAACGAGGTGCCGCTGGCATCCAGGGTAATTTCTCGCCGCTCGGTGAGGCAGCGCCAACCCGTTGCGAGATCCCTTTGGATGATTCCCCAGGAGACCGCGTCGACCGCGAGGTGGTGGACGATGAGCAACAGCTGGCGGGTGCGCTCAGCCCACAGCCCATGCACCATGGCTCCTCGACGCGGGTCAAGACGGCTCAAGGCATTGGCAAACGTGGTATCGGAGAAGTCCACGACGGGGGTTACACAGTCGGCTGCGCTGATCGAGCCTGTTGGTAGGACGATGCAGTTGTCCGCGTCCTCAGTCGGGGCGTTGTCCACCTGCAACCGGAGCATGGCGTGCCGATCGACCAATGCCTGTAGTAACAACACCACGTCGCTGTACTTCGCCTGCTGCGGCCCCTGGAACAACATGGTTTGGTTGAACTCGTCTGTCGGTGCCGTGAGAGATGCCAGCCACCGCATGATCGGCGTTGCCGTGACGGGCCCAGCCTCAGCCGGCCGAAGGAGAGACTGCTCCGGGACCGAGAGCTGGAGAGCGTGGGCAAGTCGTGCCACGGTTCGCTCCACCAGGATGTCGCGGGGCTTGCAGTACAAACCGACTTGCCGGGCCCGGGACACCACCTGAATGGACGAGATGCTGTCGCCGCCTAGATCGAAGAACGAATCGTCGACTCCAACTTTCTCCACATTCAGTACGCGCGCGTAGATGTCAACCAGGCTCTCCTCGAGTGGAGTAGTCGGTGCTCGGTATTGGTTCGATTGTCCTAGTTGAGGTACCGGAAGCCTCTTTTTGTCAAGCTTGCCGTTACTCGTCATGGGCAATGCATCGAGGACCACGACCGCCGCAAGCGACATATATTCGGGCAGCCACGCGTCGGTCAAGCGGCGCAATTGGTTGCCATCCAACTCGCCCGCCCAGTCTGTGTGGGGAACGACGTAGCCGATCAGCCGTTTGTACCCTGGGTGGTCCTCATGGACGACGACCGCAGCCTGTCCTACTCCGGGGGCCGTCCGGAGCACCGATTCGATCTCACCGATTTCGATGCGGTAACCACGAATCTTCACCTGATCGTCAGAGCGACCCACATACTCCAGCTCGCCGTCGTGATTCCAACGAACCAGATCGCCGGTGCGATACATCCGCGAACCCAAAGGGCCGAGCGGACACGCGACGAATCGCGATGCCGTCAAGCCCGGCCGTCGCACATAACCGCGTGCCACACCCCGCCCCGCGACATACAACTCACCAACCACACCGATCGGAACCCGCCGCAAACCGGAATCCAACACAAACAACGCAGTGCCGGAGCCAGCGGCACCGATCGGCACTGCCCCTGTAGGGACTAGCGGTTCGGTCATCGAAACGTAGACGGTGCACTCGGTCGGGCCATAAGCATTGATCACGGCTCGCTCAGGCGTCACCCATCGCTCGATTAGCTGGGCTGGGCACGTCTCTCCCCCGAGTAGAAGTAGCGCGATCGACGGTAGCCCCTCGGGAGACAGCCGTGCCAACGCCGACGGTGTCTGGGTCAGCACCGTTACTTCTTCGTTTACGAGCAGGTTATGGAAATCGGAAGGAGAGTAGGCAACCTCTTCGGGAACCACGACCAGCCGTCCCCCGTGCAGAAGCGCGCCGCACATCTCCCAGACCGCGAAGTCGAATGCGTATGAATGGAACAGCGTCCATACGTGGTGGTGGGGTTCCAGAGTGCCGGTGGTCGGGTCCTCGACATTGGCGAGGCGCGCGATGTGGGTAGCGATGAGGTCATTGACGCCGCGGTGGGTGACCGAGACGCCTTTGGGTGTGCCTGTCGTTCCTGAGGTGTAGATGATGTACGCGAGGAGGTCAGCATTCGGCACCGGCAACGTCGTCGTCGGCTGTTCAGCGAG
>NZ_NOXZ01000059.1:3900-5622 GCF_002258225.1 Rhodococcus sp. RS1C4 | reverse complement strand
GTGTGTGCGTGTTCTTTGAGAACTCAACAGTGTGTCGATGAATGTCAGTGCCGAATGTTTTTGGTGCTCATGCCTTTTGGGGTGTGGGTGTGACATCTTCTTGCTTCATTCTTCCCGTCTGGGGTGAGAAGATTTTTTGTAATGCTAGTTGAGTTTTTTTGCTAGTGATTTGGACTTGATGTCATTTGACTGATTGCACTGTCTCTTTTGGGGGATGGTGGGATTGCAAGTCTTTTACGGAGAGTTTGATCCTGGCTCAGGACGAACGCTGGCGGCGTGCTTAACACATGCAAGTCGAGCGGTAAGGCCTTTCGGGGTACACGAGCGGCGAACGGGTGAGTAACACGTGGGTGATCTGCCCTGCACTCTGGGATAAGCCTGGGAAACTGGGTCTAATACTGGATATGACCTCAGCATGCATGTGCTGGGGTGGAAAGCTTTTGTGGTGCAGGATGGGCCCGCGGCCTATCAGCTTGTTGGTGGGGTAATGGCCTACCAAGGCGACGACGGGTAGCCGACCTGAGAGGGTGATCGGCCACACTGGGACTGAGACACGGCCCAGACTCCTACGGGAGGCAGCAGTGGGGAATATTGCACAATGGGCGGAAGCCTGATGCAGCGACGCCGCGTGAGGGATGAAGGCCTTCGGGTTGTAAACCTCTTTCAGCAGGGACGAAGCGTGAGTGACGGTACCTGCAGAAGAAGCACCGGCTAACTACGTGCCAGCAGCCGCGGTAATACGTAGGGTGCGAGCGTTGTCCGGAATTACTGGGCGTAAAGAGTTCGTAGGCGGTTTGTCGCGTCGTTTGTGAAAACCCGGGGCTCAACTTCGGGCTTGCAGGCGATACGGGCAGACTTGAGTGTTTCAGGGGAGACTGGAATTCCTGGTGTAGCGGTGAAATGCGCAGATATCAGGAGGAACACCGGTGGCGAAGGCGGGTCTCTGGGAAACAACTGACGCTGAGGAACGAAAGCGTGGGTAGCAAACAGGATTAGATACCCTGGTAGTCCACGCCGTAAACGGTGGGCGCTAGGTGTGGGTTCCTTCCACGGGATCTGTGCCGTAGCTAACGCATTAAGCGCCCCGCCTGGGGAGTACGGCCGCAAGGCTAAAACTCAAAGGAATTGACGGGGGCCCGCACAAGCGGCGGAGCATGTGGATTAATTCGATGCAACGCGAAGAACCTTACCTGGGTTTGACATACACCGGAAAGCTGCAGAGATGTGGCCCCCCTTGTGGTCGGTGTACAGGTGGTGCATGGCTGTCGTCAGCTCGTGTCGTGAGATGTTGGGTTAAGTCCCGCAACGAGCGCAACCCTTGTCTTATGTTGCCAGCGCGTTATGGCGGGGACTCGTAAGAGACTGCCGGGGTCAACTCGGAGGAAGGTGGGGACGACGTCAAGTCATCATGCCCCTTATGTCCAGGGCTTCACACATGCTACAATGGCCAGTACAGAGGGCTGCGAGACCGTGAGGTGGAGCGAATCCCTTAAAGCTGGTCTCAGTTCGGATCGGGGTCTGCAACTCGACCCCGTGAAGTCGGAGTCGCTAGTAATCGCAGATCAGCAACGCTGCGGTGAATACGTTCCCGGGCCTTGTACACACCGCCCGTCACGTCATGAAAGTCGGTAACACCCGAAGCCGGTGGCCTAACCCCTTGTGGGAGGGAGCCGTCGAAGGTGGGATCGGCGATTGGGACGAAGTCGTAACAAGGTAGCCGTA
>NZ_NOXZ01000059.1:0-3480 GCF_002258225.1 Rhodococcus sp. RS1C4 | reverse complement strand
TGTGTGTGTTGTTTGAGAATTGCACAGTGGACGCGAGCATCTTTGTTGTAAGTAATGAAGAGCGTACGGTGGATGCCTTGGCACCAGGAGCCGATGAAGGACGTAGGAGGCTGCGATAAGCCTCGGGGAGCTGTCAACCGAGCTGTGATCCGAGGGTGTCCGAATGGGGAAACCCAGCACGAGTGATGTCGTGTTACCTGCATCTGAATATATAGGGTGTGTGGAGGGAACGTGGGGAAGTGAAACATCTCAGTACCCACAGGAAGAGAAAACAATTGTGATTCCGTGAGTAGTGGCGAGCGAAAGCGGAGGAGGCCAAACTTTGTGCGTGTGATACCCGGCAGGGGTTGCGTATGGAGGGTTGTGGGGTTTGCATGTGATGGTTCTGCCGGACTGTCCGACAGTGAGAAATCATGGTGTTAGTCGAAGTGGTCTGGAACGGCCTGTCGTAGAGGGTGAGAGTCCCGTAGACGAAAACATTGTGACTGTCGAGTGTGGATGCCCAAGTAGCAGCGGGCCCGTGAAATCTGCTGTGAATCTGTCGGGACCACCCGATAAGCCTGAATACTCCCTGGTGACCGATAGCGGACTAGTACCGTGAGGGAAAGGTGAAAAGTACCCCGGGAGGGGAGTGAAATAGTACCTGAAACCGTGCGCTTACAATCCGTCAGAGCTGGTGCACAGTTTACTGTGGCTGGTGATGGCGTGCCTTTTGAAGAATGAGCCTGCGAGTTAGTGGCATGTCGCGAGGTTAACCCGTGTGGGGTAGCCGTAGCGAAAGCGAGTCCGAATAGGGCGTATCACCGTTTGGTGTGTAGTGGCGTGTTCTAGACCCGAAGCGGAGTGATCTACCCATGGCCAGGTTGAAGCGACGGTAAGACGTCGTGGAGGACCGAACCCACTTAGGTTGAAAACTGAGGGGATGAGTTGTGGGTAGGGGTGAAAGGCCAATCAAACTCCGTGATAGCTGGTTCTCCCCGAAATGCATTTAGGTGCAGCGTCACGTGTTTCTCATCGGAGGTAGAGCTACTGGATGGTCTAGGGGGCTTACCGGCTTACCGAAATCAGCCAAACTCCGAATGCCGGTGAGTGAGAGCGTGGCAGTGAGACTGCGGGCGATAAGGTTCGTAGTCGAGAGGGAAACAGCCCAGATCGCCAGCTAAGGTCCCTAAGCGTGTACTAAGTGGAAAAGGATGTGGGGTCGCGAAGACAACCAGGAGGTTGGCTTAGAAGCAGCCACCCTTGAAAGAGTGCGTAATAGCTCACTGGTCAAGTGATCCTGCGCCGACAATGTAGCGGGGCTCAAGTACACCACCGAAGCTGCGGCACTCACACAACAGCCCGCCTTTCTCTTGCGAGGGATTGGCCAGGTGTGTGGGTGGGTAGGGGAGCGTCGTGCAGCCGTGGAAGCATCGGGGTGACCTAGGTGTGGAGGCTGTGCGAGTGAGAATGCAGGCATGAGTAGCGAAAGACGAGTGAGAAACTCGTCCGCCGAATGACCAAGGGTTCCTGGGCCAGGTTAATCCGCCCAGGGTGAGTCGGGACCTAAGACGAGGCCGACAGGCGTAGCCGATGGACAACGGGTTGATATTCCCGTACCCGTGTGAACGCGCCCCTGGTGAATCAGTGATACTAACCGCCCTGAATCCCGGTGACGGATCTCTTTCGAGAGTGATGCGCTGGGTGGATGCGTGGGACCTGATCTGGTAGTAGCCAAGCGATGGGGTGACGCAGGAAGGTAGCTGAGCCAGTCAGTGGTAATACTGGTGTAAGCCTGTAGGGCGAGACATAGGCAAATCCGTGTCTCATACAGCCTGAGAGGTGATGCGTAGCCGATTGAGGCGAATTCAGTGATCCTATGCTGCCGAGAAAAGCCTCTAGCGAGCTTTCACACGGCCCGTACCCCAAACCGACACAGGTGGTCAGGTAGAGAATACTGAGGCGATCGAGATAACTATGGTTAAGGAACTCGGCAAAATGACCCCGTAACTTCGGGAGAAGGGGGACCTCGTCCGGTGATCATCCTTGCGGTGTGAGCTGGGTGGGGTCGCAGAGACCAGTGAGAAGCGACTGTTTACTAAAAACACAGGTCCGTGCGAAGTCGTAAGACGATGTATACGGACTGACGCCTGCCCGGTGCTGGAAGGTTAAGAGGACCGGTCAACTGCACTTGTGTGGTGAAGCTGAGAATTTAAGCCCCAGTAAACGGCGGTGGTAACTATAACCATCCTAAGGTAGCGAAATTCCTTGTCGGGTAAGTTCCGACCTGCACGAATGGCGTAACGACTTCTCAGCTGTCTCAACCATAGACTCGGCGAAATTGCATTACGAGTAAAGATGCTCGTTACGCGCGGCAGGACGAAAAGACCCCGGGACCTTCACTATAGCTTGGTATTGGTGTTCGGTTCGGTTTGTGTAGGATAGGTGGGAGACTGTGAAGCGGTGACGCCAGTTACTGTGGAGTCGTTGTTGAAATACCACTCTGATCGTATTGGATACCTCAACCTCGGACCATGATCTGGTTCAGGGACAGTGCCTGGTGGGTAGTTTAACTGGGGCGGTTGCCTCCCAAAATGTAACGGAGGCGCCCAAAGGTTCCCTCAGCCTGGTTGGCAATCAGGTGTCGAGTGCAAGTGCACAAGGGAGCTTGACTGTGAGACTGACAGGTCGAGCAGGGACGAAAGTCGGGACTAGTGATCCGGCACCGGCATGTGGAAGCGGTGTCGCTCAACGGATAAAAGGTACCCCGGGGATAACAGGCTGATCTTCCCCAAGAGTCCATATCGACGGGATGGTTTGGCACCTCGATGTCGGCTCGTCGCATCCTGGGGCTGGAGTAGGTCCCAAGGGTTGGGCTGTTCGCCCATTAAAGCGGCACGCGAGCTGGGTTTAGAACGTCGTGAGACAGTTCGGTCTCTATCCGCCGCGCGCGTCAGAAACTTGAGGAAGGCTGTCCCTAGTACGAGAGGACCGGGACGGACGAACCTCTGGTGTGCCAGTTGTTCCACCAGGAGCACCGCTGGTTAGCTACGTTCGGAAGGGATAACCGCTGAAAGCATCTAAGCGGGAAGCCTGTTCCAAGATGAGGTTTCTCACCCCCTTTGTGGGGGTAAGGCCCCCGGCAGACCACCGGGTTGATAGGCCAGAACTGGAAGTGCAGTAATGCATGCAGGTGACTGGTACTAATAGGCCGAGGACTTACCACAAAGAAGCTACGCGTCCACTGTGCAATATCTGAAACAACACACGAAAGTTGTATTTCAGGTACACAACTACATGAAAACCAAGAACGAACACACACACTGTGTGTGTCTCCGACTTCGGTTCGTTCGTGACACTGTTTCACAGAGTTACGGCGGCCATAGCGGAGGGGAAACGCCCGGTCCCATTCCGAACCCGGAAGCTAAGCCCTCCAGCGCCGATGGTACTGCACCCGACAGGGTGTGGGAGAGTAGGACACCGCCGAACACACTTTCACAG
>NZ_NOXZ01000022.1:0-181953 GCF_002258225.1 Rhodococcus sp. RS1C4 | reverse complement strand
GTGTGAAGGGGCTGTCGTTTCCGCCGGGGTGGGGGTGGGCTCGTTGCCGACTGTGAGTCGAAGAACGTTCTTGACCGGGGCGGGGGTCGCTGTTGCGGGCGCCGCACTGGGAGGTGGCCGGGCCGGTGCCCGCTCGAGGGTGAACCGGGTGCCTCTCGTTCGAGAGGACCACCGCGTCGTCGTCGTGGGGTCCGGATTCGGCGGCGGCGTCGCCTCGCTTCGATTGGCGGAGGCCGGTGTGCCGGTGACGGTGCTCGAGCGTGGAATGCGCTGGCCGACCGGCCCGAACGCCGAGACGTTCCCGCACGCGGCCAACCCGGACAAACGCATTCTGTGGCACAGGTCCAACCCGCAGCTCTTCGGGAGACCGGTCGCCTTCGATCCGTACGCCGGTCTCCTCGAGGCCGTCGTCGGAGACAACATGACGGCGCTGTGTGCGGCCGGCGTCGGAGGCGGGTCACTCGTCTACCAGGGAATGACACTGCAACCCGCGGAACACGTCTTCGACGCCAATTTCCCGGACGGCCTCGACTGGAAGACCCTCGACCGCGTGCACTACCCGCGCGTGGCACGCATGCTCGGGCTGGCCACCGCACCGGACGAACTGATCGACAGTCCCAACTACCAGGCAGCGCGAGTGTTCGCCCGGAACGCGGAGCGTGAGGGATTTCCGGTATCGAAGATTCCGATGCCGATCGACTGGAACTACGCCCTCGCAGAACTGCGCGGAGAAATGGCACCGTCCTACACCAACGGCGACGGCGCTCTCGGGGTGAACAACGGTGGCAAGAACTCGGTCGACGTCACCTACATCGCCGCGGCCGAGGCGACGGGACTCGTCACCGTGGAAGTCCTGCACGAGGTCAGGGACGTGGAGAGGGCGCCCGACGGCAGGTGGACCCTCTACGTCGACCGAACGGACCCGTCGGGTGTGGTGCTCGAGAACAAGATTCTGACGACCGACACGCTGGTGATGGCCGCGGGAAGCACCAACACCACCAAGTTGCTGCTGCGGGCGTCCGCGTCGGGGCGTATCCCCGACATGCCGGATGCTCTCGGCGAAGGATGGGGTACCAACGCAGACCGCATCTACGTGTGGACCGACATCGTGAACGGGTTCGGACCGCAGCAGGGAGGACCCGTCGTCTACGGGAGCTTGCAGTGGGACGATCCGAATGCTGCCTTCACGATCATCCAGGCGTCGTTCCCGCCGCTCGGACTGGACGGCCGAAGTACGACGATGGTCGGGTACGGCGTGAGCGAGGGACGCGGAAGATTCGTGTACGACAGTGCCGTCGACGATGCGGTACTGCGGTGGCCGTGGGAGGGTGACTCGGGTATTCAGTTGTCGAAGATCGGGCCGGCTGCACACCGGTTGGCCGGTCCGTCGGGTGTACTCACCGACACCAACGCCCTCGTGCCGACCACGTGGCATCCACTCGGCGGCGCCAACATGGGTTCGGTGTGCGATCTCGAAGGTCGTGTCCTCGGGCAGCGTGGACTGTACGTTCTCGACGGGGCGCTTCTCCCCGGCAATGCGGCCGCCTGCAACCCGTCGATGACCATCGCAGCCATCGCGGAACGCGCCCTCGACCGACTGGTCACCGAGGACGTCGGCACGATCATCTAGCGTCCCGAGCGCAGAGCTTTCAGAAGGGCGCCCGGTAGTTTCGTGTTTCTCGGGCTGCGATGACCGTTCGATGCTCGACGAACATGCGCCGAATGAACGTGGCATCCTCCCGGTCCTGGGTGTCGGTCATCCGCGCGATGTCGCCGAGCGAGGGTATGCGAATGGTGCCGTCGGCCATCGGAGAATTCATGTTGGCGACCTTCGACCACGTCGAATCGGTGACGGAGATGTGCATCTCCCACCATGTCGGCTCGTACAGTGCGTCGGAGGGCACCCGCTCCAGCGTCGCTGCAGCGTCTGCTCTGTCGGCGGACATGGGGTGCGCCGAGTCGTCCAGATCGCATGGGTCGACGACGTAGCCCATGCCGCTCTCTCGGTCCGAGTTCCATATCCACGATTCAGGCCGCATGCGGTGTTTCGATGTATGTCGGAACGTCGCAGGCACCACGACTGTCCCGAAGGTCGACGGTGTGATGTGGCGCAGGCCCGACGTCGACACCCAGTAGATCGCGTCGCCGGCCAATACCGCAGCGGTCCACAGCTTCAGTGTTTTCGCTTGATGGTGGTATTTGCACAGAGGCTGCAGGTTGGATCGAACGGTCCATCCGCCTGCGATGGGATCGTTGTGGTCGAACGGTACGACGTGGTCGATCTCGCACCGTTCGGACGGCACACTGCACCCAGGAAATGTGCACGTGCAGTGCGTAGCTCGCGTGAGTGCGACAAGCTCGGCCGACGGCCTGTACGTCAGCGCGCCAGGTGGCGGCTCGAGGAAACCGCCATGGCCGTCGGGGTGTACTCCGCGGGTCAACGATGAATCCTGCGCCGACGCGGACAGGAAGTCCTGTATGTACTTCGACAGATCGATGTCGCGGTGTCGGCCCTTCGACGACGTTGTTCTGTTGGCGGAAGCGGATTCCCGTGAAGGCAGCGGAGCTGCCGACCGGATCTTGCCACGGCGCAGCAGCCGCACAGCGCGCGGACCTTCCGACGCGCCGCCGCCCGAAGTTACCCGCGGTACAGGACCGGACGGAACATCAGGGTCGGACGGAACACCAGGGCCACCCGAGTCACCGGGGCCGTCGGTATCGCTGTCCCCGTCGTTGCCGTCGTTGCCGTCGTTGCCGTCGGTGTTGTGTTGCGGCGAGGCATCGTCGGACTCGACCCGGGCTTCGGCGGTGCGATCGGTTGCAGCGGTCGCGTGGTGCGCGGCGTCGAGAAGTTCGGTCAGCAGGATCTGCCACTCGGCACTGCCGGCGATGTGTCGTGCGATTTCAGGGTCGAGAACGGTTCCGTCTCCGAGGGTCGCGGGTTCGTTGGTCAGCCCCAGCAGTGTCTTGATGTCGATCATGATCTGGAGCAGGTGGGGGCGACGATCCTTGTGGACTCGCTCGGTGCTGCGGACAGGGCACTCTGCTCGACCGCAGGTGCAGAGGATGTAGTCCTCGCGGTGGAAGAGAGCCAGCAGTGCGAATCCTCGGAGCTGCTTCTTGGTCCGCGGATCACGGGAGCACACTGTCCCGATCGATTCTTCCAGAACTGAGTTGCATTCCGCGCCTTCGAGAGTGGACATCCTGGCAATGAGGGTGGCCGTACCGTCATCGCCTCGCTTCACCTCGGCGCAGCGCTCCTCGGATTCGGTTGCTTTCTGAGCGGCGGAGGCTTCGGCGGCGTCGTGCTCGAACCAGGCTCGCCAGATGTTCTCCTCGAGTGCTCTGGTGTTCATGCGCAGCGCGGCCGACAGTATGGACTCCTCCAACGCCGCGACCGTGGTGTCGCTTGCCTTCTCCAAGGTGAGTGCGATTGCCCGGGCGCGTGGGTAGTCCAAGTCGCCCTCGCCGAAGGCTGCGGAGACCCGAGGTAGGCGCCACGCGAGTTGCGCACCGACGGTCAACAGGTCACGCGTCATCATGCGGGAGAGGGACAATGCGACGGCGGCCTCGCATTCGACCGTGCGCCTGGCCAACGCGATGTCGGCTTCGTCCTCTCCTGAGTGATGTACGTCCATCTCCGTTGCGAATCTGAGTTCGGTCAAGTCGTGTACCGAACGGACCACCGCGGCAGCGCACCTGTTCTCGGCCCGGCGGGCATCTGCAAGCGAGGACAGCGCCGTCGCCGCAGCTGCATCGGCAGCTGCGCGAACCTCTCTGGTCGTGCCCCCCTGCATTCCCATGCCCCAAGTGTAATCGAACATATGTTCGAACACAACGGGTATGCGCCGCCGTGGGTGGCTATGCGAACGTCGTACGACAGGCGCGGCGGTGTCACAATGTGAACGACAGATTGTTGCTACAACTACGGGCGGTGCTCGATGACTGCGGAACACCCGCTCGCCGGGGCGCTGGTCGGGCGAGACGCGCTGGCTGCGTCGATCACTCGCATGGTGACGGATCCCGGCGCGGGTGATCGGATGTTCTGGCTGCTGGGGGAGGCCGGGATCGGGAAGAGCACTCTTCTCCGGCATGCGCGTGCCGTCGCCGAGGACGCCGGTGTTCGAGTGCTGCAGGCGTCGGGCGTGGACGCCGAGACGCAGCAGATGTTCTCCGGACTTCAGCAGTTGTTGTGGCCGGTCATGGCGTTCGTCGACCGTCTACCCGAGGCGGTTCGAACCCCACTCGACGAGATGCTGGGCCGTGCGCCGTTGCCCGCGATGGTCGACATGTACGCCTGCAGGCACGCGGTACTCCACCTCCTGGAAGTGCTCGCCGAGGAGTCACCTCTCGTCCTGCTTCTCGACGACGCGCACCTCCTCGACCGGGATTCGCTCGACATCGTCGTGTACGCGGTCAGGCGGGTGGCCGGGCCGATGACCACATTGTGCAGTGCGCGGGGGCACCGGATTCCCGACGGCGTCGATCCCGGTGTCGCGGCAGCCGAGGTTCCGAACCTCACCGCCGCCGAGTCGGCTGCGCTGTTGGACCGTCAGCCCACGACGCCGTCTCGCTCCGCGCGGCTCGAGATCATCCGTCAGGCCGAGGGAAATCCTCTCGCGATCATCGAGTTCAGCCGTGCCGTCGTCCGGTCGGGCGTCGACCTGTCGGCCGGTACCAGCGACGACCGGGTTCGGCGGGTGCAGTCGCTGTTCTCCCTTCGGATTGCCGATCTGACACCGCCGACGCGAAAGTTGTTGCTCTACGCGGCGTCCGGATCCGGATACGAATCCTTGGACGTCATCACCGCGGCTGCAGGGTTCGGCAGTGATCTGTCGGTGTGGAGGGAAGCGGAACACTCCGGTCTCGTCGTGATCGACGGCCGCGCCGTACATTTCACGCACCCGCTGGTGCGCGCCGCAGCCTATTCCGGTTGCAGTGTGGATCAGCGCCGCGCCGCACACGAGGATTTCGCGGCTCGATTGGTCGACGATCCGCCGTGCCGAGCGTGGCACCGTGCTGCGGCCGCGGACGGCCTGGACGAATCGGTGGCCGCGGAACTGGAAGGCGCCGCCGAGCTGTCCCACCGCCGAGGAGGATTCTTCGAGGTGGCACGTGCGTTGGAACGGGCTGCGCAGATCTCTCCGGCCCCGGACAAAGCGGCATTGCGATACGCCAGTGCCGCGCACGCCGCCTACATGGCGGGCGATCCGCAGTGGGGACTGTCGTTGGCCGCTCAGGTTCGCCGAGCAACGGTCTCGCCCGAGATTCGGAGTGCCGCAGCGCTTCCGACCGCGTCGATTCTGTTGCAGACCGCCAAACCGGACGAAGCGTTCGACGTGGTGCGCCGCACGTTCGCGGAGTACACGCCGACGGACGAAAGTCTGGTCCTGGCACTGCTGTTCACCGCACTCGGTGCTGCTCATTTCAGCGGTGGCGAGTGGCGCAGAACAGCGCTGGCCCGTCTCGCCGAGGCGATTCCCGCACCGAGCGCCCCTGGTGAGCTTTCCTCGGAAGGACGCGACCTTCTGTCGCCGATGCCGGACGCGGCGAAAGAAGCAGTGCGGCAGCTGATTGCCGAGTACTCGACGAGCACCCTCGGAGCGGAGGCCCACGAAACCCTGGACGAGACCTCGTCGATCGCGGCGAAGATCTCGTATCTGCTGGCGGAAGGGACGAGGGCGTACCTCAGCGAGAACAGTGTCGACGCCCTGTCCTACTTCGGACGCGGCATCGAATCTCTGCGTGAAGTAGGAAGTCTCGGTGCCGGCGCGATGGGAATGGCTGCGTTCCTCGGTGCCCTGATCGACACCGGCCGGTGGAGCGAGGTGGACAAAGCTGCCGACGAGGCGTCCGAGGTGGCGGCAGTGGGCAGGATGGCACTCGTCGACGCCAGCGTGGAAATCCACCGCGGGACGATCGAATCGCACCGCGGCAACCTGGACGTCGCGAAAGGACACCTCGCGCGGGCGGCGACGCTGTTCGAGCCGAGGGCGAACGGTGCGCTGACGGTCGATCTGACGCGGGCCCGTTCGTTCCTCGCCTGTGTGAACGGTGATTTCGCGGGTGCGTACGAGCGTTTGCGCAGTGTGTTCGAGGACGACGGCACGCCGGTGCACAGTATTCAATCGGTGCTGGGAATCGCGGACCTGGCGTGGGCGGGTGCCCGAAGCGGGCAGCAGGCGTCGGCCAGGCGGTTCGTGACGGCCATCGGGCGTGCGATCGGGTCGAAGCCACCGGCAAGAATCAGGTTGCTCCGGCACTTGGCCGCCGCGCTGGTGAGCGAAACCACTCGCGGTGCCGAACGTCATTACCGGACGGCAGTTCTCGATCCGGACGGTCATCGGTGGCCGGTCGAGCGTGCACGCGCTCAGCTCCACTACGGGGAATGGCTGCGCCGCAACCGCCGTCCGACCGAGGCCAGGCCGCACCTGGCAGCGGCGTTGGATACTTTCGAGTCCGTCGGCGCGCGGACGTTCGCGGACATCGCCCGGGCGGAACTGCGGGCAGCCGGGGGATCTCGCGGATCGACGCCGACGGCGACGGACGGGTGGGCGTCACTGACGGCTCAGGAACAGCACATCGCGACTCTCGCCGCGGAAGGGTTGACGAACCGTCAGATCGGCGAGCAGCTGCACCTGTCACCACGGACGATCGGCTCGCACCTATATCACGTGTATCCGAAGCTCGGAGTCAGCAAGCGTCACGAACTGCGGGGGATGATCGACCGGGCAGCACCGTGACCTGACCGATCGGGTAGTTCGGTTCAGCGGACGGGTGGTTCGGGGTGAAATCCCTTGTCGCCGATCACGTCGAACCCTCAGAGTGAGCGTAGTCACACCGACTCACCAGGAGGATCCGATGGCAATCGAGCTCAACCAGATCTGGGATTTCCCGATCAAGGAATTCCACCCCTTCCCACGCGCACTTCTCGGAGTGGGCGCACACGACATCATCGGCGTCGAGGCGAAGAACCTCGGATTCAAGCGCTCGTTGCTCGTCACCACCGGCCTCCGCGGTTCGGGGATCATCGAGGAACTCATCGGCAAGATCGAGTACCAGGGTGTCGAGGTCGTCCTGTACGACAAGGTCGAGTCGAACCCCAAGGACTACAACGTCATGGACGCTGCTGCCCTCTACCAGAAGGAGAAGTGCGACAGCATCATCTCCGTCGGTGGTGGCTCGAGCCACGACGCAGCCAAGGGCGCTCGCATCGTGATCGCTCACGACGGACGCAACATCAACGAGTTCGAGGGCTTCGCCAAATCCACCAACAAGGAGAACCCTCCTCACATCGCGGTATCCACCACCGCCGGAACCGGTTCGGAGACGTCCTGGGCGTACGTGATCACCGACACGTCGGACATGGACAACCCGCACAAGTGGGTCGCGTTCGACGAGGCATCGATCGTCACCGTCGCCATCGACGATCCGCTGCTGTACTACACCTGCCCGCAGCACTTCACCGCCTACTGCGGGTTCGACGTGTTGGCCCACGGCAGTGAGCCTTTCGTCTCCCGGTTGGACTTCGCGCCGTCTCTCGGCAACGCTCTGTACTCGGTGGAACTCGTGGCCAAGAACCTCCGCGAGGCCGTGTACGAACCGCGCAACCTGAAGGCCCGCGAGGGAATGATGAACGCGCAGTACATCGCCGGACAGGCGTTCAACTCCGGTGGTCTGGGCATCGTGCACTCCATCTCGCACGCGGTCAGTGCCTACTTCGACTCGCACCACGGCCTGAACAACGCCATCGCCCTGCCCCGTGTGTGGGAGTACAACCTGCCCTCGCGGTACGAGCGTTACGCACAGATGGCAGGCGCTCTCGGCGTGGACACCCGCAACCTGACGACGGTGCAGGCGGCCGACGCTGCCGTGGAAGCCGCGATTCGCCTCGCGAAAGACGTCGGCATTCCCGACAACTTCGGTGAGGTCAACACCAGGCTCTACGACAAGAACCGCATGAACACCGGCAAGTACACCGGACGCGGCGAGGTCATCCCCGGCGACGAGAAGACGGTGCTCAAGATTTCCGAGCACATCCAGGGAGACTGGTGCACCCCCGGCAACCCCCGCGAGGTCACCGTCGACTCCATGATCCCCGTCGTCGATCACGCCATCAACAAGGCTTACTGAGCGCAGGAGAGAACCACCATGACATCGGCCGGCCTGGAGGCATGCAGTGAACCGATCTTCTCGACCAGTGCGGACACCGTCCGTGACGGTCTTCGCGAAACGGGATACATCTCGGGTGACGATCTCGCCGTCGTAGTCCATCTCGCGATCGCCCTGGATCGACCACTGCTGCTCGAAGGGCCGGCCGGTGTCGGCAAGACCGAACTGGCCAAAGCGCTCGCCGTCGCAGGCGGGCGCAGGCTGGTGCGGTTGCAGTGCTACGAGGGACTGGACGACAATCGCGCCCTCTACGAATGGGACTACGCCAAACAGCTTCTGCACGTACAGATGCTGCGCGATCGCATCGGCTCCGAACTCGCGGCAGTCGAGAGCACCGCGGAAGCGTCGCAGATACTGGCGGACACGGATTTCGGGCTGTACTCCGAGAAGTTCCTTGCGGTGCGGCCACTCCTCGACGCCATCCTGTCCGAGGAACCCGTCGTACTTCTCATCGACGAGGTCGACCGGACCGAGGAGTCCATGGAGGCGATGCTCCTCGAGATCCTCGCCGAGAAGCAGATCACCATCCCGGAGGTCGGAACCTTCGCGGCGAGGACCGACCCGTGGGTCATCCTCACCTCCAACGACACTCGCGAACTGTCCGCCGCGTTGAAACGTCGCTGCCTGCACTTCTCCGTCGGCTACCCGACGCCCGAACGGGAACGTGAGATCGTGTCCTCCCGGGCCCCCGAAGTGGAGGACGCCACCGTCGCCGACGTCGTCGAACTCGCCAGGTCCCTGAGGGAACTCCCGCTGCGCAAGAGTCCATCGGTCTCCGAGGTCATCGATGCAGCCCGCGCCGCGATGATCCTGAAGGATCACGACACCGAACGCACGCGAGAGATCCTGCTGGCAGCTCTTCTCAAGTACGGAAGCGACGTCGAGCTGGTTCGTGGTCGAGCGCAGACACCGGAACCCGAGACAGCCGACGAGCCGCGCGCGAGCGTCGCCTCCCGGCCGCCCAACACCACCACCGCGGCCTTCCGAGGTACCGGCGGCCGCGACCCGCGCTCGACCGGCAGTGGGTTCGGAATCAGAAAGAAGTGAGTGCCGTGTCCGGTCTCGCTCCTCGAAGTACACCGGCGTACGTACTCGACGTCGTCGCGGCGGTGTTCGGCCGCCTGCTGCGTCGGCACGGCGTGTCGGCGTCGCCCGCCGAAGTGATCGAAGTGCGACGGGTTCTCGGTCTCGTCGGTGCCGGTGACCTGAGGACCCTCGAGTCCGCGTTGCGTGCGACGTGCGCCAAGTACAGTTACGAGCAGGACGGATTCGACGCCGCCTTCGACCGGCTGTTCCACCCCCGGCCGGTTGCCGTTCTGGACGAGCATCGGCCGACGCGTGATTCGGGTGCCGACGGGGCGCCTACTACCCTCGAGATCTCGAACGACGACAAGGACACCGGCCGCTACGCGGACTACAACGAGAATGCAGCCGAAGTCGGTGACTTCTTCGACACTCCCGAGGCGGACAAAGGATTCAACCCGCACAAGGACGACGACGACCTGTCCATCACCGGTGCGGACTCCAACCTGGCCGTCGACACCGAGAACGACAGCGGCAGAAGGGGCGTGTCGTTCACCGTGGACGTCGACCGCGCCGACTCCGCGACCGTCGGCGACCTGTCGTCGGCGCAGGCGATGATCTCGCAGGGGACGCTGACATGGGACGACCCGGAGGGCATTCTCCGTTGGCTCGACGCCTACGACCCCCACTCGCTCTACGGTGACCAGGGTGACGGAGAACCGTTGACCGCGGCGCAACTCGAGAAGTTGGTCGACGCGGTGGAAGCGTTCGTCGACGCGATCTCCGGCCAGGATCGCGCCGGTACCTCACGCGATACGGCGACGGCGTCCGACTCGCCCGATTCCGACATCCCGTCGCGCGCCGACGTGAACGATGCATGCCGAGAAGTGCTGCGCCGCATGCGCGGTACACCGCGGCCTCGGCCGCGCGAAGCCACGAACGGGCGACTGAACATGCGTCGGACGGTCCGGGCGAGCATGAGAACCGACGGGGTTCCTTTCCATCTGATGGTGGACAAGCCTGTGCCGGAACGGGTTCGACTCCTCGTTCTCGCCGACGTCTCGTTGTCGGTGCGCCCGATCACCGCGTTCACTCTGCGGCTCGCGCAGGCGATGCGGCATCGGACCAGCAGGTGCACGGTCCTCGCCTTCGTGGACAACCCGGTCGACGTGACGGACCTGCTGGCGCGCAGTACCGGTGACGACGCGCTCGCATCGGTTCTGGCAGCACCCGAGCTGGATCTGGAGGCGAGCAGCGATTACGGACGCACGCTCGAGGAACTGCTGACGACGCACGGCTCCAAGGTCACCTCGCGCACCTCGGTCCTGATCGTCGGCGACGGCCGGTGCAACGGTCTGCCACCGCGGGTGGACAAATTGGAGGAACTGGCCAGGAAGGTGCATCGCCTGGCCTGGGTGACACCCGAGCACGAGCGGTACTGGTCGCAGGCCTCGTGCGCCATGAGCGAGTACGCTGAGGTGTGCAACGGCGTCGTGACGGCCAGGGATGCGCGTCAGTTGATCGAGAGAGCGCCCGATTTGGGTAATGCTCTGCGCTGAGTTCAGTCGCACGACTGATGACCGAACTGCACGGGCACGGCAGTGTGACGAGTATGAGCAAGCCTTGTGCAGTCGTGGGAGCAACCGGAGGTCAGGGAGGGGCTGTCGTGGACGCCCTTCTGGAACGGGGCATTCCGGTCCGAGCTCTGGTACGGCGAGTGTCCGCCCGCACCGACGCACTCCAGCAGCGGGGTGTGGAGATCAGGAAAGCGGACATCACCGATCGGTCCGCGACAACCGACGCGTTCACCGGTGTGGCCGGCGTGTTCGCGATGACCACTCCGTTCGAGGACGGACCGGAGGCGGAGATCGCCCAGGGGCAGGCACTCGTCGACGCACTGGTGGCCGCGAACGTTCCCCACGTCGTGTTCTCGTCCGTTGCCGACGCGGATCGATCCACGGGAATACCGCACTTCGAGACGAAGGCCAGGACGGAAGCGATTCTGCGAGCGTCCACCGTGCCGTTCACCATCGTCGGCCCCACCTACTTCTACGACAACATGCTCGGCGGCATCGAGGACGTTCGACGTGGACGACTCGACTTACCGCTACCGGTGGACACCCCGTTGCAGCAGATGTCCCGCCGCGATCTCGGTCGATTCGTCGCGCTCGTGTTGTCCGATCCGTCCCGATTCCTCGGCGCCCGAATCGATCTGGCATCCGACGATCCGACCCCCGCCCAGATGGCCGCTGCGCTCGGGGCGGCCCTCGGCACCACCGTCACCGCGCACTCGTACGACGCCGCCGCGATCTCGTCGCCGGACATGCGCGCGATGTTCCAGTTCCTGACCGATACCGGGTACGACGCGAACATCGACGGTCTGCGCCGCAAGTACCCGGAGATCGGGTGGCAGAGGTTCACGGACTGGTTGGCGGAACTGGGGTGACTGGGGTGACTGGGGCGACTGGGGCGACTGGGGAGACGGCCGTGTCCGCACCCGAGAGTTCCGCGTGGGCGCCGCTGCGAAATTCTCTGTATCGCATGCTGTTTCTCGCTCAGCTCGTGTCCAACATCGGCGGTTGGATGCAGACCGTCGGGGCGCAGTGGTTCCTCGTCGAACGGAGCGCGTCTACGACGGTGATCGCCTCGGTGCAGACCGCGAGCCTCGCCCCGACGTTGCTGCTGGCGCTGTTCGCGGGAGTCCTCGCCGACGCACTGGATCGTCGGATCCTGCTTCTCGTGATCGGCGTCGCGTCGAGTGTCACGGCCGGGGTTCTCACGGTCCTGGCCTGGACGGACGCGCTGACGCCGATCGGTCTGCTGGCGTCGACCTTCGTCCTCGGGTGTTGGACGTCGCTGTCGGCTCCGGCGTGGCAGGCGATCCAGCCTGAATTGGTTCCGCGGGATCAGATTCCAGCCGCGTCCGCACTGGGAAGTGTCACCGTGAATGCAGCTCGCGCCATCGGTCCGGCTGTCGCAGGCGTTCTCGTCGCGTTCGCCGGGCCGACGTTCGTCTTCGGTCTCAACGCGCTGTCGTTCCTGGCCGTCGTCGGAGCGCTGCTCGGGTGGAAGCGTCCCCGCACGGACACGTCCGGCCGGGAGCGACTCGGAGAGTCACTGCTGACCGGCCTTCGGTACGTCCGCTCCGGCCCGATAATCCGACG
Organism: Rhodococcus sp. RS1C4; assembly: GCF_002258225.1. Lineage (NCBI taxonomy): Bacteria > Bacillati > Actinomycetota > Actinomycetes > Mycobacteriales > Nocardiaceae > Rhodococcus > Rhodococcus sp. RS1C4. The sequence continues at coordinate 169,594 of NZ_NOXZ01000022.1, read as the reverse complement.
GATCATCGTCCGCTCGGCACTGTTCGCCTTTCCCGCGTCGGCTCTGTGGGCGCTCCTTCCGTCCATCGCGGCGTCCGTTCTGGACCTGGGCGCAATGGGATACGGCGCACTGCTCGGCGTGCTGGGCGTCGGGGCGGTGGCAGGCGTCGCCCTGACACCTGCGCTGCGAGCCCGGTGGTCCGCCAACACCCTTCTCGTCGTGTCGGCTCTGGCGTACGGCGCGGGAACCGCCGCCCTCGTGTGGTTGCCGATGTGGGTGGTGATCCCGGGTCTCGTGCTGGCCGGTATCGCGTGGATCACGACGCTGACCGCACTGAACGCGGCCATCCAGCTGTCGGTCGCGCATTGGGTCCGCGCTCGGGCGATGTCGGTCTATCTGTTGGTGTTCATGGGATCGCAGGCCGCCGGATCCCTGGTCTGGGGGTGGGTGGCGTCGACCATCGGTCTCGTCGACGCCGCGCTGGTGGCGACGGCACTGCTCGTGATCGTCGCCGCCAGCGTGGCCCTGCTGCCGCTGCTGCCGGACACCGGAACCCTCGATCGGACCGTGTCCAGCGCCTGGCCGACACCGACGGTGGTGTTCGAACCGGAACCGGACGACGGACCAGTGCAGATCACGGTGTCCTACACGGTCGAGGACTCCGAACGGGACGCGTTCACCGCAGCCATGGCAGGAGTCGGGCGTTCACGTCGACGCACCGGAGCGTTCTCCTGGCGCTTGTATCGCAGCCTCGACAACCCGGAGCTGATTCTCGAACAGTTCCGCGTGCCGTCGTGGTCGCAGTACCGACGCCAGCGCGACGAACGCTGGACCGGCTCCGACCACGAGGTCATCGCGGCGGCGCTCACCCACGTTCTCGGCGGAGCACCGGCAGGCGAAACCCACGCGGTCTGCCTTTCACCCCGTCACCAACCGGCGGTCTCCACGGCAGCGCAATGAGTCTGCTCGAGGAACCGGCGCACCGTGGCCGCGGGGTCGTCCGACTGGCGAACGAGGTGGTACGGCAGGACGTACTCCCCGAGTGCGGAGTCCCAGTGCGCCGGCGCCTCGACGGCAGGGTGGGTGTCGTACCCGTCGGGATGGGGGTAGGCGTAGGCGTAGAAGACGCCTTCCTCCGCCCCACCCGGCCAGTACCCGGCGCTGGAGACCTCGTCGCTGTACGCCTCGTGCATCACCCAGTCCGGGCAGTTGGGGATACCGCCGGGATGAGTGGGCGCTGGTCGGCCGGAGAATCGCGTGACCGCCAGGTCGAACGCACCCCAGAAGAAATGAACTGGGCTCGACTTGCCGCGGAAATCGGCCCGGAACGCGGAGAACACCGAGTGCGCGCTGACGAGCGAACGCCAGAACGCCGACACCGCCTCCGCGTCGTAGGAACCGTGCACGGTGTCCTCGGCGAACGGCGTCGCGTCGGGCAACTCCACCGGCGTTCCGACGATGTCGACGTCGATGCTCAACGCGTCGAGGTGCGCGGTGTACTCGGAGTAGAAGTCCGCGACGGTGCGCGGTTCCAGCTTCATGCGGCGCGTGCGGCCGTCGGTGACCTCGAAGATCAGGTCGTGAGCGAGGAAGTCGAACCTGATCTCGAGCCCTCGATCGCCGACGGGCATCAGCGACGTCGTCAGGCCGCGGGCGTCGACGTACAGGGGCACACCCCACCAATGATTGACGGCCGGGCCGAGCGCCATCCGCGTCTTACCGACGATCTGGGTCCAGAGCTGAACGGTGTCGCGGGTCTCGATCCACGAGTCCACCGGAAGTGACGGCCATGCGTCGTATTCGGGTTGCATGGCCATATCGTCCTGCACTTCGACGCGACAAACATCAGTACGTCGACTGACTACTCGCGATTCACCCCGCTACCGGCTTCCGCTGCGCCTGCTGCGGAAGGCGTCGAGCCCGTTGCGCTGCAGAGTCCGCACCGCGGTGCGCCACACGGATCGGTTCGGATCCGGTTCGGATCCTGCGCCGATCAGGTGCAGCTGGTCGGTGTGCCATTGCAGGTCCAGGGCGCCGTCGAGTGGTTTGGCGTACTTGCGCGGCAACCCGAGGCCGATTGCCGGCGACACAACGCTGTCGGCGCCGTCTCGGAGCAGCGCGTTGCCTGCGTCGGGTGTGACAGCGGCGGGCCGCCCGAGACCGACGACGTCGCATTCTCCCGACGCCACGGCAGCGCCCATCGCCGACCGCGTGCGGAAACCGCCGGTGACCGCAAGCGGAACGTCGCCCGCGGCAGCGCGGACCTCGCGAGCGTAATCCAGGAAATACGCCTCACGCCGACGCGTACTCTCGGCCACCGACCGGCCCATCATCGCGGGCGACTCGTAGGTTCCACCGCTGATCTCGATCAGATCGATGTGTTCGTCGGCCAGATGTTCGACGACGAGACGTGACTCTTCCTCACCGAATCCGCCCCGCTGGAAGTCCGCCGAGTTGAGCTTGATGCCGACGGCGAAGCCGGGGGACACGGCTGTGCGGATGGCGCGGACCACCTCGAGTACGAACCGCATGCGGTTGTCGAGACTGCCACCCCATCGGTCGTCACGTCGGTTGGCCGACGGTGAGAGGAACTGCGAGACGAGGTAGCCGTGTGCCCCGTGGATCTGGACGCCGTCGAATCCGGCGGACTCGGCGACGAGTGCTGCGGTCGCGAATCGCTCGACGATGCCACGAATCTCGTACTCCGTCATGGCGCGCGGCGCCGGGATGCCGGGGATGCCGGGGGCGATCGCCGACGGGGCGATCGGCTTGGACCGGGTTGCCATCGGATTGGCCTGGCGGCCGGGGTGATTGAGTTGCATCCAGATCGGGGAGCCGCCGTCGCGGGCGGACTTGGCCCACCGGGTCAGGCCGTCGAGGTCGCGGTCGTCCTCGATCACCACGTTCCCGGGTTCACCGATGTGGTGACGGTCGACCATGACGTTGCCGGTGAGAACGAGACCGTAACCGCCCGCGCCCCAGCGCGTGTACAGGCGTTCGAGGCGAACGTCGGGGCTGTGGGTCCTGGTGCCGAGGCCCTCGCTCAACGCGGCTTTCATGAGGCGGTTCGGCAGCACCTGGCCGCACGCCAACGTCAGCGGTGCCGCGAGCGTGGTGACAGGATCGACCTCGGTGGTCATGGTGGCCTCTCGTCGTCGACGTTATGCTGTGGTGCATACCCGACGTCACCGTATGTGTGACGATCGGTAACGTCAAGAGGGGTAGGTCGCGTGAGTCGGAGTACAGCCCGTGAGGACATGTTGCGCAGCGCGGCCTTGCTGTTCAGGGAACGCGGCGTCGAGGCAACGTCGCTCGCGGACGTCATCGAGCATGCAGGCGCGCCCCGCGGGTCCATCTACCACCACTTCCCCCGGGGAAAGCCGCAGCTGGTCGAGGAGGCGACGCGGACCGCGGGTGCGCTGATGGGGTCGATGATCTCGCGTGGCCTCGCGGCCGAGGGGCCCGCCGCGACGCTCAGAGCCATCATCGGCGGCTTCCGGCAGCAGTTGGAGGCCACCGACTACACCGCCGGATGTCCGGTGGCGCCGGCTGCCCTGGAGGGTATGAACTCTCCCGCAGCCCTCGTCGCCGCAGGCGAGTCGTTCGCGTCCTGGGAGGACACGATAGCCGCGTCGCTGTGGCAGCGCGGTCTGTCGCAGGAGCGTTCGCGCGGTCTCGCCACGATGGCGATCGCGTCGTTCGAGGGTGCCTTGATCATCGCGAAAGCCCAGCGCAGCACCGCTGCACTGGACCGGGTCGAGGTCGAACTTCTCGCCTGGCTGGAGGCTGCGCTCGACGCGTCCTGACGCCGACACTGTTGCTATTACTCCGAGTTACAGTTACCTTCCGATGGTCGCTATGTAGCGCGTCATAGCCGAGGCACGTTCGGTAGCCCGCGGCATGACCAGTCGGGAAGGATCCGCCCGTGGTTCGAACATCTCAGCACCGATCGCTCGCATCCCCTGTTTCGATGTCGACAGCCAGGCAACGCTGGATCGCGCTTGTCGTCATCTGTACCGCCGAACTGCTCGTCGTACTCGACAACACCGTCGTCAACGTCGCGCTCCCGTCGATGGGCCTGCAACTGAGGTCCAGCATCAGCGGCCTGCAATGGGTCGTCGACGCCTACACGCTGACCTTCGCCGGACTCCTGCTCGCGTTCGGCCATCTGGGGGATCGCTACGGGCGGAAGAAAGTCATGATCGTCGGCCTCGCCGGAATCGCAGTGATGTCGATCGGCGGCGCGCTTGCAGCGAACCTCGGGCAGGTGATCGCAGCCCGCGCGCTGATGGGAATCTGTGCCGCAGCCGTGTTTCCGGCAACCCTCGCGCTGATCATCAACATCTTCTCCGACGCCAGGGAACGCGCACTCGCCATCGCTGCGTGGACCGCGATGGCAGGTTTCGCCATCGCGATCGGACCCACCGCGGGAGGCTTTCTGCTGGAACACTTCTCGTGGCACTCCGTGTTCTGGATCAACGTGCCCGTGGCCGCGGTGGTGCTGGCTGCGGCATGGAGATTCGTGCCGGAGTCCAAGGCGTCGCACATCGGTCGGTTCGATCCGGTCGGCATCGCTCTGTCCCTGGTCGGCATCACCGTACTGGTGTGGGCCATCATCGAAGCCCCGCATCAGGGTTGGTTGTCCGGAATCAGTGTTGCGGCCTACCTGCTCGGTGTCGTCTGCCTCGCGGTCTTCGTGTGGTGGGAACTACGCACCCCCTCGCCCGTACTCGACATGGCGCTGTTCCGGATCCGCCGATTCTCGCTGCCTGCCTTGGCCATCGCCGTCGCCTACTTCTCGATGTTCGGGTTCCTGTTCATGATCACCCAGTACTTCCAGGGTGTGATGGAACTCAGCCCACTCCAATTCGGCATCCACTCGCTACCGTTCGCGGTGTCCATCGCCATCGGCGCGCCACTGGCCACCTTGATCGCACAGCGCGTCGGTACCACGGCGGTGATCGTCTTCGGACTCGTCGTGATGAGCGTCGGCATGTTCATCGCGGGACAGGTGAAGGTCGAAACCCCCTACCTCGGACCGGTGTTGATCTCGATGGTGCTGATGGGATTGGGACTGGCCATCGTTCAGGGGCCGGCAACGGAATCCATCATGTCCTCGGTCTCGCTCGACGAGGCAGGGGCAGGCTCGGCCGTCAACGACACCACCCGCGAAGTCGGCGGAACGCTCGGAGTCGCGGTGCTGGGGTCGATCGTCGCGTCCATCTACACCACGAAGGTGGGACCTCGAATCGACGCGATCCCCGACGCCCTCATGGAGCCCTACCAGAAGGCGTTCGCCCGGGAGACCGTCGTCAGCGTCATCGAGATCGTCAAGGCGCCGACCAATTCCGTCTTCGCCACGCAGAAGGCGGACTTGGTGTACGCGATGAAAGCCGCCTCGCTGGAAGGATTTCAGCTCGCGTCGTACGTCACCGTCGGGTCGGCACTGGCCTGCGCCCTCGCCGTGGCCGTGTTCCTCCCGTGGGCGCGTCAGTCCGGAACCGGTGTGCTCTTGGCCTGGCGAAACACCGACTCGCGCTGACTTCGCCCGCGTGCGGTGCCGCACGCGCATATCCTGACCGCATGGCCGAGCCGATCGACGAGTACTTCCTGCAGTCGATCCGAGCTGCGGGAGCAAGCCGAGAAGAACTCGGGCCGACTCTCACCCCGACGAGAGCACTGGAGTTGTTCGACGCTCAACTCGGCAGCCGCCACCTCGACCTGGCGGCACGATGGTTGCGGTCCCACGGCACGGGCTTCTACACGATCGGATCGTCCGGGCACGAGTTCAACGCGGCCGTCGCCGGTGCATTCCGGCCGACGGACCCGGCTCTTCTGCACTATCGGTCCGGCGCGTTCTTCCTGGAACGCGCCAGACAGGTAGGGGGAAGCGATCCCATTCGCGACGTCCTGCTCGGGGTCGTCGCCGCCACCGAGGACCCCATCTCAGGTGGCAGGCACAAGGTGTTCGGACGAGCTGACCTCGCGGTCCTCCCGCAGACCTCGACCATCGCATCGCATCTGCCGCGCGCGGTGGGAGTCGCGTTCTCCGTGGCGCGGGCCCGCAAGCTCGGGGCGGACTCCCCGTGGCCGTCCGACGCGGTGACCGTGTGCAGCTTCGGTGACGCATCCGCCGGGCACTCCACCGCGGTAGGGGCGATCAACTCCGCGATCAACACTGCGTATCAGGGCGTTCCGATGCCGCTGCTGTTCGTCTGCGAGGACAACGGAATCGGTATCAGCGTGCGCACCCCCGCGGGCTGGATCGCGTCGAACTTCTCCACCAGAGCGGGCCTGGAATACTTTCACGCGGACGGCCGAGACCTCGAGGCCGTCCACGCCGCGTCGATCGCGGCCGCGACCTGGGTTCGAACACGGCGTCGTCCGGCCTTCCTGCACATCGAGTCGGTCCGGTTGATGGGCCACGCAGGATCCGACGTGGAGTCGTCCTATCGGTCGGCTGCGGAGATCACCGCCGATCTCGCCCGCGATCCCGTTCTCTGCACTGCACGGCACCTCGTCGACGCGGGCGTGATCGGTGTCGACGACGTGGTGGAGCTCTACGAGAACAAGCGCGCACACGTGCTGCGTGTGGCGCGGGACGTAGCCGAGCTACCGCAGTTGAACAGCGCGGCAGCAGTCATGGAACCCCTGACGCGGGTAGCCGACACGGCCAAGGAATCGACCGGGGAAGGCGGCCTGGAGTTACCGGCGGGCACCACCCTGGCGAAGGCCGTGAACGCTGCGCTGCAGCACATTCTGTCCACCCGTCCCCAATCGATCCTGTTCGGCGAGGACGTGGCGCGCAAAGGTGGAGTGTACGGCGTCACCCGAGGTCTGCAGGCGCACGCCGGAGCGGCCCGGGTGTTCGACACCGTGCTCGACGAACAGACGATCCTCGGGCTGGCCCTGGGAGCCGGAGTGTCCGGTCTGCTCCCGATCGCCGAGATTCAGTACCTCGCCTACCTGCACAATGCGGCAGACCAACTTCGCGGGGAAGCGGCGACCCTGCAGTTCTTCTCGAACGGACAGTATCGAAATCCGATGATCGTCCGGATAGCGGGATACGGCTACCAGAAGGGCTTCGGCGGGCACTTCCACAACGACAACGCTGTCGCCGCCCTGCGCGACATTCCCGGCATGATCATCGCCTCGCCGTCGATGCCGGACGACGCAGCCGCCATGCTTCTCGCCTGCGCCCACGCCGCCGTGGAACACGGCGCCGTGTGCGTCGTCCTGGAACCCATTGCGCTGTACCACACCAGGGATCTGTACCTGGACGGCGACGGACTGTGGCTTGCCGGGGGAGCAGTGTCGCCTGCCTGGATCGGACGCGCTCGAATCCACGGCGACGGAGTCGATCTCACCATCGTCACCTTCGGCAACGGCGTCAGGATGAGCCTGCGGGTCGCGCGGACACTCGCCGACGACGGCGTGGGCGTGCGCGTCGTCGACATCCGGTGGATCGCACCACTTCCGTTGGCGGACATCGTCGAACATGCAGAGGCCACCGGCCGCGTGCTGGTGGTGGACGAGACGCGGAAGTCCGGTGGTGTGAGCGAAGGCATCGTCACCGCAGTGGTCGACGCCGGATACTCGGGCAAGGTGCGACGCGTCTGCAGCGAGGACAGTTTCATCCCACTGGGCGATGCAGCACTGCACGTCCTGCTGTCCGAAGCCACCGTCCTCGAAGCAGCACGGCAGATGACCGCCTAATCGCCCTTCCTGGTCATGGGAAGGTGGGGGATCCCGTCCTCGTCGTAGTTCTCACCGCTGCGAACGAAACCGAACCGGCCGTACCACTGCTCCAGTTGAGCCTGTGCGCCGATGACGATGGTGTCACCGTGTGCGTGATCGATTGCCGCGCGCAGCAATTCGGCACTCAGGCCACGGCCGCGAGCGTCCACCGCCGTACACACCCGTCCGATTCTGGTTTCCCCGTCGGTGTACAGCAACCGCAGCGTGGACACGATCCGTCCGTTGTCCGTGTGCCAGAAATGCACCGTCGACGGATCCTCGTCGGCGCCGTCGAGCTCCGGGTACGCGCAGTTCTGCTCCACGACGAACACGTCGACCCGCAATTTGCACAGAGCGTAGACCTGGTGACCGGACAGCTCGGCGAAGTGCGCGCGGTGTAGCTCGCTCATGCGGTGCCCTTGATTGCGTCGACGAACGGAGTGAGCAGCGACGCCAGGTCCGCAGCCACGTCGGACGAGTTCTCCGGCGGCATCGAGATGTAACTGAGCGCCAGCCGAACCACGGTGCGCCCCAGCACGTCCGCGTTGTGCGCCGACGCGCGAAGCCAACTACGCTCGAACGTCGACGCCAGCCGCAGCGACGCATGCTCGATCAGGGCACCGCTCTCGGTGGTGACCAGCCGCAGCAGGTCCGGCGGAGGATCGTCCGTCAGCATCGACAGCACCAGCGGGTCCGATGCACTGCGACCGAAGAACTCGGTGAACGCGACGTAGAGGGTGCGCAGACTGTCACCCTCGTTGGCATACACCGCATCGTCCACCGCCGAGACGAACGAATCCGTCAACCGCAGTGCGTACCCCTGTGCCAACCCTTTACGGGTACCGAACTCCTTGTACAGCGTCTGCCGCGAGATGCCCGCAGCCTTGGCGACGTCCGCCATGTTGACCGTCGACCACGTGCGCTCGAGCAGGAGATCGTGCAGCCCGTCGAGAATCGTCGTCCGCATCGGACTCGACACGGCACCCTTGAGGGGTGCGTGCTTGATCGGTGCGTGCTTGATCGGTGCGTCCTGATAGAGGCTCGGGTCGACCGGTTGCGTTGACACGACCCCCACTCTATCGGGCGCCCCGAGAGTCATGGCCTGCTGATCTCGACCATGAAGAAGTCGGCCTTCGCAGCGCCGCAATCCGGGCAGCTCCAATCCTCGGGGATGTCCTCCCACCGAGTGCCCGGCTCGATCCCGTCCTCCGGCCAGCCCAGTTCCTCGTCGTACTCGAAACCGCATTGAATGCACTGGTAGAGCTTGAAATCCGTGGCCATCTCTCATCCTGCTTTCTGTTCGAAGTCGATCTTCTCCCGGACACCGCAATCCGGGCACGGCCAATCGTCGGCGATCTCGGACCACGGCGTTCCTGCCGGGAAACCTTCACGCGGCGCCCCGGCGGCCTCGTCGTAGACGTAGTTGCACACCGGGCACTCGTACGCCGTCATCACTTCGCGTCCTTCGGTGCATCCGTAGCTGCATCCGATCGGCTACCGGACCGGGCGCCGTGGCGTGCAAGGATCTTCGCGCGCTTGCTCGGCTCGATGTTGACCGCGGTGATGTCACCGCGGTAGTGCTCGAGAACCCTGTGGTCCATCACCTTTCGCCAGATCGGCGGGAAGTAGGCGACGGTGATCATGCTGGCGTACCCGCTGGGAAGGTTGGGTGCACCTTCCATGCTGCGCAGGGTCTGGTATCGCCTGGTGGGGTTGGCGTGGTGATCGCTGTGGCGCTGCAGGTGGTACAGGAAGATGTTGGTGACGATGTGGTCGGAGTTCCAGCTGTGGGCAGGTGCGCACCGCTCGTAGCGTCCTGACTTGGTGGTCGCCCGCAGCAATCCGTAGTGCTCGAGGTAGTTCACCGTCTCGAGCAGCGAGAACCCGTACACCGCCTGGATGAGAAGGAACGGCAGGATGCCGACACCGAACGCTGCCGTCAGAACGCCGAACAGCACGACGGACATGAGCCAAGCGTTGAGTACGTCGTTGCGAATGTTCCACGTGGACTTGCCCAGTCGCTGCATGCGCGTCTGCTCGAGCTTCCAGGACGATTTCAGACTGCCCCACACGCTGCGAGGAAGGAACCGCCAGAAGCTTTCGCCGAACTTCGAGCTGGCGGGATCCTCGGGGGTCGCGACGCGAACGTGGTGCCCACGATTGTGCTCGATGTAGAAGTGGCCGTAGAACGTCTGCGCCAGAGTGACTTTGGACAGCCAGCGCTCCAAGCTGTCCTTCTTGTGACCCATCTCGTGCGCGGTGTTGATTCCGACGCCGCCCATGACGCCGATGCTGATTGCCAACCCGATCTTCGAGGCCAGCCCGAGGCCACCGTCGATGCCGAGCCAGCTCAGGTTGTCCGCCGTCCACAGGTAGCAGGCGATCACCAGACTCGCGAGTTGGAACGGAATGTAGATGTAGGTGCAGTATCGGTAGTACTTGTCGTTCTCCAACGCTTCCATGACCTCGTCCGGCGGATTCTGGCCGTCGGGCCCGAAGAACAGGTCGAGGATCGGCAACAGCCCGTACACCAGAATCGGCCCGATCCACCACCAGATCGGTGAGACGGCATTCCAGCCGAGCTGGTTGAACGCCCACACCAGACCCAGCGCCATGAAGATCGCGGTCGGCGGCACCAGGCCGAACAGCCACAGATACCGCTTCTTGTCCCGCCACTCGTCGACCGGCGTATTCGACTGTGGACTCGTCTGGGTTGCCACGACTGAACTCCTCGTCTTCAGGCGATCGAGCCCTCTCGAACGCCTAGTGGTGTCGATCACTGTGCGGATGACAATACCGCGTAAATGTAAACTTGGATAGACAAAATTGAAAATTTGTCCATCGGGTTGTGACTCAGTCCATATCCGAGCGTTGTGATCGGGTGCCGGTCCCGTTCGAGCGTCGACGTCGAATTGCAGTGGTCACAGCGGCGAAACATTGCCGCCACGGGAGCTTCGTAGTGTCGCCAGGTCGGACTCCGCGAAATCCAATTGCGGAGCGCACCTTGTCAAGGGGTAGCTCATGAGTGGAAATACCGTCCGCCTGCAGGCGATCAAGGACGTCGAGGCGTACGTCCCGCCTGCGGTCAGCTTCGTCGGGGAAGAGAAGCCCGGCGAGATCTTCGGCGAGAACGTCTTCAGCAAAGTGGTCATGCAGAAGCGCCTGCCCAAGTCGGTCTACAAGTCGGTCATCGCGACGATCGAGAAAGGCATGGCCCTCGATCCCATGGTCGCCGACGCCGTGGCGTCGGCGATGAAGGATTGGGCGCTCGAGAAAGGCGCCACCCACTACGCGCACGTCTTCTACCCCCTGACGGGATTGACGGCGGAGAAGCACGACAGCTTCTTCGACCCCGTCGGTGACGGCAGTGCGCTCGCCGAGTTCGCCGGCAAGACCCTCATCCAAGGCGAGCCCGACGCGTCGAGCTTCCCCAACGGCGGTCTGCGCAACACGTTCGAAGCCCGCGGCTACACGGGTTGGGACGTCACCAGCCCGGCGTACGTGCTCGAGAACCCGAACGGCAACACGCTGTGTATCCCCACGGTGTTCGTGTCCATGACCGGCGAGGCGCTCGACCACAAGACGCCGCTGCTCCGTTCGCAGCAGGCGATGGGTGGTCACGCCGAACGCATCCTGACGCTCTTCGGACACGAGGACATCGAGAACATCGTGTCCTTCTGCGGCCCGGAGCAGGAGTACTTCCTGGTCGACCGTCACTTCTTCCTCGCACGCCCGGACCTGCTCAACGCAGGCCGTACGCTGTTCGGCTCGAAGCCCCCCAAAGGGCAGGAATTCGACGATCACTACTTCGGCGCCATCCCGGAGCGTGTCCTCGGCTTCATGATGGACACCGAACGCGAGCTGTTCAAGCTCGGTATTCCAGCGAAGACACGGCACAACGAGGTCGCGCCGGGGCAGTTCGAGATCGCGCCGATGTTCGAGCGCGGCAACATCGCAGCGGACCACCAACAGCTGTTGATGACGACGTTCAAGACGATCGCCAAGAAGCACGGCATGGAATGCCTGTTCCACGAGAAGCCGTTCGACGGCGTCAACGGATCCGGCAAACACGTCAACTTCTCGCTCGGCAACTCCGAGCTCGGGTCACTGCTGGTGCCGGGAGACAACCCGCACGACAACGCCCAGTTCCTCGTCTTCTGCGCTGCGGTCATCCGAGCGGTGCACAAGTACGGCGGCCTGCTGCGCGCCTCGGTGGCGTCGGCGACCAACGATCACCGGCTCGGCGCCAACGAAGCCCCGCCGGCCATCATCTCGATCTTCCTCGGCGACCAGCTCGCCGACGTCTTCGATCAGATCGCCAAGGGCGCGGCGACGTCGTCGAAGGGCAAGGGAACCATGATGATCGGGGCCGACACGCTGCCGGTGCTCCCGACCGATCCGGGCGACCGCAACCGGACGAGCCCGTTCGCGTTCACCGGCAACAGGTTCGAGTTCCGCGCACCGGGCTCGATGCAGACGGTGAGCGGGCCGATGGTCACGATCAACACCATCATGGCCGAGTCGCTCGACTACATGGCCACCAACCTGGAAACCGCGGTTGCGAACGGCACCGAATTCGACACGGCCGTCCAGAATCTGCTCACCGAGATCATCACCGAGCACGGTGCCGTGGTGTTCAACGGTGACGGTTACTCCGACAACTGGCAGATCGAGGCCGAGTCCCGCGGGTTGCCGAACCTGCGTACGACGCTCGACGCCCTACCGGAACTCATCACCGATTCCGCGATGGAGCTGTTCGAGAAGTACAACGTCTTCAACCACCGAGAGATGCACTCGCGGTACGAGATCGGCTTGGAGCAGTACGCACTGACGGTGTTCGTCGAAGCGCGCCTCACCGTCGAGATGGGCCGGACATCGGTGCTTCCCGCAGCCGTGCGGTACCAGACCGAGCTGGCACAGAACGTCGCAGCGCTGAAGGCTGCAGGCGTCGAAGCCGACACCGCCGAACTGCAGTCGGTGTCCGAGCCGCTGTCCGCGTTGCGTTCGGCTCTGGCGACTCTCGAGGCTGCACTGGACAGCGACCCCGGCGGCGACGCTCTCGCCGAGGCGACCCACGCGAAGGACGCTCTGCTTCCTGCCATGGCCGCAGTCCGGACAGCAGCGGACACTCTCGAGGGCATGGTGGCGGACGATCTCTGGCCGCTTCCGACCTACCAGGAAATGCTGTACATCCTCTGACTCACGTGAGCCCAATGTGAGTGGAAATGACAGTGCCATCGGGTCGCTCCGCAGGCTCCGCTCCTGTCCAGGGCCTACATTTCCACTCACACAGGGGTCAGAAGTCGACCTTCGCCCGAGCGCGAATCTTGCTCACGATCGTGAAGACGATGGCCAGAGCCATCAGGGAGTACAGCACCACGGTGATGGCGCTGCCGACGAGAATGGTCGGATCGCCTTCGCTGACGGCGAGCGCGCGCCGTAGCGAATCCTCGGCGAGGGGTCCGAGGATCACCGCGATGAGGACCGGGGCCAGCGGAATACCGTAGCGGCGCATCATGAATCCGAGGATTCCGAGGCCGAGCATGAACATCAGATCGACGATCGACGCACTGGATGCGTAGACACCGAGGGCCGCGAACACCGAGATGCCTGCGTACAGGTAGTTCTTGGGGATCTTCAGCAGCTGCGCCCACAGCGGGGCGAACGGCAGGTTGAGGATCAGCAGCACGATCATCGCGAGGAACAAGCTGGCGATGAGGGCCCAGACGATGTCACCGCTGCGTTCGAACAGCAACGGCCCCGGCTGCATTCCGTACTGCTGGAACGCCGCGAGAAGGATCGCCGCAGTGGCGGACGTCGGCAGCCCCAGAGCGAGCAGTGCGCCCATCGCGGTACCGGCCGTGGAGTTGCCCGCAGCTTCCGGCCCGGCGACGCCGCGGATAGCGCCCTTGCCGAACATCGGGTTCTTGCGCCGACGGTCGAGCCTGCGCTCGGTGCCGTACGCGAGGAAGCTCGGGACCTCGGCGCCGCCGGCGGGGATGACGCCGAACGGAACTCCGAATGCGGTGCCGCGCAGCCAGGCCGGCAGCGCCTCCCGGAACTCGGACTTGCTCAGCCACGGCCGACCGCCCGAGTTGATCAACGAATTGTCCTCGGGGCGGCCGATTCTCGATGCGATGTGAATGACCTCGCCGAGCGCGAGCATCGCGACGGTGATGACGACGATGTGGATGCCGTCGAACATCGCGGGTACGTCGAAGGTGAAGCGCGACGCCCCGGACGGCCCGTCGATGCCGATGACCGCCAAGGTCAGGCCGATCAACAGAGCCGTCAGACCCTTCAAGGCGGAATCCGATACCACCGCGGACGTCGCGATGAACGCGAACACCGCGAGAGCGAAGTATTCGGCGGGCCCGAAGTTGGTCGCCAGCGAGGCGAGGGTCGGGGCGAAGAACACGACGAGTGTCGTCGCGATCATGCCGCCGATGAACGACGCGATGGCCGAGGTCGCCAAAGCCTGGGGCGCACGACCGTTCTTGGCCATGCGATGGCCTTCGAAGGTGCCGGCGATGGCGGTGCTGTTGCCGGGGGTGTTCATGAGGATGCCGGAGATCGAATCGCCGAACAGTCCGCCGAAGTACACACCCGCGAACATGATGAGGGCAGCGGTGGGATCGAGGGTGAACGTCACCGGGAGCAGCAGGGCCACAGCCATGGCCGAACCGAGGCCGGGGAGGACACCGACAGCGGTGCCCAGGAGCGCGCCGACGAACACCCACACGAGGTTCATCGGCGTCAGCGCCGTGCCGAAGCCCTCGAAGAGATTGTTCAGTGAATCCATGAGAACGTCAGCTCCATCAGAAGATCTGGGCGAGAACGCCGCCGGGCAAGGTCAAGCCGAGGCCGGCGGAGAACGCCAACTGCACCGCCGAGGAGACCAGTAGCGCCACGGCCGCGTCGAACACGTAGCGGCGTCCGCCGAGGCCGATCGACACACCCCAGAACAGCAGTGCACCGGCGAGGACCCAGCCGAGCGGGTTGAGCAACACGATGAACAGCGCGACCGATCCGACGGTGATCGCCAGGGTGCGCCAATTGCTGACCGTGCCGGTCAACGCGCGTCCGTCGTCGTCGACGCCCCGATCGATCTCGTCGGGCCTGACCAACAACTGAATGGTGACCAGTACGGCTACGACGAAGCAGCCTCCCGCCACGATGGAGGGGAACACCTGCGGCCCGGGGGACGTCGCGGTCGCCGGAACATCCATGGTGATCGTTCCGTAGACGAGGAAGATGCCGAGCGCGACGAGCAGCGCCGGAACGATCAGTCCGCTACGGCCGACCCAGAACGAGCGCGAGGTCTCGGATTTCGTAGTCGTGTCGGTCATACGAGTCCCAGCTCTCGGAGAATGTCGGTGATGCGGGTCTGTTCCACATCGAGGAACTCGGCGAATTCGTCCCCCGTCGAGAACGATTCCTTCCACCGATTACGTTCGACGGCCCCCTGCCACTGCTCCGTCTCGTGCATTTCGGTGGCGATCGCGATCAACGTGTCACGGTCCTCGTCCGAGATACCGGGTGGCGCGACGATGCCGCGCCAGTTCACCAGGTCGACGTTGTATCCGAGCTCGGTGAAGGTGTCGACGTCGATGCCGTCGACGGGTTCGGGTGCGGCGACCGCGAGTGCACGGACGTTGCCTGCCTCGATCTGGTCGCGGAAGTCGTTGTATCCGCTGACGGCGACCCCGACCGTGTTGGACAGCAGCGAGGTGAGGACTTCGCCGCCTCCGGAGTACGCGATGTAGTTGATCGCGGCGGGATCGATGTCGGCTTCCTGCGCGAGCTGGCCTGCCACGATGTGGTCGATGCCGCCGAGCGATCCGCCGCCGATGGGGAGGCCGCCGGGGTTGGCACGCCACGCCGCGATCATGTCCTCGAGATTCTGGTACGGCGATTCCTTCGGCACGACGAAGACCTCGAAGTCCTCGGCGAGCTTCGCGATGGGAACGGTGTCGGCCAGTGTCGTCTCGGAATTGTTGATCGCGATGCCGCCGAGCATGACGGTGCCGGTGATCATCACCGTCGTCGCCTGACCGGACAGATTGTCGAGCTGGCTGAGGCCGATCGTTCCACCCGCACCCGGCACGTTGACCACCTGCGCGTTGTTGACGATGCCGTCGCTGCGCAGGGCTTGCTGCGCTTCGCGGGCGACGAGATCCCAGCCGCCACCCGCCGCGGCAGGCGCGATCATCGTGAGCTTGGACCTGGCGTCGGAGCCGCTTTCGCTGCGGCTCGCATCGATACCTGCGACGCTCACGGCAGCCACGACGGCGACGGCAAGAATCGACTTGGACAATGTGGGCGAGACCGCCATCAAAAACCTTTCGTGTGATGTGTCACAGCGACACAGTAGATACGCTTTGTCCGAATAGTCCAATCATTCGACGTGACCACAATGAGCACAATTCAGAGGAAGTGAAATGCCCATGTCTGTAGCGGTAGTGGCGAGCGATTCGCCCGAGGGTCGGGAGGCCCTCGTCCGGGCTGTGTCGGAAGCGAACCTCCGGGGCCTGGAGCTCGTCGCCCTGGCTGTCGTGGACACCAACTCCGTGTCCGAGGAGGACAGGGAAGCAACGACTCTCGCGACGGAGCAGATTCTCACCAGCCGCGGTGTCGCTGACGCGACCTTCTCGGTGCGCGTCGAACCGGACGGGGGAGATCCCGCCGGAGCGATCGTCGACCTGGTCGCCGACACCGGTGCCGAACTTCTCGTCATCGGGTCGAAGCGGCGCTCTGCCGTCGGGAAATTCTTGATGGGAAGCACCGTGCAGCGTGTGCTTCTGGACAGTCCGGTCCCGGTTCTCGTGGTGAAAGCACCCGAAGTCGAGCGAGCCCGCTAGAATCGGACATCACGGTCCGAAGCAACACCCGAAACCACGGTGTTGCAGCACCCGAAACCACGGTGTCGAACAAACCAGGGTCGTGCACTGCCCAACCCATCAAACAGAGGATTCATGGACAGCGATAAACCCGGGCCGGACACGGCCCCCCGCACTATTTCCACGACGTGCGAGGCGGTGTCCGGCGAATGAGCGTGATTCTCACTCTCTTGCTCGGCTTCCTCGTCGTATTCCTGATCACGGTCGGTACCGGCTACTTCGTGGCCCAGGAATTCGCGTACATGACGGTGGATCGCTCACGGCTGAAGGCTCGCGCCGAAGCCGGTGACGCGGGTGCCCGTCGAACTCTTCAGGTAACCAAACGCACGTCCTTCATGCTGTCCGGTGCCCAACTGGGAATCACCGTGACCGGACTGCTCGTCGGTTACGTCGCCGAACCACTCATCGGTCAGTCGCTCGGCACCATCCTCGGCGGTGTCGGAATCCCGACCGCCGTGGGAGTCGGCATCGGCGCAGTGCTCGCGCTGCTGTTCTCGACGTTCATTCAGATGCTGTTCGGCGAGCTGTTCCCCAAGAACTTCGCGATCGCTCGTCCCGAGCCGGTGGCCCGGTGGCTGTCGCTGTCGACCACCATCTATCTCAAGCTCTTCGGTTGGCTCATCACCATTTTCGATCACGCGTCGAACCTGTTGCTGAAGGCACTGAAGATCGAACCGGTGCACGACGTCGAACATTCGGCCACCCCTCGGGACCTCGAGCACATCGTCGCCGAGTCCAAGGACTCCGGAGATCTGCCCGACGAGCTGTCGGATCTGCTCGATCGCATCCTCGACTTCCCGACCCGCACGGTGGAACACGCGATGATTCCTCGTTCGCGGGCGGCGACCGTCCGCGCGACGGACACTCTCGCCGAGGTCAAAACGCTGATGGGGCAGGAGCACTCCCGGTACCCCGTCCTCGACGACGACGACGGAATCGTCGGCGTCGTGCACCTGCAGGACATCCTCGCGGTGACCGATCGACCGGATGCTCAGGTGTCCGAGTTCGTCCGCCCCGCGTTGATCCTGCCCGAGGTTCAAGCCCTGCCCGACGCCGTCGTCGAGCTGCGGTCGTCGAAGAACCAACTCGCCTGCGTCATCGACGAATACGGCGGGCTGACGGGCGTTGTCACGATCGAGGATCTCGCCGAGGAACTCGTCGGCGAGATCACCGACGAGCACGACGAGGACGAAGTCGATCAGACCCCGATCGCGGGTGAGGACGGCTCCTGGACCATGGCGGGTGAGGTACACGTCGACGAGGTCGAGCGGTCGATCGACCACGACCTTCCGGACGGTGATTACGAGACCATCGCCGGTTTCGTCATCGCGCATCACGGTTCGCTACCGACCGTCGGCACACGCATCGAGGTGGATCTGCCGGCCGAGTCGGAAGACCTCATCGCCGACGACGACGAACTCCCCGAGCGTTTCGTGTCCGTCGAGGTGCTCGAAATCGACAACTACGTCCCATCGTCCGTGCGCCTCGAACTGGGGCAGCGGGACAAGGTCGAGGCCGATTCGGCCGAGGCGGAAATGGATGATCACCGATGAGTAATCCCTGGGTAGTTCTCGTGGTCACCATCGGGCTCATCGCAGCCAGTGCGTTCTTCGTCGCAGTGGAGTTCGCGTTGCTGGCGGCCAAGCGTCACCGGCTCGAGGACGCGGCTCCGAACAGCAGGTCGGCGAGGGCCGCACTCCGTAGTTCGAGCGAGCTGACGGTTCTGCTGGCAGGCTCGCAGCTCGGAATCACGCTGTGCACGTTGGCGCTCGGTGCAACGACCAAGCCCGCGGTGCACTACGCACTGACTCCGATGTTCGAGTCCTGGGGCATCCCGTACTGGGTCGCCGACGTCGCGGGCTTCGTTCTCGCGTTGATCATCGTCACCTTCCTGCACCTCGTCGTCGGTGAGATGGCACCCAAGTCCTGGGCCATCGCTCACCCCGAGAAGTCGGCGACGATGCTGGCACTGCCGATGCGCGGTTTCATGTTCCTGACCCGGCCCGTCATCGTCGCGATGAACGAAATGGCCAACTGGTTGCTCCGCAAGGTCGGCGTCGAGCCGGCGGCGCAGGTGGCGTCGGGCCAGAATCCGGACGACCTGAGGCAACTGGTGGAGCATTCGGTGAACGTCGGTGCGCTCGATGCGAGTTACTCGGTCCAGATCGCGGGTGCGCTCGAGTTGCAGAACCTGCAGGTCGGCGATCTCGTTCGTGCGCAGGGTGTCCCGATCTCGGTCCCGACGGACGCGACGGTCGAGGACGTGCGTGCAGTGGCCCTGGAATCCGGTCATCTGCGCATCCTGGTACGTGACGGTGACACGATCAGCGGTGTCGTGCACGTGCGTGACACCCTCGCCGGGGACGTGACGCTCGCCGAGGTCACTCGGCCGGTCTTCACGTTGGAGGCGTCGACGCCGGTCTATGTCGCTCTCGCGTCGATGCGTGAGACGAGCAGTCATCTCGCACTCGTCGTGAACAGCTCCGCGGACGGAGCCGATACGACGGTGGGCGTCGTGACGCTGTCGGACGTTCTCTCCCGTCTGCTGCCGACACCCGTACCGGCAGGCTAGCCGCAGGAAACACGAGGGCCGCACCGAGAATCACAGCCCGTCGGGTCGTTCCCGCAGGCTCCACTCCTGTGCGGCCCTCGTCGTGTGTGGTGCCGTCGCAGTGATCAGGCTGGGTTGATCACCAGGAGGGTGGCCCAGTAGGTGGCGATATCGTGTCCGAGCTGGGGGAGCAGGGCGTCGTACAGCAGGTAGGACATGAGGGGCGAACTCCTTGTTCGTCGCTGCGCCGCACGCGGCGCACGGTGGCGGGCATCGACGTTCATGTTTCCCCACGCCGGGCCCGTGGTCAACGTGCGACGTGGAGCCCGCGGAACGTCCCCGAGATCCGGTCAGGGTTGTCGGACGAGGGGCTCGGGACTTCTGGCCAGCTTCCACAGGATCGGGGCGGCGAGGTGCAGGACATCGCGTTCCAGTTGGGTCAGTTCCTCGCTCATAGCGTCGGCGAGCCAACTGTCGCGCTGTTCGCGGTCCGCTGCGACGAGTTCGGTGCCGGAGTCGGTGATGCGAATCAGCAGGCGCCGACGGTCGCCGGGATCGGGGCTTCGGGTGATGAACCCTTCGGCCTCGAGTGCATTCAGGTTGCTGGTGAGGGATTGGATCCGCACGCCTTGCATCGCGGCGAGGTCGACGGGTGCGCTGGACCCTCCGCTGCGTTCCACGTCGCCGAGCACCTGCATCTGGCTCGGCGTGAGGTAGTGCCGGGGGCGTTGGCGTCGGAGCCTGCGTGTCAGGGCGAGCATCGCCTCGCGCAGCTCGGTCGCGTGCGGCGGACTCACCTCCGCGCCGGCAGGTTTGATGGCGATGTTGTCGATGCTCATGCGTTCCGACCCCGTTCTTGGTAAGGGTGTACGTACCTTTAACAGCCTTCGAATCGATTATGTGCGTCCCAATGATAAGAGTAGGCTTAGCGTGTGCGAAAACTTGGGTACACGCTGCAGCGAGCTGTGAGGCTGTGGGTGGGCCTCGTACTCGCCACCGGGGTGGTGTGGGCGGTTCTGGCCGTGGCCAAGCTGTCGGCAGCACCGTTGTTCGCCTCGCTCGTCGTCGCGGCCGTGTTCGCGGTGAGGGGGTACGGACCCAGTAAAGTGCCGAGGCCTGCGGGTATGGCAGCGCAGGGCATTCTGGCGGTCAGCATCGGATTCATGATCGACACGGAGACGCTGTCCGCGCTCGGGGCGAACTGGCTTCCGGCGCTTGCCGTATGTCTTGCCACGTTGATCGTCAGTGTCGGCGCCGGAGTGCTACTCGGCGCCCACCGCGACGTCGACGTGCTGACCGGCGCACTGTCGATGATCGCCGGGGGTGCTCAGGGCCTCGTCGCGATCGCCCGAGAACTCGGTGGTGACGAGCGGATCGTCGCCGTCGTGCAGTACGTCCGCGTCGGTCTGATCATCGTCACCATGCCGTTGGTTGCGACGCTCGTGTTCGGTGCCGGCTCGTCGGGCGGCGCGCTGGGTTCGGGTGACGGTAGCCCGCTCTACGTGGACCTTCTGGTGGTGCTCGGGTGCATCGTCGTCGGAATCGGGGGTGCCCGCCTGATCAGGTTGCCCGCGCCTGCCACGCTCGGGCCGCTGGTGGCGTCGGGCGCGCTGGAGTTGTCGGGGTGGATCGACTCGGTGTCCGCGCCGATGGTCCTGCTGCCGATCGCGTTCGTGCTGATCGGTTGGCAGGCGGGCCTCGCTTTCACCGGTGAGAGTGTGCGGGCGGTCGGCCGGGTGTTGCCGTGGGCGATCCTGCTCATCGTGATCCTCGGCGTCGTCTGCGCGCTGCTGGGCCTCCTGCTGTCCCACCTGACCGGGATCAGTCTGCTCGAGGGATACCTCGCGACGACGCCGGGTGGTCTGTCGGCGGTACTGGCCGTGTCCGCTGCCAGTGGCGCCAACGTCACGTTCGTGGCGGCGGTGCAGGTGATTCGGTTGGTCATCATGCTGTTCGCCGCGCCGTTCGGGGCCAAGGCGTACCTGGCGGTCAGGGCGCGGTCCGAGCGCAAGAAGCAGCGAGACGACGCCCTCGTGGGCTGACCGTCACTTCTGTCGATTGGGTGATGAAAGAGGAAGTCGCTTATCATCAGCCGATGACATCGACCGGTGACATACGCGATGCCCCAGTCGGTACGCGCAGCCGACTGCTCGTACCTGTCCTGATCGCGATCTGCACCATCGTGGCTGTCGTCAGCAGTGTCGGTGCACCGCTCATCCCGACGGTGGCCGAGACGTACGGCGTGTCCTTCACCGGAGCCCAGTGGTCGTTGACCATCACCATGCTCACCGGCGCCGTGACGGTTCCCGTACTCGGACGGCTCGGCGACGGGCCCAGGCGTCGGGAAGTGCTGATCGGTGCCCTGGCCGTGGTCCTGCTGGGATGCATCTTCGCGGCCGTCCCCGGTAACTTCGCCCTACTGATCGTCGGGCGTGGTCTACAAGGAATCGGGCTCGGCCTGATGCCTCTGGCCATGGCCATCGCCCGCGACCACCTGGACCCGCCGCGGGCCCGCTCGTGTGTCGCGGCACTGTCGGTGACCGCCGTCGCCGGTATCGGCCTCGGATATCCGTTGACCGGCGTCATCGCCCATGTCTGGGGATTTCACGCGTGCTTCGTCGTGGCCGCACTGGCGTCGGCGCTGGTTCTCGTGTCGGCCGTCGTCGTCGTACCGAGCAGCGGGCACCTGACGCGGCACCGGCTCGACGTGACGGGCGCCCTCGTGCTGGGCGCAGGCCTGACGTTCCTGCTCCTCGCGATCAGCCTCGGTGGGCAGTGGGGTTGGGGCTCACCGCTGCTCGTCGGTTCGTTCGCAGCCGCCGCCGGCACCCTCGCCCTGTGGGCTCGCCACGAACTGCGCACGCCGCACCCCATCGTCCAGCTTCGACTGCTGCGGAACCGGTCCGTACTCACCGCCGACGTCACCGGGCTGCTGGCAGGCATCGGCATGTTCGTGCTGTCCTCGACGGTCATCCGGCTGGTGCAGACCCCCACCGACACCGGGTACGGCCTCGGTCGGTCGGCCATGGTCGCCGGACTCGTCCTGGTGCCGTTCTCGCTGGCCAGTGTCGCCGCCAACCGTCTGCTGCCCGCAGCGAGCAGGGTCCTGCCGAAGAACCTGATCATGCCCATCGGTGCACTGGCATTCGTCGCCGCGCTCGTCGTCTTCCTCGTCGGTCGCTCGGAACTGTGGATCGTGTTCGCGGTGATGGGCATCGCCGGTCTGGGTGTCGGCTTCACGTTCGCCGCCATGCCTGCACTCATCGTCAGTGCCGTTCCACAGCACGAGACCGGCAGCGCCCTCGGCGTCAACCAGGTCACGCGCACGGTGGGCGGTGCCATCGGAAGTGCGGTCAGTGCAACGGTTCTGGCGGCGTACACGGTGCCGGACACCCTGTACCCGACGGCCGACGGATACGAGGCCATCATCGTCGTCGGAGCCGTCCTGTGGCTCGTCACGGCACTGTTGGCAACGGTGCTGCCCTACGCCCGTCGGCGAGCGTCTCGAACACCGAAGGCGAACGGCAGCCCACGCGGTGATCTCGAGGTACGTCATGGGATCTGAGGGGCGAAGCAGGAATTCGGCGCGTACCAGGGCGGATTTGCTGGCTGCCGCGGCCGAGCTGTTCGGGCAGAGGGGATTTCAGAAAACGACCCTGCGTGACATCGGCGATCGTGCAGGCGTCGACCCGGCGCTCGTTGCACGATACTTCGGCAACAAGGCGGCGCTGTACCTCGCGACCCTCCCCACCGACGACACAGGCCCGGACCTCGCCGACATCGCCGATCCGTCGCGCATCGAGGACACGATCAGGAGGGTCGCTCGCCTCGGACCCGGACCGGTTCTGCATGCCGTCGTAGGCAAGCACGACGACCCGGACGTGCAGGCGACCGCAGCCGAGCGGGTGGACAAACGACTGACGGTAGGGCTCGAGAACCGGCTGCGCGCAGCCGGTGCCGGTAATCCGCGGCTACGTGCACAGGTGGCGGTCGCGGCGCTCTCCGGCATCGCGCTCGGCCGGGCCGCCGGCACGCTCGACGAACTGGCGACCGCGGATCAGGACGACGTCGTCGCCCTGACCGCACGGATACTCGGATCCCTGCTCGAGCCGTGAATTACGTCCAGAGATGCTTCAGGACTCCAGTACGTCGAGCATCTTGTTCGCTTTCATGATGCTGCCGAACAGGTAGGCGTTGGACGGCAGGTACTCGATTCGTCCCTGAAGGAGGCCGAACAGCGGGTTGGACTTGACGGTGTCGAGGAACTGGCCGGGCTCGGCCGCAGCACCGTCGGTGACGACGAAGATACGGTCGGCGTCGAGCAGATTCGTCTGCTCGAGGCTGACCTCGAAGAACGAATCCTCCGCTGTGCCGACGTCCTGGTACTCGGGCGAGCGGAAGCCGACTGCCTTCGGTGTGGTCCAGATGAACGAGCCCTCGTATCCCATGTAGTTCAACTTGTCCGAACGCACGCGGACGAAGCTGGCCGTGCCCGGGTCGGGACCGAGTTCCTGCCGCACCGCGTCGACGCGGGCCTCGTAGTCCGACAGCAGCGTGGCGGCCTCGTCCTGTTTGCCGAGGTGATCGCCGAGCAGCCGGAGGGTTTCCTTCCACTCGTTCGCGACATCCCCGACGGCGACGGTCGGGGCGATGCCGGAGACGTTGTCGTAGAACTCCCGCTGGGACTCGTCCTCACTGGTGACGATGATCAGGTCGGGGTTCGCGCCGATGACCTTCTCCACGTCCACGTTGGCCTCGGAATCGCCCACCGACGCGGCGTTCTCGGGAAGCTTCTCGGCGATGAAGTCCGGCCAGGTGCCGGTCGTCTTCGGAACGACCGTCGCGACGGGTTCGACGCCGAGAGCGAGGACCGACTCGAGCACGTTCCCGGCGTCGAGCACCACGACACGCTGCGGGTCCACCGGAATGTCCGTGGTGCCGTACAGGTGGGTCACGGTTCGAGTATCGGCGGACGAGGTCTCGTCTTCCTGCGGAGAGCTGCACCCGGCCAGGACTGCCACGCACACGAGGGATGCCGCGAACGTACTTTTGTAGACAACATTAGGCATGGCTTAGAAACTAGAGAGTGACTCCACTCGGACACAACTCGGCGCGGCTGACGTGACACGTCTCACTTCAAGCTTCAACCGACTTCGAACGGCGACGAGACCCCGGTGAACGGTGTCGGACGCCCAGCGAGATCGCGCGAGCTCCCGTAGAGCACCACCCGATACGAGCCCGCAGGCTGATCTGCCGGTATGTCCCACTCGACGGTCGTCGTGGTGATCGGCCCGGCGGCGTCGAAGAAGATCTTCGTGTACCAATCGCCGTCGTCGTATTCGCGAGTCCACGTACCCGCTCGGTCTCGCTCGATCGCGAGATAGGTGTCGTCGCGGCGTAGATCGGAGTTCGGGTTGGAACCGGAAAAACGAACCGACACCCGCTGCCCGACGCCGTATGCCGCGGCCGGTTGGGTCAGGACGTCGCCGAACGTGGTTCCGGGTGCGGCCACGTCGACGAAGGACAGTCCGCCGGGGGAGTTGGGAATCGATCCGGTGAGGTCTCGCTGGGGTTCTCCGCTCGGTACGGGTGTTCCGTCGCGGAGAGCGACGGCGAGTTCGGTCGCGATCTGCACGGTGGCGGGCAGTTGCCAGCGCCCGAATGCGGTGGCGCCGCCCTCGTAGTCCTGCTGGTCGTACTCTTCCGGAGTGGTGACGTAGTGGCCGTAGCCGTTGGTGTAGCCCTGGACGACGACGAGTTCGCGGTCGACTCCCAAGGTGTCCGCCAGCGCGGTCCGCAGGCGCGACCCGGCCATCACCGTCGGCTCGAACGGGCAGGAGAAGAGGTGGAATGCGCCCAGTCGTGCCAGATGAAACGGCAGGACCTGCTGTACGACACCAGGGATCAACCCGACGGGGAGTATCACGTCCTTGGGTGCGTGTGCGTCGCGCAACCACTGAGGCACGACAACCGAACCGATCGCTGCCAGAGCAGGATTGCCGCCGCGCTCGCCCTCCTGCAGTCCGAGCTCCGGCAGGCCGCCACCGTCCTCCTGGCTGGACGCGGCGAAGGCGGCACCGAGGGCCGCGGGGCTGGTGGTGTGGGTGCGGCCGTCGCCGGTGAACTCCGGTCGTACCGTGACGGACGCGAAGTCGACGTACGTTCCGCGCATCTCGATGCCGGACTGCAGTGCGGTGCCCGGTGCGCCGATCTGCGCACTCGCCGAATCGAATTGGCGTTCGCCGATGATGCGGGTGTTCTCGAACTCGTCGGCCGTCGGACCGGACCCGGGCTGCTTGTCGAGGTTCGGTGTCACATCGCCCGGTGTGCTCTGGCAGAACGCCGCGACGAACGACGGATCGCGGTAGTCGACGCCCGCGACCTCACGCTCCCAGTGCCACGCCGCGTAACCTTTGTTGTCGGTGCTCACCAGCAGATTGGTCGCCTTCATCGACGTACCGTGTGTGGCAAACCAATTGACGACGCCCGCGAGCTCACCGCGTCTGGACACCTGCAGCGTCACCGAGCGTGGATCGATCCGCCCCGGCAGTTCGGCGGCGTCGGGGTTCCTGTCGAACGCCTGCGGCGAACGGTTCACTCCGGCATCGGTCAGGGAGGATGCGGTGACGACGACATCCGAGGGCTGAATGTCGGCGTGTGCCCGCGTGATCGCGTCGACGATGCCGGAGACGTTGGCCTCGAACGTGATCGGACGGAATCCGAGTGTGGTGATGTCCACGAGGAGGTGCCCGTCGGTACCGCCGGGTGCAGCGTGGGTGTGGGTGGCCGACAGCAGGACGTTCCCGCGATGGTAGAGGTGCCCGTACCGAGCGTCGAGCCGAGTGAGCACCGCTTCGAGGATGCTCTCGAACATCAACCCGACCTCGCACGTCACGTGTACCAGGCGAGTGTCCGACGCCGGGTCGACGAAGACGAATGCCCGCGCGCGCTGCCGTAGATGAAGGCCTGCGCTCGATTGTTCCAGTACCGCATAGCCGTTCATGCCTGCGCCGAAGGGCTCACCCGTCATGTCGCCGATTCCGCGACCGACATGCAGTCCGGCGGGCGACGCCCATGCGGATGTCGATTCGCGCGTTGCAGTCGCCAGAGTTGCCACGCCGGCTGCAGCAAGGAATGTTCTTCTTGACGGATGCGAGGTCACCGGTGACACGCTATAGCCGCTGCTTCTTTCAGGCGCGCAAATCGCTCAGCGAGCGTCGTGCTGCGCGCGAGCGTCGAGAACGGCGGGGAGATTGGATTCGACCAACTCGATCAGGCCGACCAGTCGATCCGCGACGGAGCGGCCGAGTGGGGTGAGGCTGTATTCGACCTTCGGCGGGATCGATTCCAGGACCGTACGCAGGACGAATCCGTCGCGTTCGAGGGTCTGCAGCGTCTGGGACAGCATGCGCTCGCTGACTCCGTCGACCCGTCGCCGAAGGGCGTTGAACCTGTAGTCGCCTTCGGACAGAGCGGCGAGCGCGAGGATGCCCCAGCGGCTGGTGACGTTCTGCAGTGCTTCACGTGAGTGGCAGCCCCGCGCGAAGACATCGGCCTCGAGGGTCGGGTCCTGTTCGCTCATGTAGTCCAGGGTAGCGCATGCAGATGGATTAGCGCTGCATAAAAATGTTGCACTGTCGAAAAAGTAAGTGCATAGTGGTCGACGAACACCGACAACCGGAGGAACAAATCATGACCACAGCAGTTACCGGCGCAACCGGACACCTCGGCGCACTCGTCGTCGACGGCCTGATCGAACGTGGCACGGCCGCGGGCGACATCGTCGCCGTCGTCCGCGATGCAGCCAAGGCGCAGTCGCTCGCAGACCGGGGAGTCCAGGTGCGCGTCGCCGATTACGCCGACACCGACGCGCTGAAGGCAGCGCTCGCGGGCGTCGACAAGCTTCTGCTGGTTTCGGGGTCGGACGTCGGCCGGCGCATCGCGCAGCACGAGAACGTCATCGGCGCAGCCGAGGCTGCAGGCGTGTCGCTCATCGCGTACACCTCGTTGCTGAAGGCGGACACGTCCGGACTGAGCCTCGCACCCGAACACCTCGCGACCGAGAACCGCCTGGCCGAGTCCTCGATCCCCACCGTCGTGCTGCGCAACGGCTGGTACTGGGAGAACTACCTCGGCGCACTGCAGCAGGCAGCCGACAGCGGTGTACTGCTGGGCGCAGCGGGCGAGGGCAAGCTCGCGGCCGCGTCGCGCGCGGACTTCGCAGCCGCTGCGGTGGAGGTGCTCCTCGCCGCGGATCAGGGCGGCAAGGTCTACGAACTGGGCGGAGACGAGCGGCTCACCTACGCCGAGCTCGCCGCCGTGTTCACGCAGGTGTCCGGCAAGCCGGTCGAGTACAAGAACGTGTCGGAGGACGAGTACAAGGGCGTCCTCGAAGGAGCGGGCCTGCCCGGCTTCGTCGCCGAGATGCTGTCGAGTGCCGACGCGGGAATCGCGCGCGGCGAGCTCGACACGGACTCGGGCGACCTCCAGAAGCTGATCGGCCGTGCGTCGACTCCCGTCGCGTCCGTTCTCGGCTGACGGTAGGACGGAAGGGAAGCCGGGCGGACCGTCAGACCAGGTGGTGGCGGTCCGCCCGTTCCACCGTCAGGGCTGCAACGCAGATCCCGATGACCACCCCGACGAGCGTGTCCCCGATCCGGCTCACGGACACCGAGGGGCTCAGGTGCCCGGCCAGACCGGTCATGAGCAACGCCATCGGAGTGATCGCCAGCGAGGTCAGCGCGTAGTTCTTCATCACCAGAAGTTCGGCGGCGACCTGCATCACGACGATCACCACCACGGTCTCCCAGTACCCGAGTGACGACGCGATGAGCACCGCGGCGATCACGGCACCGCCGACGTTCCCCAACAACCGCTGGATCCCGCGCTGAACCGTGGTGCGGTAATCGATCCCGTGCATGGCGGCCATCGCACCCATGGTGGCCCACAGTGGGTGCTCGAACCCGAGCGCAGTCGCGCACAGGGCAGCCAGCGCGGCGGCGACGGTGATGCGCACGGCGCTCCGCACGATCGGTGTCGACGCCGCCTGGGTCACGCCCTCGGCGAAAAAATTCCGTGGTGTCGGGTGCGTCGGCGACTCGGCGGAGAACTCGCCTGCCGTCGGAACGCGGTAGCGACGCATTCTGCGCAGGTGCCGTTCGTGGGCCAGAACCTCGGCGGCGTGCGACGGATCCTCACCGCGGCTCCACGCGTCGAGCACCGCGTCGGCGTCGTCGAGAAGTGTGGTCAGACCGTGCCGATGCTCGCGGTCTCCGGGATCGAGCGCGACGACGGTCCGGGCGCGGGCGATCGCGGCTCGCGCGCCGGGTGCATCCCGACGGTCGAGTGCGGCGAGGGCTCGGGCGACGGCGAGCTGCGAGGGACCCGTCGGATGCAGGATCGCCGGGGCCATCGACAGCGTCCACCCGACGACAGCGCCGATGGCGACGGACACGAAGACAGTCCCGAGGTCACCGACCGCGTGCGAGAAGCCGACGGCTGCGGTCGCGGCGAAGATGAGAACGACCGCACCGGGACCGGTGATCGCGAACGCCGTGAGCAGCAAAGCCGCCACACCGGCCGCGACGGAGATGGCCAGCACCTGGATGATCGCCGACGTCGTTGCTGCTCCGAGTGCGGCGCCCAGCGTCGCGTACACGACGATGAGCGCCCCGACGAGCGCGATCTTTCCGGCCCGGCGTGGATACGGCTCGTACCGGCCGAAGGCCGAGCACAGCGCTCCGAGCGCAGCGAATCCCGCGAGGTCGTGGCGTCCGAGGATGCCGCCTCCCAGCAGGACGATCGCCACGGCGAGCCCGACGCGCACGGCGGGCGCGACGGTCGCGTCGGCCTTCCCGACGGTCAGTGCCTGGCGCCAGGTGCTGACCGCCACGGCATGGGCGAGGGCGGAACGAGTGTGGTCGATTCGGTCGAGAAGCACGGAGTCGAGCCTACAGATATTTCACTAGTAAAATAAACCGCGTGTCGGTGTGATCCTCGCCGTAGGGTGAAGTCATGATTCCGGCGCAGCGATCAGGTGGGGACTTCGTCGACGAGGTCAGGCGAGAGTGGACGGCCACTTTCCCCGACGTCGACACCTCCGCGATCGAGGTTCTCGCTCGTGTGGGTCGGATCGCCTCGCGGGCCAGCCACCTGCTCGACGCCACACTTGCTCCCGTCGGGGTCTCGCGCGCCGAATTCGACGTGATGAGCGCGTTGCGACGGGCTGGACGGCCGCTCCGCGCCAGCGAGGTCACATCGGTCACGCTTCTCAGCGGGGCGTCGACGACGAAGATCTCCGAGCGATTGGTCAAGGAGGGCCTGGTCGAACGCCGACGATTCGAGCGAGATGCCCGAGTGGTTCTTCTCGAATTGACCGACCGGGGAACCGATCTGGTGGACCGGGTATTTCCCGTCCGGCTGCAGCGAGACGAGGAACTCCTCGACGGGCTCGACGAGGACGAACTGCGCACTCTCGCAGCGCTACTGCGCAAGGTCGCTCTGAATGCCGACAAACCTGTGTGAGTGGAAATGCAGCGTCTTCTGGTCGCTCCGCTGGCTCTGCTCCTGGCCCAGGGCCTTTATTTCCACTCACCTAGGGGTCGGACCGAGGGGGTCAGACCGTGGAGAGGGGGCGGATGTCCGTCGCTCCGCCCGCGGTGGGCGAGGTCAGGATGAACGTCGAGTTGTATCCCTTGGACTCGACCACTGCCCGGATCTCACGGAACTTCTCGGTACTGACCTCGGGAGAACGCGAGAGGATGAAGCCCGACGTACGCAGCGGGTCGCCGACGAGCGCCCACGAGTAGTCGTCCGCGATGTAGGCGACGATGTAGTTGGTCGGCCCTTCCGGGTTCTCCTGCGTGGGCACGCCCGGGAAGCTCACGTGCAGTTGTGCATTGGTCACCGTGTCGTTCACCCGTGCATTACCGACGATGCGGTTCTGCTCACCCGTCCACGTGGTGCAGGTGTTCTCGACGCGGATGTTGGCCGGATCGATCAACTGGTAGTTGGCCTGGGTGTCGCGCGCGCACTCGAGGTTGAACGGCTGCGGAACCGCGGCGACCTGGTTCCAGGTTCCGAGATAGCGCTCGACGTCCAGCGACGGAATCGGGGTCAGTGGCTGCCATCCCGCCGATCCTGTGTCGGGTGCGGCCTGGGCCGGGCTGCCGACGAGGGCGAGTCCTGCGACGCAGGCTGCTGCCGCGATCGAAACACGTACCTTCATGAATCTCACTCCTTTGTTCCCACCAGTTCGGTTCTGCTGGAATCGATTCGGTTCGGCCACCATATCCCCGGGCCGACAAGGGTGAACAGTGCCGGTATGACCAGCGTGCGCACGACGAACGTGTCGAGAAGAATGCCGAACCCGACGATGATGCCCAACTGCGTCAGCGTGATCAGCGGTAGCACGCCGAGGACGCAGAACACGGCGGCCAACACGATGCCGGCGCTGGTGATGACTCCACCTGTCGCGCCGACGGCTCGAACGATGGCCGAGCGTGTGCCGTGACCGGGAACTTCCTCGCGCGTGCGGGTGACGAGGAAGATCGTGTAGTCCACACCGAGCGCGACGAGGAACAGGAACGCGTACAGCGGAACGTTGTCGTCGAGCGCCGGGAATCCGAACACGCTGCTGCTGAACCAGCTTCCGACGCCGAGCGCGGCCAGGGCGCTGAGCACCGTCGTGCCGACGAGTATCAACGGCGCGATCAACGAGCGCAGCAGTGCGATCAGCACGACGAGTACGACGATCAGGATCGCCGGGACGACGACCAGGCGGTCGCGTGCGGCGGCGTCGGATGTGTCGAGGGCCTGTGCGTCGCTGCCGCCCACCAGGGCGTCGGGGATGTCCGCGAACGCGGCACGCAGTTCCTCGACGGCGGCGAACGCGTCGTCCGAGGCAGGGGCGGCGTCGGTGACAACGGACCACTGAGTCAGGCCGGTCCCGGAATCCGCTCCGCGCGTGAACGAGTCGACGGAGGTGGCTCCGTCCAGCGCGGTTTCGATGCGCTCGGCGGAGTCGGTGGGTGCGACGACGGTCGTCGGATCGGCCAGTCCGGCCGGGAAGTGTTCCGAGAGTGTGTCGAAACCCTCGACGGATTCGGCGGTGACGCGGAACTGCTCGGTCTGGGACAGGCCGATTCCGGTGCCGAACAGTGCTGCAGCACAAGCGATCAGCGCGACGAGTGTGATGGATGCAGTGCGCGTCGGGTGGCGTGAGACCGCGGCAGCGACCGAGTGCCAGGCACCCGTCGTCGCGGTGTCCTTGTCCTCACCCTTGGGGATGAACGGCCAGAACAATTTCGGTCCGCACAGTGCGAGCAGTGGCGGTAGAACGACGAGGACGAACACGGCTGCGACCACGAGGCCCGCGGCGGCGAGGGCACCGAGGCTGCGGGTACTGGGCAGGATTGCGAGCAACAACGTCAGAAGCGCGAGGACGACGGTGGCGTTGCTGGCGAGAATGGCGGGCCCGGCGTGGCGAACGGCATGACGCAGTGCGTCGCGGTGGTCGTCGCGGGTGCGCAGCTCCTCTCGATAGCGCGAGATGAGAAGGAGCGCATAGTTGGTACCCGCGCCGAAGACGAGCACGCTGGTGATGCCGGACGTCGACCCGTCGAACGACAGGCCGGTCAGTTCCGCCAGTGCCGTGCCCACCGACGTGGCGACGCGGTCCCCGAGCCCGATGACCAGCAGTGGAACGAGCCACAGGATGGGGGAGCGGTAGGTCACGATGAGCAGGATCGCGACGACGAGTGCGGTGACGGCCAACAGGGTGAAGTTCGCGCCGGAGAAGGAGTTCGCGATGTCCGCGCCGAATGCGGGCCCGCCGGTGAGCTGCGCCTCGAGGTCCGAGGGGAGGCCGTCGACCGCCTTGTCGCGGAGCGAGGTGACGGTGTCGTTCAGGTCGAAGCCGGACAGGGAGCTGTCCACCTGCACGATGCCGAGGGTGGCTTTGCCGTCCGGCGCAGGTACCAGCGGTGACGCGGTGTCCGACAGGCGTGCGAGGGCCTGAGCGGCGGCATCGGTGTCGGCCGGGGTCAGGACACCGTCGTCGATGCGGCTCACCACGAGGATGACCGGCGCGGTCTCCGACCCCGGGAATTGGTCGAGTAGTTCGGTGACCTGCGCGGAATCCGCTTCGGGTGGCACCGAGGAAGGGGCTTGCCCGGCTGAGTCGTTCTCGCCCACGAGGCCCATGAAGGCGACGGAGAGAACGATCACGGCAAGCGACAGGGCCCACGAGCGTCGTGAGCTGACTATTCGGGCAAATCGAGTCCAGAAGTCCACCGGGCAACAATCTCACTAACTTAACAATTAAGCAACTGAGAGAACTCGCGCGTCTTCAGCGCGATAGTGTTGCCCAGGACCCGATGGAACGAAACCGAAGAAAGTGAACCCCGTGCCCGACCGCAGTACATCCGAGCGACGTGCATCCGAACGACGCGCGGAACTGGAGTCGATGATCTCGTCGGACGTTCGCGCCCTGTCGTCGGTGTCCGAGGAGATCGGCCGAGCGTTCGGGGCGCAACACGAGCTGCGGCCCAATGACTTTCGTGCGCTGCTGCTCATCATGGTCGCCGATGTCGAGGGTCAGCCGCTCACCGCGGGCGAGCTCGGCGGCCGGCTCGGATTGTCTTCTGCGGCCATGACGTATCTCGTCGAACGCATGATCTCGTCGGGACACATCCGGCGGGAAAAAGATGCGCACGACCGCCGCAAGGTGATCCTCCGGTACGACGAGCACGGCATGGAAGTCGCGCGCGGATTCTTCGGACCACTGGGGATCAAGACGTCGGCAGCCCTGGCCGACCTTCCCGACGGAGATCTGGCTGCCGCGCACCGGGTGTTCGCCGTGCTGATCGACGCCATGCGCGATCACCACGACGAACTACACGCCGGGCAGAACTAGGGCTTCAGCAGCACCTTCACGGCTCCGTCCTGCTTCTTCTGGAAGATCTCGTAGGCGTGCGGCGCCTGGTCGAGGGGCAATGTGTGGGTGGCGAAATCGTCGACGCCCAGGGGATCGTCGTCGGTCAGGAGCGGCAGGATGTCGTCGACCCACCGCAGCACGTTCGCTTGGCCCATGTGCAGCCGAATCTGCTTGTCGAACAATGTGAGCATCGGCAGCGGGTCCGCCATACCGCCGTACACGCCGCTCAGCGAGATGGTGCCGCCCCGTCGGACGATGTCGATGGCACTGTAGAACGCGCCGAGACGGTCCACGCCCGCCTTCTGCATCATCGGTCCGGCGATCGCGTCGGGGAGCAGAGACGTCACACTCTGGGCCAACTTCGCCACGGGAGACCCGTGTGCCTCCATGCCGACCGCGTCGACGACGGAGTCGGTACCGCGACCGTCGGTGAGGTCGCGGATGGCGTCGGCAAGATCGCCGCCCAGATCGTCGAAGTTCAATACCTCGATTCCGCGGTCCGCGGCACGCTGGAGTCGCTCAGGGACTCGGTCGACGCCGATGACTCGGTGGCCTCGGTGATGCGCGATGCGGGCTGCCATGTCGCCGATGGGGCCGAGTCCGAGCACCGTGACCGAACCTCCGTCGGGAATGTCGGCGTATTCCACCGCCTGCCACGCTGTGGGGAGCACGTCGGAGAGGTAGACGAACCGTGAGTCGTCCGGTCCGACGGGAACCTTGATGTGCGTGTTCTGCGCTTGCGGAATCCGAAGATACTCGGCTTGACCACCGGGAACTTGGCCGTACAGGCTCGAGTATCCGAACAAGGCGGCACCCATTCCCTGGTCGCGGACCTGCGTGGTCTCGCACTGGGTGTACAGACTCGAATTGCACATGTAGCAGTGACCGCACGAGATCTGGAACGGAACGACCACCCGGTCGCCGACCTTCAGATCGCCGACATCCGGCCCCACCTCCTCGACGATCCCCATGGGTTCGTGCCCCAGGATGTCGCCCTCGGACATGAACGCACCGAGCACTTCGTACAGGTGAAGGTCCGATCCGCAGATGTTCGTGGTGGTCACCTTGATGATCGCATCGGTGGGTTCCTCGATCCTCGGATCAGGCACGGTGTCGACGCTTACCTTGCGCTTTCCTTGGTATGTAACAGCTTTCATGGTCGTTCCTCGCTGGGTCGGAGACGGTCGAGCTCATGTCTCGGGTGCCCTGGGTAGGACGAGCCGAAACGCGGGTGTACGGGAAGCCCCCGGTGCCGTAGGGTTGGACGCGGTTGAGATAACAGCCGTTGTCGGAGGAGACTCCACGGGATAGCCCGGCGGCTTGTTCGGATTTGTGGCCGGCTCCGGTCACCCGCATCAGCTCGCTCAGTTTCCTCCCGATCGATCAACGATGGGATGGCTATGACTGTTACTCCACACGGTTTGAACGACGAAGGAACTACCCGGCCGCATGCTGCCACCGAAACTTCGGTCTCGGTTGCCGCGACAGGTGCCATTTTCAGCGCCTCCGCGGCCGGATCCAACTCTCTCGTCGTCAAAGTTCACGGCGACATCGATATGCGTAGCGCACCGATTCTGACGGATTTCGTTCTCAGTCGGGTCACCCCCGACGTCAGGATGATTCTCGATCTGTCGGATGTGGACTTCTTCGCAATCGCCGGATTGACGATCTTCACAGCACTGGACGAGGCACACCTGGACTGGTGCCTGGTCGAGGGGTACGCGGTGCACAGGTTGCTGCAGGCAGCAGCCGTCGTTCCCACGGCCCAGAGGTTCGACTCGGTCGAGAACGCGGTCCACTGACCGCCCGCTAGCAGATTCATGTAGGCACGCACTTCATCTGGTGACCAGCTCCAACAGGGAGCTGGTCACTTTTTTGCGTACAGGGCCGAGCAGGCCCGTCTGTCCAAGGGCAGCGCGAGCTGCGTTCATCCCGGCTGCGCCGTGCACCCCGCCACCGGGATGAGCGGACGAACTTCCCAGGAACAGCCCTTCGACGGGCGTCTCCGCCCGCCCCAGACCCGGCGTCGGCCGGAAGATCAGTTGCTGTTGCAGTTGCGCGGTCCCGCCGTTGACCGCACCGCCGAACAGGTTGGTGTTCTCGGCCGCCAGATCGGACGGGCGTTGAACGACCTCGCCGACGATCGATCCGCTGAAACCGGGTGCGTGTTCCTCCAGAACCGTCCGCACCCGAGCCGCGATGGTGTCGGCCGACGCGTCGTCGGTGACTCCGCGGGGAAGGTGCGTGTACGCCCATGCGCTCTCGGTCCCCGCCGGTGACCGAGAAGGATCCGCGGTGGTCATCTGGCCGAACAGCATGAACGGACGCTTGGGCAACACGTTGATCGACAGGTCCGTGGTCCACCGCAGCAGCCCGTCCTCGTCCGCACCCAAGTGGACGGTCCCCGCGTCGGACAGGCTCTTCGATCGCCACGGAATCGGACGGTCGAGCGCGTAGTTGACCTTCACCACCGGGGTGTCCCATTCGAACTTCGCCAGGTCGTCGTGCATGCGCTGCGGAATGGCGTCGTGTGGAAGCAGGTCCTGGTAGAGCATCGGCGCCGAGACGTCGGCGACGATCGCCTTACGGGCCAGGACTACGTCGCCCGACGCGGTGCGAACCCCGGTGGCCCGCCCGTTCGACGTGATCACCGACACCACGGGGGTGCCGCACCGGAGCTCGGCGGACCCGGCCCGACGAACCAGGGCGGCTGTCAGCTCGCCGGCTCCGCCGACCGGAACGGGGTAGCCGACGTCCTGAGCCATCATCGTCAGCAGATAACCCATCGCGCCGCTGACCGACGCATCCAGGGGTGCGTCGCCGTGCATCGCGTTCCCCAGCAGCAGACATCGGGCCGCGGAGCTGCGGAACGTCTCGTGCGCCATCGCACGTGCAGGCAGCGCCATGAACCGCGCGAACCGCAGCGTCTCCGCGGCACCGAGCTTTCGGGACAGCGACACACCGGCCTTGACGGGCGGAAACGGCGTGAAGAAGGCGTCGAGCAGCGGTTTCTTGATCTTCTGCCATTGCTCGAACAGAGCGAGCCAGGCATCGCCGTCACGCCGGTCGTGTTCGCTCAACGCGGCAGCGGTATCTGCGACGTCCCGCAGAACCGTCGGCGCATCCTCGTCGGCGGACGACCGCGCGTGGCCGTACGCCGCCGGGGACCGTGACCACCTCAATCCGTGGTCCTCCAACCCCAGCGCCGTCATCGCCGGAGACGACGCGCCGAGGGGATAGAACGCGCTGAACAGGTCACTGGTGAACCCGGGAACCAGTTCGGCGCTGCGTACCGCGCCGCCGGGAGCAGGCGCCGCCTCGACGATCACCACGTCCCATCCCGCGTCGGCAAGTGCGGCAGCAGCGACGAGGCCGTTGTGGCCTGCGCCGATGACAACGGCGTCGGCAGTGGTGGTGCTCATGCGGGAGGCGACCTTTCGCGAGTGTGCTGCCGGGTGCATGCCCCGCACGGGTGAGAGTCAATCAGGACTGGTCGCGGCCGACCGATTCGACGATCCGGTGAGCCAGGGTGTGCAGCTTGACGTTCTCGTTCTGCGATTGCAGCGACAGTACCTCGAAGGCGTCGTCCGCAGCGATGCCCCGGATCGCCATCACGATCCCCTTGGCCTGCTCGATCGTCGCTCGTGTCCGCATCGCCTCACGAAGTCCCGTGAGTTCGCGCTGCGCCTCGCTCGCACGTCGCGAGTTCCAGATGGCGCTCTCGACCGCGGTGACGAACACCTTGATCAGGATCTCGTCCGTCTCGGTGAACGTGTGGTCGGTGAAGCTGTAGACCTCGAGCGCACCGATCTGCGTCGTGTCGACAGAAATCGGCGCCGAGAGGCAGCCCGGCGCATCGAACTCGAGAACACGAGGGTCCGTGTACGCAACCGTCTTCGGAGTTCCGGTCGACTCGTCCACGAGCGTGACACCCGCCATGTCGGCACCCAGCACGGTGTCGACGACCTGGGTGCACACACTGTGCAGCAGCGTCTCGACCTGAGCGTGCGACAACAGAAGGTTGCGGAACGATTCGAGCCCCGGCTCGAGGGCTCCGTCCTCGTCCGCGCGCAGCTCACCGTCGCGCGGGTCGCAGACTCGCGGCGTCTCTTTCATGTCATCACCACACTCTTCGAGTGCACTTGCCGTGCCCTTGGATTGCCGGCGATGACTTCACCGAATGAGACTGGAAATATTACGACAACACCTGTCCGACTTCACGCACCAGGTCACCGGAGCGCCGTCGGATCGCACGCGAAAGGGCGGACCCGCGTGTCGGATCCGCCCCTTCGGTGCTGAGCGTGTTACCGGGATTTGACCAACAGGATCTCCACCGGTATCTCCAGCAGCAACCGCTGGACCGTCTGCCCCATCAGGAACTTCCCGACGGCGCTGCGGTGACGTGACCCGATGACCACGAGCTCCGCGTCGACCTTGTCGACCAGTGCGAGCAACGTGGACGTCGAATCGGGATCGGGAACTCCTACCTCGACCCGTGCACCCGGTGCCAGGGCGTGCACCGCGGTTTCGACCGCGGCAACCTCCTGCGCTTGGGCGCGTGGATCCGGTGAACCCGACAGTGCGTGGATCACAACGAGTTCGGTTCCTCTGGACTGCGACTCGCGGACACCTGCGGCGAGTGCGCTTCTTCCCTCGTCGGACTGATTGTGAACTACTACGACGGACATGTGCTTGACCTTTCGGTACGTGGGGATCAGCCGAACGGGATTTGGCCGAGGGCAACACCGACGACGAGCATGGTCAGGGAGATGACCGCTGCGCGCCACAGAACCTTGCGGTGATGGTCGGCGAGCGACACACCGGCGAGGGTCACGAGTAGCAGGATGGCGGGGACGAGGGGGCTCTGCAGGTGGAATGCCTGACCGGTGATCGACGCACGCGCCATCTCGACGGGCTCGATTCCGTACTGCGCAGCGGTTTCACTGAGAACCGGCAGAATGCCGAAGTAGAACGCGTCGTTGGTCATGAAGAACGTGAACGGAAGGGACAGAACGCCGGTGATGACGGCGAGGTACGGACCCATACCCGCCGGAATGACGTTGAGCAGCCACTCGGCCATGGCCTCGACCATGCCCGTTCCTTGGAACACGCCGGTGAGGATCGCTGCAGCGAGAACCATGGCGACGACGGACACGATCGACGACGAGTGCCGCGCGATGGCCTCGCCCTGCTCCTTGACCTTCGGGAAATTCACGGCGAGCGCGATCGACGCTGCGATCATGAAGAGCACCGGGATGGGGAGGATGTCCATGACCAGGACAACCAGCAATGCCACGGTCAGGGCAGCGTTGAACCACAACAACTTCGGACGCAGAGTATCGCGATTGGGATCGAGGCCGTCGATGAACTGACCGGCTCCGCCGTCGTGATCACTGCCCGTTCCGGCCGAGCCGCCGGTGTTCTTGGAGCCACCGGTGCCAGTGGAGCCGGTGCCGGTCGAGCCGCCTGCGTGAACGAGCTCGGATTCGTAGACCAACTTGCCGATTCGCTTGCGCTCCATCAGCCCGAGGTGCACCGAGAACAGCAGCACGATGACCAATCCGGCGATCAGCGAGGGCACCATCGGCACGAAGACCTCGGACGGCGAGATGCCGAGCGCAGACGCTGCCCGGACCGTGGGGCCGCCCCACGGGATGATGTTCATTGTTCCGTTGGCCAGACCGGCAACGACGGTCAGGATCACCGGGCTCACACCGAGTTTCAGGTACAGAGGCAGCATCGCGGAGGTGACGATGATGAATGTCGTCGACCCGTCACCGTCGAGGGACACGACCATCGCCAGAACGGCAGTACCGACGACGAGTTTCATCGGGTCGTTCCTGACGAGCTTCAGAATGCCCTTCACCAGTGGATCGAACAGGCCGACGTCGATCATGATCCCGAAGAAGATGATCGCGAAGAACAGCAGGGCAGCCGTCGGGGCGAGCGACTTGATGCCGTCGGTGATCATGTCGCCGATCCCGAGTCCCGCACCGGCCATGAGGCCGAACGCAACCGGCACCAACGTCAGCGCCACGACCGGGGTCGCGCGCTTGGTCAGGATCAGATACATGAAGACGGCAACCATGAGGAAGCCCAGTATCACGAGCATGGGTGTACTCCTTTGTGCGAGCAGGGTGAAACGTGGTGTCGGGTGAATCCGAACGTCAAGGGGTGACGGTCAGCGTCTCGTGGACGAATCGAGCTTGTTCGCCCAGGAACTCGGCGAAGTCGGAGCCGGTCAGTATCGAACTGCGCCAGCCGTTTCGGGTGAGGATGTCCTGCCATCGGCCGGACGTGTCGAGATCGCGGATGCGGTCGGTCCACGTCGTCGCCTGGTCCGGTGTGATGCCCGGCGGCGCGAGCAGGCCTCGCCAGTTGGCGAAGACGACGTCGACGCCGGCCTCACGTGCGGTCGGCGCGTCCACCACTGGCACCCGTTCGTCGGTGCTGATGGCAAGTGCCCGCACGGTTCCGGCGGAAATCTGGTCGAGATACTCGCTGACGCCGGTCGTCGCGACGTCGACGTCACCGGTCAGCAGAGCCGGAAGCAGTTGTCCGCCACCTTCGTACTGTCGATACTGCGACGCCGACGGGTCGACGCCGATGGCCCGAGCAAGAAGGATCCGGAACAGACCGTCGGGCCCACCCTCGGCGGAACCACCGGCAAAACTGAGCGCCGACGGATCGGCGCGCCACGCGTCGACCAGATCGTTCATCGTTCGAAGCGGCGAGTTCGCCGGAACCAGAACTACTTCCGGTTCCTCCAGCAACTTGGCGACGGGCGTGGCCTCGGACAACGAATTGTCGGACTCCGTCGTCTCCAGCGCGCCGATCAGACCGAGGCCCATGACCATCGCGAGATCGGGGTTACCGCGCTCGAGAGCCAACCGACCCAGGCCGACGATCCCACCCGATCCGGGCAGCACCACGACGTCGTAATCGGGGTCGGTGCTGCCGGGTGTTCCGCTACCCAGAGCTTGGGTGAGGTTCCGGGCCGTCAGGTCGTATCCGCCGCCGGCGTCGGACGGCACGACCAGTTGGACCCGAGGAGTGCCGTCTGCGCCGGCGAACACCGCAGGCTCGGAACTGCATGCGCCCACGAGAACGGCAACCGCGACGCACACGGCGCTGGTTGCTGATCGAACTCTCGTAGTAGGCACCATGGAAGTGAACAACACTTTGTGACTGCGGTCACCCTTGCGATCACAGTTTCTTTTGTGTCCATTGTGGTCGCGCCGAACTGCGCTCCACGCTCCTGGCCGCGCAGTAGGGTCTTTTGGTGCGCAGAACCACGCTGGCGGCCCAGTTGCTGAGGTTGCAGCTGCTGATCGTCGTGGTCGTTCTGGTCGCCATCGGCGGGTTGTCGCTCGCCCAGTCGTCCGCCGCGTTCCAACGGGACGCAGGCCGCCGCGCACAGTCGGCGGCGGAAACTCTCGCGGCGAACCCCGTCGTCCGTCAGCTGTTGCCGTCGGCCCAGCCTCGCATCCGAACCGGTCTGCAGAGCGCAGTCGAATCCGTACGCGCGGTCTCCGGCCTCGACTACGCGGCACTCTCGGGCGTCGACGGTGTGGTGGTGCTGTCCACCGTTCCCGAGCAAGTCGGGACGACCGTGCAGACCGGTGCGGACGGATCGAGGGTCGGGCTCACCGACACGGCGGCAGGCAAAGCGGTCGAAGCGCGGGTGCCGGTGCTCGACGACTCGGGAACACTGGTGGGAACGGCCGTCGTCGGCGACCGATATCCCTCGGCCGTGGACCGGTTCCTGCAATCGGCACCCAATCTGATCGTCTACCTGGCGGTCGCGTCGGTGCTGGGCGGGCTGGGTTCGGTACTGCTCGCGCGGAGAGTCAAGCGTCAGACCCTCGGCATGGAGGCCAGCGAGATCCTCGACCTCGTCGGGCAGCGTGAGGCGATGCTGCGGGGGCTCAAGGAAGGCGTCATCGCCCTCGACCCGAACGGCCGCGTCGTGCTGATGAGCGAAAGTGCGCACGAGTTGCTGCACATCGAATACGGAAGCAAGGGCGCAACCGTCGACGAGCTCGGGGTCACCGGTCGGCTTCGCGACGTCCTTCTCGGAACCGTGGAGACCTCCGACGAGATCGTGCTGGTCGGCGATCGAGTCCTGGTCCTGAACACAGTCCCCGTCGTCGCCGACGGCAAAGCGGTGGGAACGGTCACGACCTTCCGTGACCGCACCGAACTGACCGACGTCGAGGAGGAACTCGGAGTCACCAAGACCAGTTCGACGGCGCTGCGTGAACACATCCACGAATTCGACAACCAGCTGCACACCATTTCCGGACTGGTTCAACTGCACGAATACGACGAGGTGGTGCGCTACGTGGACGGCCTCACCGCGCGCCGCGAGGATGCGACGTCGGTGGTCACCGATTCCGTCGCCGACGTCAGTGTCGCTGCGCTCCTGATCGCGAAAATCGGTGCTGCCGCGCATCGTTCGGTGACCGTCGACATCGTCGAGGGGTCCGCTCTTCGATCGCACGGGGGAGCGTTGTCCCGAGATCTCTGCACTGTCCTCGGCAATCTCGTCGACAATGCCGTGGCGGCATCGAGTGGACGGGTACGGATCGCGTTGCACGAGAACAACGGTGACATCGTCGCCGAGGTATTCGACGACGGACCGGGCGTCGACGCGTCGGACACCACGAATATCTTCGAACAGGGCTGGAGCACCAAAGGGGCGGCATCGACCGGTCATGGCTTCGGTCTCGCGCTGGTCCGGCTCGCGTGCAGGCGTCGGGGCGGCGACGTGACCGTCGGAAAGGACGGCGAGTGGACGGTGTTCCGCGCGATGATGAAGGAGTGAGTGTGATTCGGGTTCTTGTCGTCGACGACGACTTCATGGTCGCCAAGGTGCATTCGGGGTTCGTCGGGAAGGTCGACGGCTTCGAGGTCTGCGGCGTCGCCCACACGTCCGAGTCCGCGATCGACGCAGTGTCCGCTCTCCGGCCGGACCTCGTGCTGCTCGACGTGCACCTGCCCGGTGCCAGCGGTCTGGACCTCATCGGGACGTTCCGAGAGTTGGTGCCGGACCTCGACATTCTCGTCATCACCAGCGAACGAGAAGTCGCGTCCGTGCAGAAAGCGCTCCGGAGCGGCGTCGTGCATTACCTGATCAAGCCGTTCAAGTTCTCCGTGCTGCAGGCGCGGCTGGAGCAGTACCGAACCACGCGGCAAACCCTCGGGTCCTCGGCGGAGGCGGAACAGGCCGCCGTCGACAAAGCGTTCGGCATAACCGGTTCCGGCCAGGACCTTCCCAAGGGTCTGAGCCGCGTCACGCTGGATCTGGTCGAACTCAGACTTCGTGACGTCGAACGGCCGGTGTCGGCCACCGAGATGTCCGAGCGGTCGGGGATCTCCCGATCCAGCGCCCGGCGATACCTCGAGTACCTCGCGGGCATCGGACGCGTCGAGGTATCCCTGGACTACGGGAACGTCGGGCGGCCCGAAAGGCTCTATCTGCGTAAGTAGTCCATCACTCGACTGCCCGTCGGACAATGGCTGCGATCTTCTTCTCCGTCGCGTCGTCGAGCTCCGTCAGAAACCATCCCGACGGCATCAACAGGTCGTCTGCATCGTCCGGCGCGGACACGTTCGCCTTCTCCGACAACCCGAATGCAATGTACTTCTCTGCGATGAAGTGGCACAGAATCGGGCCCTTTCCCTTCGCGTATCCCGGCATTCCGTAGAACAATCGAGGTTGCAGCTCCGGTGCCGCAGCCAGAATCACCTCGTGCAGCCTGCGCCCCACGGAGTCGTACGGCGCGGGGTACGAGGCAATCTTCTCCAGTACTGCAGCGGTGGGGTCCTGTGTCGATTTCTTGGCCGGCATGCACGTCATCATTCCCCACTTCGGTAGTTTTTTCGTCCGTGTCGGACCCTCTCGGTATATTCGAAAGTATGTTCGATTCGGGGGTTTCGGCGGGATCGAGTACTGCGGGGTCGAGTACGGCGTGCGTGGCCGGATTGGCAGGCTACGCCGCAGTGTGCCGGGTACGGGAGAACATCGCCCGCGCCAGAACGGTGGAAGCGGTGTGCGAGATCGCCGACATCCGCCTCACCGACGCCGACACCACCACCACCGCCGCCGACAACACTGGTGGTGATCCGTTGACCGTTCTGGCGCAGGTGGTCACCGAGGTGGCGGTGACGCTGGGCCTGTCGCAGAGCGCCACGAGACCGTTGCTGACCGTCGGGCAAGAGCTGTCGCGGATGCCGCTCACGGCGCTGCGGTTCGTCTTCGGCGGCGTCGACTGGCCGCGGATCCAGGTGTTGACTGCCGTGTTGGGGAAGGCATCCGATGCCACCATCGCGGCTCTGGAATTCGAGGCTGTCGCTGCGGCGGAACGGTTGACGCCGCGGTCACTGCGACTGTGGTTGTGGCGACTGTGGTTCGCCCACGACCGGGACGAAGCCGCGGCCGCGCAGGAGAGCACGGTGCGCAGTAGCCGGGGGATGCGGGTGCGCCGCGACTGCGGCGGGGCATCGGTGCTCGAAGCGATCGTCACCGACCTCGAAGGCGCCGAAGTCGACGCATTGGTGACCGAGATCGCCGCAACGGTCTGCCAGCAAGACCCCAGATCGAGCACAGCGCTACGCGTCGATGGGTTGATGGCGTTGATCCACGGCGAACACGCCCTCGAATGCCACTGCGGCCGCGGTGAACGATGCCCGCTGGACGGTGCAGCAGACCGACCCGATCCTCGGCGGGGTCCGCTGGTGCAGATCCTCCTCGACGCCGAAACACTGCTCGGCTTACGCCAGAACCCCGCCGTACTGGCCGACGGAACCCCACTCGACCCGGAACTGGCCCGGCTCATCGCCACCGACGCCCACTGGCAAGGCCTGCTCACCGAACTCCACGACGTCCTCACCGCCCGAACACCACACACCCACCAACCCAGCCCAACCGAAACACAGACACAGGACGCGGACAAGACCGCTGCCGCGACGAATCAACGACAAGTACCGAGAAAAATGCTCTCGTCCCTACGGATTCGGGTGCCGCGCCTGATCCACCGCGGCCGGATCCGCCGAGCAGGAACCGTACCCACACCCACCAGCACACCCACCAACGGCAGAGGCATGCCCAACCACACCGGTCTGCCCAATAACACTGGTCTGCTCAGTGACACCGTTCGCGCGCAGATCACTGCGACGCTCTTGGCAGCGATCACCGCCGACCCCACCCTCGCTGCAGGACCCCACCCCGACGGCCACGGAGGCGACACCGAACCACCACCCGGCGCCCTGACCTACCGACCCACCACCGACCTCGCCGCCCGCGTACGCATGACATACCGCACCTGCACCCACCCCGGATGCGACGTCCCCTCCGCCGACTGCGAACTCGACCACATCGTCCCCTACGACCACCACGCCACCCACCGCGGCGGATGGACCATCGAGACCAACCTCCACCCCGTCTGCA
Source organism: Rhodococcus sp. RS1C4 (assembly GCF_002258225.1). Classification (NCBI taxonomy): domain Bacteria; kingdom Bacillati; phylum Actinomycetota; class Actinomycetes; order Mycobacteriales; family Nocardiaceae; genus Rhodococcus; species Rhodococcus sp. RS1C4. The sequence goes on along the minus strand of NZ_NOXZ01000022.1, from coordinate 125,038 downwards.
CCGCCCACCACAAACACAAAACCGCCAACGCAGCCACCGTCGCCTACCTCGCCGGCGGCATCATCCTCTGGACCCACACCACCGGCACCCGCACCCTCACCTTCCCCGAACTCGGATGCCCCACCACCGCACGCACCCGCCGACACCGACGCGGGCGACCCGTCCCCGAACCCGACACCACCACACCCACCTGGTGGGAACAACACATGTCCCCCGCCACACCCGAACCCACCACCGCAGACCTCCGACACGCACCCACCGACACCGCCCGCACCCGAATCCGACTCCTCCGCCGAAAACTACGACAACACAAAACCATCCAACACCTCCGCGAACGAAAGAAACCACCACCCTTCTGACGTCCGAGGACGTTAGGGTGACCTGCGGAAGGCCGCCACATGCAATTGACGTCGCAGGAGGACATCAACCGTCGGGGGCTGCGAGCACGGGACGCGATGGACCGCCGGCCGACGTTGCCGACACTGTGTGCGAACGGGGCTCGTGCGACTAAAGTGTCGGGATGTGAGGAGCGCAGACATCAACCCCACATTGCCCCTCGGCATCGATTTACTCTGGGCTGCAATTGTGTTGGCGTGCTTGTCGTTGACCATCGTTGCGTGGGTGTCCATCCTGGCTCGGCGGTGAACTCGTAGTCCAGCAGTCAGTGGCCCGCGCTGTACATGTAGAGCTGCGCACTTTCATCGTCCTGCGTCAGCACAATGGTCATCGAATCCATGCCGCCGGAGGCGGGATACCGTGTGGACAGAGCTCCAGACCGGCATACGAATCCCGCACCCGACCGGCTCCATCGGGGGAAAATTCGGATTCGCCGCCGTTACGGTCGATGCATCACCGAACGCCGCGTCCGCCTCGTATCGAGCAGACCACGCGGGCGCACCGACGAACTCCCAGAACACGAATGCCTCTGCGAATTCGAATCCCCTCGGAACAGTGAATCCATCTGCTTCCAGATAGTTTCTAATTTGATCCTCATCGACCGCCAGCTGCTCACCGGGCTCAGGAGAAGCACAGGAAGCCAGCGCTATGCATGCAAGAGACAGCACGACGCACATCCGCCATCTCAACCGCATGAAAACCCATTCCCTCTCCGACGCCTGCGCGCACGTTCGGTAGTTGACTGCGCACGCTTCGGCGAAGCAATGACGCGTTGATTATTCAACCCGCCGGGGCGCGGTACTGCATTCGAGGATTCGTCCGAGGGGTATCGCAGTCGAATGACTCGAGAATCCCCGCGCTGGTAATGATCGCGTAGGTCTCGATGTCCATTCCGAGATCGGCATCGAACGCCGGGACTGTTGCGGACAGTGCAACGATCAACCCATGGTGGCGAAGCGGTGAATGCAGGAACACATCGATCTGCCACCCCTCCGGCACCTGAAGGACAGTCCAAGCCGTCACGACGGGATCGTTCCCGGACACAAGGTCCCGGAGCACTAGTTGTCCGAAGTCGAGAGCGAATCGTCGTTCATTCGTGTGGTTGGGCATTGTCCGATTCACTAGAGGAGAAGGCGAGCAGCAACCCGTACGACGTTGAATGCTAGGTGCCGGACCATTTGTTTGCCTACTCTTCGAAACCGATCACTTGAGCCTGTTCCGAGAACACAGTGTCGGATGGACCGCGGTGTCGCTTTCGCACCGCCGTCGACGATAAGGACCATTGATGCTCGGAACGAAACAACAACGTGCAGTGAAAGCTGCGGGATCGGCGGCTCTGGCAGTGGCAGTGCTCGTGGCATGCACATCGAACACGAGACCCGAAGGGGAGCAGGTCGTAGACGACGCTGCGCTGGATCGCTTCTACCAGCAGCAGTTGGCCTGGGGCGCCTGCGGAACCGACTACGCGAGCACCGACGAGGAGACCAAAGCCATGGACATCGTTCCCGGGCTCGAGTGTGCGCGTCTCGAGGTGCCACTCGACTACGACGATCCAGAGAACGATATCGCCGAGATCGCGGTATCGCGCGTGCCGTCCCGAGGTGACGGACCCAGTACGCCGCTGGTGATCAATCCAGGCGGGCCGGGCGGGTCAGGCGTCGTCGGGGCGATCTTGACCGCCTTAGGGCTTGTCGAAAGCCCGATCACCGAGAATTTCGATATCGTCGGATTCGATCCGCGCGGTGTCGGTGCCTCACAACCGGCCGTGGATTGCTACAGCGACGAAGAAGCGGATGCAGGTTCTGTTCCGCTCGGATCGCTGGGTACGACAGTAGAATTCACCAGCGATGACACGCAAGCGATCATGAACAAATGCGCCGAGAGGTCGGGCGGTGTCGATGCCCTCGCGCACGTCGGGACCCGAGACACGGCGCGGGACATGGATGTTCTGCGAGCAGCACTCGGCCAGGACAAGTTGACCTACTTCGGTCAGAGTTATGGCTCGAGATTGGGAGCGGTCTACGCCGAACAATTTCCCGACCGCGTGCGCGCACTGCTGTTCGACGCAGCTGTCGATCCTCGCCTTGACGGCCACGAAGCAGTGCTCAGTAGTTACGGAGGGTTTCAACAAGCGTTCGACGGCTTGGCCACCGAATGCGCGGCCCGTTTCGAGTGCCCCCTGGGTAACGATCCAGCACGGGCGACCCTGAGGTTTCAGCAGCTGGTAAGGCCACTGCGTACCGAGCCTGTTCCTGCTCTGGACACGACGTTGAGCTTCGACGATGCAATCGGAAGCGTCATCTCGGGGCTCTACGCGCCGGATACGTGGCCGCTTATCGTCGACGGTCTCGCAGAACTCGCCCGAGGGCGGGGCGACGGTCTGATGCAGCTGCTCTACACCTTCGGGGGTCGCAGCGCAGCGGGCCAGTGGACCAACTTCACGGAAGCGAACTACGCGATCAACTGCATGGATCTCGATCGTCTGACGCCAACTCGAAGCGCCGAACTACGACGCCGGACGTACGACCTGGCGCCGTTCATGGATCCCGGTGTCGATGTCGCCGACGGTGCCCGCGATGCGTGTGAGCACTGGCCCGCGGAGCCGACGCTCGGCTTTCCCTACGCGCAGGACGTCGACGGACTACCTCCCACCCTGGTCGTATCCACGACGCGCGACCCCTCGACCCCGCACTCCGGTGGCGTCAGCCTCGCCGATTCACTGGGAAGTTCTCTGCTCACCGTCGAGGGTGGCGCGCATGGCATCGTCGGGCAGGGCACGAATGCGTGTGTCGATGGCATAGTGTCCGATTACCTGATCAACCTGCAGGTACCCGACGAGGATGCGCGCTGCATCACGTGAGGAGGGTCGATATGGCTTGGAGTACACGTGAACTCGCGGAGCTCGCAAGCACGACCGTCAACACCATCCGTCACTACCACCGCCTGGGTTTGCTCTCGGAACCCCAGCGGTCGAGCAACGGATACAAGCAATACCGCGCTGGGCACCTCGTGCGTGTTCTTCGGATCCGACGCTACCGCGAGCTCGGTGTTCCCCTCACACAGATCGATTCGATCGATGGGCCCGACAGCGCGCTCCAGACTCTCGACGAAGAATTGGTGGCCGCCATCGAGCAATTACAGCGCGCTCGCGAACGACTGGCGGCCACCCTGAGTGAGGGTGCTAAGTCCGACGTTCCCGCCGGATTCGGTTCTGTCGCCGACCGATTGCCTGCTCCGGACCGAGCCCTGCTGACGATAGTGGCGCAGTACTTCGACGACGATGCGTTGGACGACATTCGCGCAATGATCGAAGTCGCACAGACCGATGTGGACCGCGAATACGAGCAACTACCGGAAAGCTCGAGCGACAGCGTCCGCCAGGATCTCGCCGAGAGAATGGCGGTGCTACTCAGTCGGCACCTGGAGGACTACCCCTGGCTCCTCAACCGAGAGTCACACATCACCGCTGCACCGGACGTAGTGGACAGCGCCGTTTATCCATCGGTTGCAGATCTCTACCGTCCCGCACAACTCGACGTGCTCGTGCGGGTCGTCCACCTCACGCATGACCGGTGAGCCCATGCCCCGGTCGACGACGCGCTCCACCTTGATCACTTGGGCACCGAAATCCGCGAGCATGCGCGGCTGTGGGCCCGGCGATGTAGTTACCCAGCTCCAGAACTCGAAAACCATCCATTGGCAGCGTATTCGAGTCGTCAGGCGAATATTCTCCGAGCAGAGGTGCCTCCGTCGAGTGGGATGAGCCGGTTTCAGTGCCGTGTGAGCAGCTCGAACATTGCATGTACTTCGGCAGCTGTCGGGGTGGGCAGGGAGCCCCGAGCGTGAACGAAGCCGATGCCCGAGTACACGAGAATGCCTGCCCGTAACCGCGCTTCGTCCGGGTCGAATTCGAGATCGAGCAAGGAGCGCTGTACGACCTCGAAGATTCGATTGTCCAGTTCGCGCACGGCGTCGGCGATCTTGCCGTAGTTGCGAGCCCAATCCCGGACGGCCGACTCCACTGCCCACGTGCGTTGGTCGATCAACAGTTCGGCCATGATCTGCAAGCGCTGTTCGACCTCGACGGTCTCGAGCCCCTTCAATCCGCGCACCGTGTCGTTCTGGGTGTCGCACCACTTGTCCGCGATCGCTTCCATCAGCTTGTCTATGTCGGCGAAATGCCAGTAGAAGCTCCCTTTGGTGACCTCGAGGCGTTCGCACAGCTTGGTGATCTTCACACCGGACACGCCGTCGGTCGCCATCAGTTCGAACGAGGCGTCGATCCAGTCGTCGACCGACAGGCGTGTTGTCCGACGCGTCGGCTTGGTCCCGGTCTTTGCACCCGCTGCCTTCTTTGCGGGTGCTCGGCGCGCTGAAGCCGACCTGGGTGTGCCTGCCATCAGAGTGAACTCCTCGCTGTCGGGGCGGCGTACGCCCTTCGATCGTACGATCCGGCGCCGTCATCCGGCGGTGAGGCCGCCGAGGGCCAACCGACGTACGAGTGGACCGTTCGTCATGTGCAGGTGATCGGTCCGGTCCGCCGGGTCCACATCCTGGACGACGAGATTCTCGCTGCCGGGCACTGCGGCCACGAGCGGATCGGTCATGAGCCCGTCCGACAGCGAGATCACGTTGACGTACCGCACTCCCGGCGACACCCATCCAGTACGAGCAGCGTCGTGCATGTAGCCGGAATCGGCGACGATCTGACCGCATGCGGCGCAGATCGGTTCGAGCAGAGGCTTCTCCAGGGCGGCGAGAGCGTCGTAGATCCCGATGCTCCGATTGAACGCAGCCAGACTGCCGAGCCCGGCGAGATCGGTCCCGTTCCACAGCGGCCCCACCGTTACCAGTGCGCGCACGTCCTGCGCACCGGAGTGCGCAATCCACTGCTGAGCCACCAACCCGCCGGCACCGCGGGCGAGAACCTGCACTCGGTCGGCCCCGGTTCTTTCACGGATGGAGGCGACGAATGCGCCGAACTCGAGTGCCGAGTCCTCGATGCTGGTCAGACCGGCCACCGCGAGCCCAGCCTGCTGCAACAGAACCGATGCATCCGAACTGCCGTAGGTGAACGAGAACGCACACAACCCACGCCTGTCCAGGTCGTCGAGCCACCCGTCCCACTCGCGCTCCGAGGACGCGAGATCGTGCACGAGGACGGTGGGCGTCTCGCACGCCGCCGGAGAGGCGGATGCCGTCGCAGCCTCGACGTTCAGGACTGCGGCGACAGCGATCGAGATCGCAACCATTCCACGTAGTGCTCGACAGGCGTTCTCACGCAGCCTCATTGGCCTCCGATCTGCGGATTCGTCGAAATCGACTGACCACACCATACAGTGCGGTATGGTGCGTGTCACATCATCGGACCGTGCGAAAGGCTCCTCACACATGGCGCAGGACATGACCCGCCGCACCCTGTTCCGAGCGCTGGGTGTGGGCACCGCAGCAGTGGCTCTCGGCGGCGTCAGCGCCTCCCGCGCGTTCACCTCACCCGCCGGCGACACGTTCGAGAGTCCGCTGCTGTTCCACTCGCCCGACGTGACTCCGTTCCGAGATACGCTACCGACGCTGCCTACGGTGTCGGGATCCACTCTCTCGGTCGACGCGGTGTCTGCCATGCACAGATTTCATGCCGACATGCCCGAGGTCCCCGCGCTGGCATATCACTGCGGACCGAACGCGCGACCCGGCTACCTCGGGCCCATCATCGAAGCGCACGCCGACGATCCGCTGACCCTTCGATTCTCCAACACCATGACCCTGCACCCCATGGCTCAGGACATGGACACCTCGCTGCACGGTGTGACCGAGAGTTTCCGTACCTCGACCCCGATGTCGCTGCACCTTCACGGCGGCGTGACGCCACCGGACAGCGACGGCAATCCGGAGCAGCTCACGGTCCCCGGAGGAAGCATCGTTCATCACTTCCCCAACAGGCAGGAAGCGGCAACACTCTGGTATCACGATCACGCGATGGCAATCACCCGTGTCAACGTCTACGCGGGCCTGGCCGGGATGTACTTGCTCCGAGATCGGTTCGACACCGGTCGTACCGACAATGCCCTCGGACTCCCCGCCGGTGAGTTCGAGATGCCACTCGTCATGCAGGAGAAGATCTTTCGCGAAGACAGCCACCTGAGCATCCGATCGACTCGCATCGTGCCGGAGGGTTCGTGGGAAGGTGGAGCCGTCGGAGACGTCGGGCTCGTCAACGGCATGATCTGGCCGGAACTCACCGTTGCCCGAGGGCTGTACCGCTTTCGGATGATCAACGCCGCCTCGTACAGCGTGTGGAACCTCCACTTCGAGAACCACATGAAGTTCTGGGTCATCGGCAACGACGGCGGATTGCTCGACGCTCCCGTGCCCGTGACGTCGATCAGGGTCGCTCCAGGCGAGAGATACGACGTGCTCGTCGACTTCTCCGATTACGACGCGGGCCAGACGGTCGAATTGAGAAACGACGAGGCTCCGCCCTTCCAGGCGGCCGTCATCGGGGCAGTCACCATGCCGCTGTTCTGTCGTTTCCGTGTCGGTACTGCACGCGGATTCACCGGTGGGATACCGACGTCGCTGCGCGGCGGTCGAGGGCCTGCACCGATCGGACCCATCCAGCAGCCGACGAAGATTCGTACCGTCACCGTCAGCCAGCCCTACGCACTACGCAATCCACCGGCCATCATGTCGCTGAACAATCTTCGCTACAGCGACCCGGACATCGAAATGCCGCGACCCGGCACCGTCGAGCAGTGGAACATCGTCAACATCACGCCCGATCCGCACCCGATTCACATCCACCTCGTCACCTTCCGGATCGTGGGTCGCACCCCACTGCGCACCGTCGATTACCAGATCGCGAATCCGCAGCCTGCCATCGGAATCAAGTGGACCCCTGATCCGGAAGGCTTCCTCGGCGGACCGATGACCCCGCCTGCACCGTGGGAGGCCGGTTGGAAGGACACGGTGAGAGTCGACGGCGGGACGGTCACGCGCATCGTCGTACGTTTCCCGACGGCCGAGGAACTGGGTTTCGACCCCGACGCCACCTTCCTCCGACCGGCCGCTGCCGCACAGCCGAGCACCGATCACGACAACCATCACGACCCCATGCACGAGGTCCACAACGGAATCGACCATTCCGGGGAATCCGCCGGTGACCTTCAAGGCTACGTCTGGCACTGTCATCTCCTCGACCACGAGGACCACGACATGATGCTCAAGTACCGGATAGTGCCGTGACGCAGGCTCTTCGGAGCGCTGCCCGCGCTACCGTCGCTGCGACGTCCTCGGTCGGCGAGTTCTACGGCTTGGCCCTGGACACCGCAGTAGCTCTGGGCCGCAGAGACTTTCAGTGGCGAGAATTCGTGGACCAGAGCTGGTTCATCGCTCGGGTGTCACTACTGCCCACGATCCTGATGTCCATTCCGTTCACAGTCCTGGTCGTGTTCACCCTCAACTCGTTGCTCTCCGAACTCGGGGCAAGCGACCTCAGCGGTGCGGGAGCGGGCCTGGGCGCGGTGACCCAGATCGGACCCCTGGTGACCGTCCTGGTCGTCGCGGGCGCTGCGGCGACCGCGATCGCCGCCGACCTCGGTTCACGCACCATCCGCGAGGAAGTCGCGGCGATGGAAGTTCTCGGTATCGACCCCGTTCATCGGCTCGTGGTCCCCCGCGTCGTTGCCTGCACTCTGATCGCAACATTGCTGAACGGTGCCGTCTGCACCATCGGCCTCGTCGGGGGCTTCTTCTTCTCGGTGTACCTACAGGACGTCACGCCCGGTGCGTACGTATCCGGCATCACCCTGCTCGTCGGTCTCCCGGAACTGGTCCTGTCCGAGATCAAGGCAGCCCTGTTCGGCTTGTTGGCCGCGCTGATCGCTTGCTACCGCGGATTGTCGGTCGTCGGTGGGCCGAGGAGTGTCGGCGAGGCGGTCAACGAAACCGTCGTGTTCTCCTTCGTCGCACTGTTTCTCGTCAATCTCGCACTGACATCCGTCGGCCTCGCTCTGAGTGACCGGTGACAAGCGATGGGCTTCGATATGTCGATCCGAGTGAGTAACCGTGTGCGCAGTGTCGTTCGCGGGATCGACGACGTCGGCGAGTTGGCACTGTTCTTCGGACGCGCCCTCGCGTCGACGGGCAAGGCCGCGCGCGACTACCGCGCCGAGACACTCCGTGTACTTGCCGAGATCAGTCTCGGCACAGGGGCTCTCGCGGCAGTCGGCGGAAGCATCGTCGTACTGGGATTCCTCACTCTCTTCGCCGGTGCCACCGTTGCCGTCCAGGGATTCGATTCACTGGGAAACATCGGAGTCGACGCGCTCACCGGATTCCTCGCCGCATACGTCAACGTGCGAGTCGTGGCTCCGATCACGGCAGGCGTCGGCCTTGCCGCAACGATCGGCGCGGGTACCACCGCCCAGTTGGGCGCGATGCGTATCAGCGAAGAGATCGACGCGCTCGAAGTGATGGCTATCAAATCGGTTCCGTACCTGGTCGGAACTCGTGTGCTCGCCGGCATGATCGCAGTCCTGCCCCTGTACTCCCTGTCTCTCATCACCTCCTTTCTGGCGAGCCGCATAGCCACCGTGGTCGTTCTCGGCCAATCGGGTGGCGTCTACGATCACTACTTCTCCACGTTCCTCGTCCCCTCGGACGTGCTGTGGTCCTTCCTTCAAGTGTTCGTGATGGCCACCGCGGTGATGCTGATTCACACCTCCTACGGCTACACCGCATCCGGTGGGCCGGCGGGAGTCGGGACCGCAACCGGTCGCGCTGTTCGACTCTCGCTCATCACCGTCGTCATGGTCACGTTGATGATTTCACTTGCCCTCTACGGCAATTCCCGATCAGTGCACCTGGCGGGATGAGATGTCCGACGTGAACAGCACCGGATCCGGCGCACCCCGCCTGGCGGCTGTGGTTCTGGCGACCACGATCGCCGTCGCAGTCGCCGCCACCTACCTCGCCTTCACCGGTGCCGCGCAGGACGCCGTCGATCCACCGACGCGGGTGACACTGAGATCCGACCGTAGCGGTCTCGTCATGCAAGCAGGTGCCCTGGTGAAGATGCACGGGGTGGAAGTGGGGACCGTCGACGTCGTCGATCGGGACGCAGACGGTGCCGTCGTCCAACTGCGATTGAACAGCGATGCAGCACAATCGATACCCGAGAACGTGGAAGCGAATATCGCCGCAACCACGATCTTCGGTTCGAAGTTCGTCACACTCACCGAACCGGCCGATCCGTCGACGACGCCGATTGCCTCCGGCGCTGTCATCGACTCATCCTCGGTGACCGTGGAGGTCAACACCGTTTTCGAATCGCTCACCCAGGTTCTGTCGGCAGTGGAACCGGACAAGCTCAACGCCACCCTCACGACGTTGGCCACGGCACTCGGTGGGCGCGGTAGCGACCTGGGACGGAGCCTGGACGACACGAACGCACTCCTCGCCGCCGTCGAACCTCGGATTCCGACCCTGCAACGCGATATCGACTCCGGATCGACCGTGAGCGACACCGCCGCAGGTGCGGCACCGGATGTACTGACCGATCTGCGCAACCTGACGACCACCGGGCGCACTCTCGTCGACGAGGCCGACGCTCTCGACGCCGTTCTGCTCGGGGTCATCGGGATGGCCGATGTAGGCAACCGAGTCCTGACGGACAATGCCGGAGGAATCTCGAGCTCCGTGCTCGAACTGAAGCCGACAACCGAACTGCTGGAGGAATACTCACCCCAGTTCACCTGCTTTCTGCAGGGCGCGGACCGAGCCCGGGTGGGGGCAGAGGAGGTGTCCGGCGGAAACGGACGCACCATGCTGCTCAACAGCACCGTATTGTTCGGAATCCCGCCCTACAGGCCCGAGTCGGACCTCCCGCGCGTTGCCGCGTCGGGTGGCCCGCGATGCGGCGCACTGCCCATCGTGCCCGACGACGCCGTGCCGACCCCGTACGTGGTTGCCGACACCGGATCGAACCCGTTCCGTGCGGGCAACACCGGCCCGGTTGTCTCGCCGGGTTCGATACTGGATTTTTTGCCCGGCGGGCTCGCTGCACCGGGTGGCACCCGATGAACCGCACATCGAGCACGATCAAGCTGGTCGTTTTCGTGGTCGTGATGACCGCGGTCCTCGCGTGCCTGGTCGTGGTGTTCGGACAGGTCCGGTTCGAGTCGACCACATCCTTCCGCGCCGTCTTCACCAGCGCGTCGGGTCTGCGCAGCGGTGACTTCGTACGGGTGGCAGGGGTGGAAGTCGGAAAGGTCTCGGAAGTAGCCATCGTGGACAACCACCAGGCGGAGGTCGGCATCGACGTGGGGCCCGGTTACGTGGTCACCTCGTCGACCACTGCCACCGTCCGGTACCAGAATCTCGTCGGCGACCGCTATCTCGAACTGGCCGACGGCGCCGGTGAGGCCGAACCTCTGGGCGACAACTCGACGATCCCCCTCGAAAGAACCTCACCCGCTCTGGATCTGGACCAACTCATCGGAAGCTTCGAGCCCCTGTTCGAGTCCGTCGATCCGTCCAAGGTCAACGGTCTGACCGCCGAACTCGTCGCTGCTCTCCAGGGACAGGGCGGTTCGATCGCATCCCTGCTCGCCCACACCGCCACGTTGACCACCACACTCGCCGATCGAGACGAGGTGATCGGACGGGTGATCACCAACCTGGACACCACGCTGACAACGTTGACCGACCAGAAGGATGTCGTGTCGACCGCACTCGATCGGGCACAGAACTTGGCAACCGGCCTCGCTGCCGACAGCGCGGCATGGGGTACCGCCCTGACGGAGATCGATTCGTCTGCGACAACCGTGGCCGACTTGCTGACCGTGGCCAGACCGCCCTTGCAGTCGACACTCGACGAACTCGATCGAACTGCTGTGCAACTGGATTCGCAGAAGGACAGCATCGGGAGCATCGTCTCGCGCCTCCCCGACACCTACGCCGCGCTCAGCCGACTCGGTGCCTATGGCAACTTCTTCAACTACTACCTCTGCGGCATCAAGCTGAAGATCGACACTCCCGACGGCGGCGGCCTCACCACGCCGCTGATCGGACAGGAGACGGGAAGGTGCGCACCACGATGAATCAGCGTGTACGCGAGCGCAACACCGTGCGGCTCGGCATAGTCGGCACCGTCCTCGCGGTACTGGTGACAGTGGTGGCGACGAACGTGTCATCCTTGCCGATTCTGTCGGCGAGCGCTGCCTACAGCGGCGTGTTCCGAGACACCGGCGGACTCGTGACCGGAGCCGATGTCGAAGTGGCAGGAATCGTCGTCGGCGAGGTCACCGATATCGAGATCGATGCGGACACAGTGGTCATCGCATTCACCGTAGGCGGCGGGGTCGAACTCCACGACGATGCACGCCTGGCCATACCGACACAGACTGTGCTGGGCACGAAGAATCTGAGTGTCGATCCCGGTGCCGGTGGACGGCTGAGCCCAGGCTCTCGGATCGGACTGGATCACACATCGAGTCCTTACCAGTTGACCGATGCGCTGGGTGACCTTACCGACGACGTCACCGAACTCGACACCGACGGACTGACCGACGCCATGCGCGTGAGCACCGAGGTGCTCGAGCAGACCCCCGCGGATCTCGCTGCGGCAGTGGACGGAGTGGGCCGACTCTCCCAGAGCATCGCCTCGCGCGACGACTCTCTGCGGTCCTTGCTGTCAGCGGCGGAACAGGTCACCGGAGTACTCGCCACCCGGAGTGAACAGATCGGCATCCTCGTCACCGACGCGAACACCATCCTGAGCGAACTCGACCGTCGACGAGCCGTCGTGGATCGATTGTTCGACAGCGTCACCGAGCTCGCCCGGCACTTGAGTGGGCTGGTCGCGGACAACGAGGCGCAACTGGGATCGACGCTGGCATCGCTGGATTCGGTACTCGAGGTGTTGGAGCAGAACAGAGCCGATATCGGCACGGCCATCGAGAATCTGGGCCCGTACATCACTCAACTCGGCGAGGCGGTGTCGAGCGGACCGTTCTTCAACTCGTACATTCAGAACCTGATCCCTGGCCAGATCATTTCACCGTTCATCCGTGCCGCCCTCGGACTCGGCCCCGCCCCCGGTGAATCCGCCGGTGTCAACCCACTGTCCGCCATCGACGGAGCACCCCGATGACGGCCAGGCGATGGCAACTCGCGGCCATCGGGATCGGTCTGGCGATTCTGGCCGCGGTGTCCTACACCGTCGTCCCTGCACTGAACACCACGACCATCATCGCCCAGTTCCCCAGTACCACAGGACTGTACGTCGGCGACGACGTGAAAGTCATGGGTGTCGACGTCGGAAGCGTCGGCTCGATCGAACCACGAGGTGACCACTCCGACGTCGAGCTACAGATCGACTCGTCCTACTCGGTGCCGGCCGACGCCCTGGCGGTCATCGTCTCGCACAGTCTTGTCGCCAGTCGCTTCGTACAGCTCACTCCGCCCTACACCGGGGGCTCGACGATGGTCGACGGGCAGCACATCCCGATGTCGCGCACCGCGGTACCGGTCGAGTGGGACCAGATCAAAGCTCAACTGTCTCGATTGGCGGACGCGGTGGGAACCGCTGCGCCCGACGGCCGAGCACCTCTCGGAGCCCTCGTCGACGCCGCCGATGCCAACCTCAGGGGGCAGGGGCAGAACCTCGGAGCGACCGTCGCTCAACTCTCGGACGCGTTGAAGACGTTGTCCGACGGTCGAACCGACTTGTTCGCCGTCGTGCGCAACCTGCAGGTGTTCGTGTCCGCACTGTCCGCAAGTGGGCAACAGATCGTGAACTTCAACGATTCGATGGCATCGATCACCGCTGTCCTGGACGACAACTCCGAGGAGATCGGCACCGCGTTGACGTCTCTGGACCTCGCCGTCGGCGATGTGCAGAGGTTCGTCGCCGACAATCGCGACGGTCTGGACGACACACTCCGCAGCCTGCAGACCGTCGTGGGCGAACTCGCCTCGCAGCGTGACGGAATCGCCCAGATCCTCCATGTGGCGCCAACCGCGTTGTCGAATCTGAACAACATCTACCAGCCCGCACACAACGCGATAGTTTCCGCGCTCGCGCCCAACAACTTCGCGAATCCGATGGACTTCATCTGCTCGGCCATCGCCGCAGCCGAGGATGTCGGTGCTCAGGAAGGAGCGAACCTGTGCGTGCAGTACCTCGGTCCCCTGCTGAAGACGCTGGCGTTCGACTACCTTCCTCTGTCCACCAACCCGATTCACGGTGTCGGCGCACTGCCGGATCAGCTGGTCTACAGCGAACCCGACCTGGAACCGGCCACCCCCGCGCCGACGTCGGCACCGTCGCCGTCGTCGCTGACGGATCTGTTACTTCCCGGAGGTGATCGATGACGACACGACGAATCGGGCCTCGGCAGGCAGTGGTGCTCGCACTCGCGCTGCTGACGTCCGGCTGCGGCTGGCAGGGCCTCAATTCACTTCCGCTCCCCGGCACCGCAGGAGAAGGGGAAGGAGCGTATTCGGTGACCATCGAGATGCCGGACGTGTCCACCATCGATCGCAATTCGCGAGTGCTCGCGTCCGACGTCACCGTGGGCCGCGTCGCGGACATCGAGCTCGACGACGGCCACGCCGTCGTCACCGTTCACCTCGACCAGAGCGTCGACCTGCCGGCGAACGCCGTCGCAGCGGTCGGTCAGACCAGCCTTCTCGGATCGACGCACATCGAACTGTCGCCACCCGTTGCCGAAGCACCGACCGGCCGGCTCGCCGACGGCGATGTCATCCCACTGGATCGCGCCGGTGCGTATCCCACCACCGAGCAGACCCTGTCGTCGCTGTCGCTCGTACTGAACGGCGGTGGACTCCCCCAACTCGGCGACATCGTGAACGAACTGGATGCCGCGATCGGCGGACGACCGGAATCGGTGCGGTCCGTGATCGATCGATTGAACGCTCTCCTCGGCGGACTCGTCGAACAGCAGGCGAACATCGAGCGGACGATAGACAACCTCGATCGATTCGCCGCCGACGTCGCCGATCAGAACCAGGTGCTCGCCGACGCCGTGACCACGCTCGGCCCCGCGCTGACCGTACTGTCGAACAGCCGGCAGGACTTGACCGCCGCACTCACCTCGTTGGGCCGACTGGGTACCACGGCCGAGAAGATCGTCGACGACACCGGAGGCGATCTGGTGGCCGAGCTGCAGGAGTTGCGTCCTGTGCTTGCCTCACTGGCAGATTCCGGGACGTCCCTGACGGACGCCTTCCGTTACCTGCTCACCTACCCGTTCCCGATCGACACTTATCAGAACGCGGTACGCGGCGACTACGCCAACGGCGAGGTGACTCTCGATCTTCGGCTCGACACTCTCGACAACGCCCTGTTTCTCGGCACACCGCTCGAAGGCGCACTCGGCTCGTTCGCACCCACTCCGTCGCCGACGATTCCGTCGACCACCGACCTCCTCATCCCACCGGCAGGCAACCCATGACGTCGAAGACAACGCTCCATCGCAAGCTCTGGATCATCCTGGCCGTCGGCGTCGTCTCCACCGCCACCACGGCAACCTATTTCGCCCGCGTGCCGGAGCAGGTCGGTATCGGCCGCTATCGAGTCGCGGTCGAGCTCGCCGACGGCGCCGGCCTCTACACCGGTGCGAACGTCACCTATCGCGGTTCCGAGATAGGACGGGTCGTCGAGCTCACAACCCTCGGTACCGGCGCGCGAGCGGTGGTGTCCCTGGAATCCGATGTCGACGTTCCCGCAGACACGACGGCCGAGGTGCACTCGATGTCCGCAATCGGAGAGCAGTACATCGACATGGTGCCGAGCTCCGACGAGGGCCCGTACCTGTCCGACGGCGCGGTGATCTCGAAGGACCGAACCTCCGTTCCCGAGCAGGTGGGCCCGACGATCGATCTCCTGCAGTCTGCGCTGGCATCCATCGGCTCGGACAACCTACGCAGCGTGCTCGACGAAAGCGCTGCCGCACTGGGAAACAACGGAGCAAACGTATCCCAGCTACTCGATTCGCTTCGAACTCTCACCGCCGACGCGAACGCCGACACATCGTCGATCATCGCGCTCATCGACGAAGCCGACCCCGTCCTGGCAGCAACCGCCGCGAGCAGTGAGTCGATCAAGGCCTGGGCAGCGTCGCTCACCGGAGTCACGGGGACGCTCCGCGACCACGATGGGTCGGTGCGCGCCCTCGTGGACAAGGGCACGCCGATGGCAACGGAGGTGACCGCCCTGTTTCAACAGTTGCAGCCGACCCTTCCACTTCTGCTGGAGAACCTGACCACCGTGGAACAGGTTGCGGCGGTGTACAATCCTTCGATCGAGCAGATTCTGGTGCTGTACCCGCCGCTCATCGCAGCGACCCAGGGAACGGGGATGCTGAATTCCCAGTCGGGAGAGCCCGGTCAGAACACCTTCTTCGCCGCCCAGGTGAACGACCCGCCTCCGTGCACCACCGGATTCCTGCCTGCGTCCGAACGCCGATCACCCACCGAGGTAGATACGATTCCGACCCCGAAGGGCCTGTACTGCAAGATCGATCCAGCCGACCCCACCGCGGTCCGCGGCGCGCGAAACCTCCCGTGTATGGAGTTCCCGGGACGACGCGCAGCCACGGTGGAACTGTGTCGAGACCCGGTGGCGTCCACCGGAGACTACGACCCGACCGACGGTTCCTACATCGCCGGGGACGGACGCCGGTATGTCGACGGTGGACTCGACGCCCTGCCCGAGACACTGGACGGGCTGCTCGTCCCGGACGGAGAATGACCGCCCGTCAGATCGGATCCAGCTTCGAGATCAACCATCGGCCGTCGACCTGATCGAGTTCGATCCGAAGGCTGCTCGACGCCGCCTTCGGATCGGGAGCGTCGGTCGAGGTGATGTTCTGGTTCACGAAGACCAGTGCAACGGCGGAATCCTCCGACGAGGACACGATCGAGCTCGCCGAGACCGTTGCGCTGGAGATGATTCCGCGTTCCTTGGCCGCAGGAGCGATCGATTCTGCACCGAACGCACTGTAATAGCTCAGGAAATCTCCGGTGAGGAACGACGCTGCATGCTCGATATCGGCGTCCACCGAATCCGCCCTGTAGGACAGCACGGCGACGGCACCGTCGTCGGCCGCGTCACCGATCGCTGAGCGTGACTGGGACAGTTGCTCGTCCGTACGGGTCTGCGCGTACAGGGAGGCGGTCGACGCCCCCGCACCGACGAGTACCAGCGACAGGCCCACTGCGAATGCTCGACGACCGATCATGGCACGAACTCCACATCGGAGACCAGAATCGTCCCGTCCTCGTTGTCGAGCGTGATTCGAAGGCGCCATACTCGCGGTTCCTCCTGCGCCCCGGAAGAAT
The DNA here is from genome assembly GCF_002258225.1 of Rhodococcus sp. RS1C4. Lineage (NCBI taxonomy): Bacteria > Bacillati > Actinomycetota > Actinomycetes > Mycobacteriales > Nocardiaceae > Rhodococcus > Rhodococcus sp. RS1C4. Next base: position 108,277 of record NZ_NOXZ01000022.1, on the reverse strand, counting down.
TGGTGACGCTGGAGATCGCCGCCACGAGGACACTCGCGGCACTGTCGTCGGAGTTCTCGATACCCGCTTCGGTGATCGATCCCGTCGCCCGGACATCGGCCTGCTCCACCACCGAGACGAAATCGTCCGAGCGTTCGGCGAACTGGTCACGAAACGTTCCTGTCGACCGGTCGAGCACCCGCGCGACATCGTCGTCGACAGTGGCGGCCGAGATGGTCGTCAAGTCGAGCACACTCTGTCGTGCGGCCTGCAGATAGCGCTGCTCGAGGTCGTGCGCGGACTCGAACGCGCGATGCTGGTGAAGCAGCACTCCAGCCGTTGCGCCGAGCGCCACCACGGCGAGCACCGCAGCCCCCACCGCCCCACGACGCACCTGCCTCGCGGGCTTCGACGAGGCAGATTCGAGCTCGCTCGGTTCCCGCTCCGGAGTGTCCTCATCCTCCTCGGATGCACTGTCCAGCACTGTTTCTCGCTGACTCACATCGTCACCTTCCCGGTCCGCAGAAATCCGACCGTACTACACAGTATGGAGACTCCGCAGCCGAATGCGCAAGAAAAATCACCCTTGTCCATACCGCAAAGTATGGTACGTTTCTGTGACTCGGATCGCATTCGTCCAAGGAGGCGGACCCAGACGTGATCGTCGACAGTTTCCAGAGAATTCAGTACGAACCAGCTCGGGACGGCCGAGTGGAGATGCACTCGGGTCTATCGCGGCATTACCCCACCCTGCATGCCAATTTCGTTGCGCCGCAGGGCCACGATCGCAGCGTGGGGATCCTGCTCGCACATCCCACCTCGGACTTCCTGTCACACTTTCTTCTCCGTGGCTTCGCCGAGGCCGGCATGCCCATCATGGGACTCAACACGCGATACACCTCCAACGAGCCGGCACTACTGATGGAACGCGCCATCGCCGACCTCGGATCCGGCGTCCGGTGGATGAAGGACGAACTCGGATTCGACAAGGTGATCCTTCTCGGCTTCAGCGGCGGTGGTTCGCTGTCCACCTACTACCAAGAGCAAGCGGAGACGCAGACCGTCGAGGTCGACGGTCCCCCTCTCGTCCCGGCCGATGGCCTGATGCTCGTCGGGGCCCATTCCGGACGTGCGAGGGTCCTCAGGCACTGGATCGACGCCTCGGTCACCGACGAATCGGATCCGTTCTCCACCGACCCCGCACTCGACCTGTACGACCCTTCTCGCACCGTCCCCCTGGATCGGGACTGGGTCGAGCAGTATCGCGCGGCTCAGCTCGACCGCATCAGAAGGATCGACGACTGGGCGATTCGTGAGCTCGACACACTGTCCGCACGAGGCGCTTCGGATCACGCGTTCGTGGTGCACCGCACCGTCGCCGATCCTCGGTTCGTCGACCTCACGCTCGATCCCAGCGACAGAGAGCTGGGAAGCATGTACGGAGATCCGCAACGTGCCAACACCGCCGCAGGCGGGCTCGCTCGATTCGTGTCGGTGCGGAGTTGGCTCAGCACATGGAGTTCGGATCACACCGGGGCGGACGCGCTGAAGAATCTACCGAGGATCCACGCACCGACCCTCATCGTCTCGCTGCTCGGCGACCAAGCTGCCTTCGCCGACGACGCCCGAGCGATGCACGATGCCAGTCCTGATTCCACCTTGGTCGAACTGCCCGAACTCAACCACTATCTCGTCGATCAGCCGCACGGAATCGGCACCGTCACCGGCGAGTGCGGCGCCTGGATGGAGAAGAACGTATGACGCTCACCCAGAACTCGATGCGAGTCCCGACCGCCTTCACGTACTGGGAACACCGCCGCAACCCTCGAATCGCTCGACTCGAGTCGGCCGCGAGGCACGTGTTCGGCACGTCGATCTTTCCGAGTGACGATGTTGCCGCCGAGTTCTGCGACAGCCTGTTTCGCGGAGACACGGTCGCCGAGAACTTCGTCGACGACGTGTTCGCAGCCGATCCGAAGGGTGGCCGAGCACTACTCGAACGCGCCCTGACGGAAGGTATCGACGCGCTCGACGACGTGCCGGCCAGCATGCGGGTGCTCTTCGACGAGTTCGAGACGCTGCCGGACTGGGTGCGGCCCGAGCTCGTCGAACAGGGCGCCGCCATCTGGCGCCGCTGGGGAACGATGTTGTTCGCCGTCGCAGGCGGAATCACTCTGGAGATGTACACCGAGGCCGCCGTCGCGACCCCGCTGTCTCTCGCCGGCGGGTACGCGGGCGACAACGCCCTGCGGCGCTTTCTGGAAACGTGCCAATTCTGGGTCGATACCTCGGAGCCGGGAGCGTTGCTGCGCATCGGCTCGGCCGGCCGCGCCACCGCGATGAAGGTACGAGTGATGCACGTTGCTGTCCGACGCCGCATCGACGGCCACCCGGAATGGGACACCGAGAAGTGGGGATACCCGATCAGCCAGGGTTATCAGATGTTGACGTTGCTGGGTGGCAGCACCGTGCCTGCGTTGGCGCTCCGACTGGTTGGACTGCAGACCACACCGACCGAGATTCGCGCGCTGCTGCACTTCCAGAAGTTCATGGGCCATCTCCTCGGTGTCGATGTGCGCAACTTCCCGACGACCATTGCGGACTCCCTCCGGATGACGGCCATGGTCTCGGCAGCACGGAGCTACGACGCGGGGGTGCACGGCAAGGAACTCATCGAGTCCTTTCCCGCCAGCTTCGCGCCCAGACCGCACCAGAAAGGACTCGCGCGAATGCGCGCTCGATACAACTACGGAATCTATGGCGCGTACACCACGCTGTTCATGGGCCCGGCGACACGTGCGAAGTACGACATGCCCTCTGCGTTTCCGTGGATTCTGATCGTGATCGCCCGGTTCCCCCTCATCACAGTCCTCGAGCTCGTCCGGCGGGCTGTTCCGAGAGCGGGACGCCGGATGGAACACATCGCCGATCGACATCGGCGCAGTTGGCTCCGCGCCCAGATGGACGGGCGAGAAGCCGAGTTCGACGCACAGGGAGCGTTGCGACGATGACCGAGACCCTGAAATACAGCACGGGATTCGGGAACGAACATCAGTCCGAGGCGATCCCCGGCGCCTTGCCCTGGGGGCAGAATTCTCCGCAGCGAGCACCCTACGGCCTCTACGCCGAGCAACTCTCCGGTACGGCGTTCACCGAACCGCGGGAGATCAACAGACGCACGTGGGTGTACCGAATCCACCCGTCCGCGCGTCATCCGAGATTCGAGCGCATCGACAACGGCCTCTTCCGTTCGGCTCCGCTCACCGACGGGGTACTCGATGTCAATCGATTGCGGTGGAATCCGTTCGACGCTCCGTGGCCCGATGCTGATTTCCTCGACGGTGTCCACACCATCGCTGCGAACGGCAATGTACTGGAGCGCAACGGTATCGCGGTACACATGTATCACGCGACGAGGTCGATGACCGACAGGTACTTCGCCGACCTCGACGGTGAGCTACTGGTGGTTCCGCAGTCGGGTGGCCTCCGGCTGCACACCGAACTCGGACTCCTGGACGTCGTACCCGGCGAGATCGCCGTGATCGCCCGTGCGGTGAAGTTTCGGGTGTCGTTACACGATGATTCCGCCGCCGGATACATCTGCGAGAACTACGGCGCCTATTTCGCGTTGCCCGAACTCGGCCCGATCGGGTCGAACGGACTCGCCCACGCACGGGACTTCTCGTATCCCATTGCTGCCTACGAAGATCGCACTGACGAGGTGCAGGTGATCCAGAAGTTCGGTGGGCAGCTCTGGGCAGCAGAATACGATCACTCGCCCTTGGATGTGGTGGCGTGGCACGGTACACACAGCGCGTACAAGTACGACACGAACCGTTTCAACACGATGGGCACCGTCGGGTGGGACCATCCCGACCCGTCCATCTTCACCGTACTCACCTCTCCATCGGAGCGACCCGGCCAAGCCAATGTCGACTTCGCCATCTTCCCGCCACGGTGGAACGTTGCCGAGCATTCGTTCCGACCACCCCACTTCCACCGCAACATCATGACCGAGTTCATGGGCCTTGTTCGTGGACAACATGATTCCAAGGCGGAGGGGTTCGTCCCCGGCGGGGCGAGTCTGCACAACATGTGGGGCGCCCACGGTCCCGATCTCGAGACCTTCGACACCGCGTCGAGTGCGGATCTGCTACCACAGAAGTTGGAGAACTCGTTGGCGTTCATGTTCGAGACACGACTCCCGTTGATCACGACGGACTTCGCCTACAACGCGAAACACCGTCAGCCGGACTACGACTCCTCGTGGAGCGGCTTGCAACGACATTTCGATTCGCAGGATTCCGCAGCCACAGGAGAGTCACGATGACCACGGCCGACATCACACGACCCGAATTCGATCTACCGGAGCCGCTGCTCCGCATCGGTGGAGCCCGTGTCGGGGCCGCCGACGGTGCGACGTACACCTCGACCGATCCTGCTACCGGTGAGGTGGTCGCAGAGATCGCCGCGGCCGGCCAGGACGACGTCGATGCGGCCGTCCGCTCGGCACGTGAGCAGTTCGAGCACGGCGAGTGGTCCCGAACCAGCGGCCCTGAACGAGGAAAAGCCCTCACCCGGTTGGCAGCACTGATCGAAGCCGACGCCGAGACTCTCGCGGCTCTCGAAGCTGTCGAGATGGGCAAGCTGTACCGCGACTCCGTCGGCGGCGACATTCCCTGTGCGGCCGAGGCGTTCCGGCACTTCGCGGGGTGGGCCGACAAGATCTCCGGTTCGGCGATGTCCTTGCCGAACTTCGGCCCGCAGCAACGATTCGGCTACACGGTGCGTCAACCTCTCGGTGTCGTCGCGGCGATCACCCCGTGGAACAACCCGGCCCTGATCGCAGCCTGGAAGCTCGCCCCCGCCCTCGCCGCGGGAAACACCGTCGTGGTCAAGCCCGCCGAGGACGCGTCGCTGTCGACGCTGCGATTGGCCGAGCTCGCCACCGAAGCCGGTATTCCCGACGGAGTGCTCAACGTGGTCACCGGCCTCGGTCCGGTTGCGGGGGCTGCCCTGGCAGGTCATGGCGGCGTCGACAAGGTCTCCTTCACCGGAAGTCCCGCTGTCGGCCAGTCGATTCGGAGCTTTGCGGGCGAGAGCTTCCGAAAACTCGTTCTCGAGCTCGGCGGAAAAGCACCACAGCTGATCTTCGAGGACGCGGATCTGGAGGCTGCGATGCCCTGGATCTCGATGGGGAACTTCTACCACCAGGGACAGGTGTGTGCCGCTGGGACGCGAGTCCTGGCGCACGAGTCGGTCATCGACCAGGTCGTCGACGGACTCGTCGCCGCAGCCGAGAGCGCTGTGGTCGGAGATCCTTTCGACGACCGGTCCACGATGGGGACCATCGTCAACGCGAAGCAACTCGACCGCATAAACGGGTACATCGATTCCGGCATATCCGAGGGCGCACAGTTGATCTGCGGCGGCAAACGTGAGCGTGGTGTCGGTTTCTACGCACAACCCACCGTGTTCCGCGGTACCAACGAACTCACCATCGCCCGCGACGAGATCTTCGGGCCCGTCGCCACGGTGATCGGATTCCGCACCACCGAGGAAGCCGTCCGAATAGCCAACGACACGCGTTACGGCCTCAACGCGATGGTTTACTCGCAGAACATCTCTCGCGTCCACTCCGTAGTCGAGAAGCTTCGTGTGGGCACGGTGTGGGTCAACGGATGGGGTGTTCCGGACCCAGCGTTGCCCTGGGGTGGCCGGGCAGGAAGCGGTATCGGACGCGAACTGGGCCGATCCGGACTCGACGGGGACACCGAGGAAAAGACCGTCCACATCGGCTTCGACGGCATCTGATGCCGAACTTCACCGCACGAAACGGAGATGAACAGATGACAGCTCCCGAGATCGTCGAAACCTGGAACGGGCCCGGCAGAGCCGACGCCGCCCTCACCACGGTTCAACCGAGACACAACGGCGCGCATCCGGTGCCCGGGAGCCGAACGGGTTTCGAGCACTGGTACTTCGACGCGCACCTCGACGACGGACACACCATCATCGGCTTCCTGAACCTCCGGCGACCCGAGGAGCCGGCATTGGTCGCCAAACCCAGCGTCGAGATCTTGATCTACGCGCCCGACGGTACCCGCCGTCAGATCTTCACGCGATACTCCAAGAAGCAGGCCTCGGCATCCATTGCTCGATGCGACGTGAGAGTGGGACCCAATCACGCCTGGGCCGAATTCCCACCGGACGGTCTACCGATACATCATCTGTCGCTGTCCGAAGAGGACGTGACGTTCGATCTGCGGTTCCACAACGAGCTGCCCAGCTGGATGCCGGGCGAAGGCGAGACCCTCTTCGGTGGAACCGATGTGTTCGGTTGGGTTGTCGCTGCTCCCCGTGCACGTGTCGAGGGGTCGATCACGATCGGAGCAGAGACGAAGACCGTCACCGGACGGGGGTACGCCGACCACAATTGGGGCGCAGGCGACATGAAGAGCGTCATCGATCGGTGGCACTGGGGGCGCCTGTACGACGACGACTACTCCTTGCTCTACGCACTGGTCAAAACGAAGGAGCGACTCGGAGCGCACGAGAGCCGACCGCTGATGCTGGCGTACAAGGGCGAGGTGATTCTCAGCTCCGGTGAAGCAGAGGTCTCGGAAGGGCCGATCAAGTACAACGCCGTCGCGAACCGCGCCTATCCGGAGTGGCTTCGGATCGAGATCCCCGGCGTGGTGAAGCTGATACTGACCGTCGACACGGTAGTTCATGCACACGATCTGCTGAGCGACGTACCCGTGGCCGGCCACAAAGCCGTCCGGCCGCTGCTGTACCGACTCGTCGGACACCCGGGATACTTCCGGTTCGATTCGACCTTCGAGCTCACCGTCACCCGGAACGGTACAACCGAAGTCCGGACGGGGAGGACATTGCACGAGCTCGTTGCGCTGAACTGATCGCCTCGCGTCACATGTGGCCGGAGATCGAATCGATGATGTCCGGCAGGGACATCGGCCGTCCGAGGTGGTAGCCCTGGGCCAGCTCGGCTCCGGACGCCGCTGCGACAGCCGACAACCTCGTGTCCCCCACCCCCTCGATGACCGCCGTGGTCTCCAGAGCGTGTGCGAGCCCCACCGCCGCTTCGAGTATGCGTTCTCCACGTGCGTCTTCGGCAGCGCGTTCGGTCAGCGAACGGTCGATTTTGATGATTCCCGGTTTCAGTTGGCCGAGCAGCTCCAAATTGGAGTAACCGGTACCGAAGTCGTCGATACTGATCGTTGCGCCCAGTCTCTGCAGAAGAGTGAGAACACCGAACGCGCGGTCACCGGGCGTGAGTGTGATCTGTTCCGTGACTTCGACGACGATTTTGTCGAAACCACCGGCCGGACGCCACGCCAGAAGTCTGTCCATCAGGTCGCGTTCACGCAGTTCGGTGGCTGACATGTTCACCGCTACGCGTGGATGGTCCGCACCGAACCGTGTGTGCAGTGTGTCGACGTCCTCGATGAGGCAGTCCAGTACGAGATGGCCGAGGGCGCGGAGTTGGCCGGTGTCGGCGGCGATGTCGATGAATTCGCTGGCACTGATCAGCTCGCCGTCTCGTCTCCACCGAACAAGAGCTTCGATCATCGCTGTATCGCCCGTGGCGATCGAACGAATCGGTTGGTAATACAGCTCGAAGTCGCGGGATCTCACTGCCGCTGAGAGCTGGTGGCGCACAGTTGCACGCGCGTCGGCATCGCGGTCCATCTCAGTAGTGAAGTAGATGTGTTGGTCGCGGCCGTTCTGCTTCGCGGAATACATCGCGACGTCTGCGTTGTGGAGCAACTCGTCAGCTGTGTTGCCGTCGGTCGGTTGTACGGCTATTCCGATGGACGCCGACACGAAGGCGTGGGAGTCGTCGACGACGATCGGCTCGCGTACGACGTTCAATATTCGGTGAACCAGGCTGTCGAGAGCATCGAGATCGTCTGCGCGACTGACGAGTATTGCGAACTCGTCACCCCCGAACCTGCCGATCAGGTTGTCCTTGCGAACTGCACCTTTCAAACGGTGTGCGACGACGCCGAGAACCAGATCACCGTTCCGGTGACCCAACCTGTCGTTGACTTCCTTGAATCCGTCGAGGTCGATCCACAGCACCGCCGATGGTTCGTTGCTCGCAGCGACCACATCCGTGGCACGGGAACGGAAGAACGTGCGCGTGAGAAGGCCGGTCTGCTGATCGAACTGTTCATGCGCGGCCAGTTCTGCACTCAGACGACGCAATCGGGAACTGTCCTGGACGACGACAACGGATCGGCCCGTCCCGGCGCCGTCGACGAACTCGACCGACGCCGGAATGGTGTGTCCGTCCGCGCGAACCAGGGCACGATTCGTAGGTACCCGGTTCTCGTTCTCGTACTGGATCGACGGAACGAGACTGGACAGGGTGCGCCCTGCGAGCGCGTCGGCGGTGTATCCGGTCATAGCTTCGATCACGGGGCTCACCCGCTCGATCCGCCCCCGACCGTCGACGAGAAGCAAACCCAGGGACGAGTTGAGAAACAGGGACTCGATGAGCTTGGCTTGGCCGTCGACATGCACCGCGAGCTTCTGCTGCTCGGAAATGTCGAACGCGCTGCCCACGCGCACCGGTGGCGACCCGTCGGGTGGTTGCATGAAGGTGGCCGACTCGTCGATCCATCGGATCGTGCCGTCCGGTCGGATGATTCGGTACTGGATCTGCCAGCTCGGGTCCGTCGACGCGGAGACAGCGGCTACACGTTCGCGGTCGTCGGGGTGCACTGCGGCCAGGAGAAGCGAAGGGTCGGCGAGTACACGAGACCGGTCCAGACCGTACAACTCCTCGACCCGGCGGGTCAGGAGGGTCAACACTCCGGACGTATCGCGTTGCCAGACAAGTTCTCGAATGGACTCGGTGACTATTTCGAGGTTGGTCAATGCCCGTTCGCGTGCCCGCCGCTCGGCTGTGATGTCACTGACGTCGATCACCACCACGATCACGCCGAGGATCTCGCTGTTGTCTCCGCGGTAGGGCTGCGTCTGCATCAGCAAGTCACGCTGGTCGCTTTCGAGCTCGATGATGATCGAATCCCCGCCCAACGTTCTCTGTAACGCTTCGTCCAGTCCGGGAATGGCAATGGCGGTCGGGACCGCACCGAGAGTCCGTCCGATGTCAGACGGGATGAGGGAGAAGAGGCGAACCGCCAGTGGCGTGAAACGAGTGACGCGGAGGTCTCTGTCCAGCAGGATCAGGCCATTGGTGAGGGAACTCTGAATATTCTCCAGGTCGATGTTCGCACGAGTCAATTCGGTTCCACGCGTCGTGAGTTCTTGGTTCAGCGTCGTCAACTCTTCGTTCGTCGCTTCGAGTTCTTCGTTCGACGCCTGCACCTCCTCGGACGACGCCTGCAGTTCCTCCGACGATGCCTGCAGTTCCTCGTTGAGGGCTTGCAGCTCTTCGTTGGCCGTGCTGAGGTCCTCGACTGTCGCCTGAAGTGCGTCGTACACGGTTTCGAGTTCGTCGCTGAATTGAACTGCCGCTCCCACTGTTTCCGGAGCAAGTTCGCCGTGAAGGACTGGTTCGGATTCGAAAGCGACAATGGCACCGTCGCCACTGCTATCGGTGAGGGAGGAGCCGATCCGGGTGACCGATATCCGAGTAGTTGTTTCGTTGGATCGTATCGTTCGGGTCGTTGTTTTCGGTGCACTGTGCTGGACTTGACTGAGCATTGCACGAACCGTCGGGCGGTATTGCTCTTTCAGAAGGTCTACGACGCTGCCACTGTGGACGCCCTCGCTGATCGTGCACCACTGCGCGACATCGCCGACGACCTCGATGAGGATCGACCTGTCGTCGACGATCAGCGCAGACGGAACAACAGATTTGACGATGTCACGGTAGAACTCTCGATCGACGACGGAGGCGTGGGGCGAAACATCGACCTGCTCGGTTTGTTTCGGCGAACGGGCGGCTGGAAAGACGCCGCGGAGTGGGAGGCCGAATACACGAGGATGCTGTCGCCTCCGATAGAGCCGGCGATCGGGGTCGACGACGGTGAATGCTTCATCCGTACGTGGAACGCGTTCACTCTGGCCGAGCAGAAGCAACCCCTTTGGGTTCAAGGCGAACTGGCACAGGTGCAGCACTTGCTCCTGCAGTCGCGGCTGAAAGTAGATCAGCGTGTTGCGGAGAGAGATCAGATCGAGATTGGGAAACGGCGGATCGAACGCGACATTGTGCCGAGCGAACACGATGCACTCGCGCAGCGCGGGAACAATTTCCACCATGCCGTCTACGGTGCGCGTCCACTGACGACGATAGCGGTCAGGAATTTCATCGGCCTCGATCGATGGGTATCTCCCCGCTCGTGCGACAGTCAGTGCTTGCTCGTCGAGGTCCGTGGCGAAGATCTTCACACGGCCCGACAGTTCGTCTGGCCCGATACCGAGAACGTCGGCAGTAAGCATTGCGACTGTGTAGGCCTCTTGCCCACTTGCACAGCCGGGCACCCAGATCCGGATTCGATCGGCTGATGCGTCGACGACTGTGTGCAGATGCTCACGGATACCGTCCCAGATGTCCGGGTCACGGAAGAACGCCGTCACTGTCACGAGAAGCGCCCTCGACAGTGACGTCGCCTCGGCGGGAGTGGCGCGTAGAAAACCGGCATACGCAGTCGCGCTTCCAATGTCCAGAAGGCGTTGTCGACGGGCTATCTGACGTCCCAGGGTGGAGGTCTTGTATCCCGAGAAGTCGAGCCCGGTTTCTGCATGCAATGCCTCGAGGACGTCATCGAGATGCGACGGGCTGAGATCGACGGCATCGGCCGGCTCGGCGGTGTGAAAATCACTGTTGTGCATCGACGCGGTGCTGTCGAGGCAGCGCTTCAGTTCCCGAGGTATGTCATGCGCCGGTGCCTCGATATCCACCGATCCGGTTGCAAACGAGGCCGTCGGCATCGGATCGAAAGCTGCGGTTGCGAGCTCCTGAACCGCGACAAGACCGCCGGCTGACTCGATGGCCTCGACTCCTGATGCTCCGTCGCTCCCGGTCCCGGACAGGACGACGGCAACGGACCTGTCCTCGAACGCCCGTGCTGCCGAGATGAACAGATGATCGATGCTGGGCCACGGCCGAGTGTTCGCGCTGGGGACTTCGATCGCGAGGTGGTGAGCATCGACCGAGATGTCGTGGCCTGGCGGCGCGACGAACACTGTGTCCGCGCGGAGTCGATCTCCGTCCGCAGCTTCGACGACCTGCATGTCCGTCGTACGATCGAGGAGGTGAGCTAGCCCGCTGGATTCTGTCGGTGCCATGTGCTGAGCTACCACGACGCACCAGCCCAGGCCTACCTCGACTGCTCCGAGCATCGAGGTAAGCGCTTCGAGGCCACCAGCCGAACTACCGACAACGATCACCCGCAGCGCCGGCACCGCTTCATTCGAATCCTCGCGCACAAGGCTCCCCTTCGAACGACCACCCGACGGCCTTGCAGGGCCTAGAGTATGTCACTCTGCCACACGGAGACACTGCTGGTGTGGCGCGCGCACAATTACCTGAGCATGTTTTTCCTTCGCCCACCAGCGGACCACCCACTCTATGACCAGCATCACGATTACCGGATTCCCCTCCGGGCATATCCTTACCTTAGGTAATGAAATCGATGCCGATCACGGAGGGGAACTCGCGCATGACTTCCAGTACTGCCACAACCGCCACCGACCACGCATTACGACGCCGCTTCGCCGAACTCCATCGCACCGACGAGCAGTTCCGCTCGGCCGAACCCGATCACGGCGTCGCCGCGGCAGCCCTCGCGCTGAAGCCGAATCTGGCCGCAGTGGTCCAACAAGTCATGATCGGATACGGCGATCGACCAGCGCTCGGTCGGCGCGCCAGAACCATCGTCGACGGCGCGGCGTCCCTGCTCCCCTCCATCGACACGATCACCTACGCAGAGACATGGGACCGTGCAGGCGCAACGGCTGCCGCCCTCGTGCATGGCGAGAACCCGGTTCAGCCAGGTGATTTCGTCGCGACTCTCGGTTTCGCCAGTGTGGACTACGCGGTCGTCGAGCTTGCCACCGTGCGGCTCGGCGCCGTCGCGGTGCCACTGCAGGCCGGTGCGAGCGCCACGCAACTGATCGACATCGTCGCCGAGGTGGAGCCTGCCGTCATCGCAGCGGACAGCGAAAACCTCGCGGTGGCAATCGAGATCGCCCAGCAAAGCCCCTCGGTACACACCGTGATCGTTCTGGACCACGACGACCGTGTCGACGCCGACCGCGAGCGACTCACCGCCGCACGCGTGCTCGACGCCGTCTCACTCTCGACCCTCGCCGACGTGATCGAGCGAGGCCGAGCACAAGGGCCTTACCCACTCGTCGAATCCGACGATCCCGAGCGCCTCGCCACTCTGATCTACACCTCGGGCAGCACCGGAACGCCCAAGGGTGCGATCCACACCGAGGCCATCGTGACCGGCACGTGGACGGGCGCCTGGCACAGCACGGGCTCGGAATCGGACTCCGATGCCGGTCCAGGGTTTCCCGTGATCACCCTGGACTACCTGCCGATGAGCCACCTCGCCGGACGCGGTCTGGTGTTCTCCACCCTTGCTGCAGGTGGAACCGTCACCTTCGCGGGCTCGAGCGACCTGTCGACGCTGTTCGACGACTTCTCCCTGACACGGCCCACCCTGGCGCTTCTGGTCCCCCGGGTATGCGAGATGATTCGCCACACCGCGCTTGCGGAGATCGATCGCCGAGTCGACGCGGGCGCGGACCCGGCGACGGTCCGCGACGTCGTTCTGGGCGAATTCCGACGCGACACCTTCGGCGGCCGCGTGCTCGCCGCTGTCGTCGGCACTGCGCCCATCGCCACCGAGGTGAAGGACTTCGTCGCCGAGCTGCTCGACGCGCAGGTCCAGGACAACTACGGATCCACCGAAGCGGGAATGGTGTTGCACGACGGCGTCGTCCGTCGTCCGCCGGTCATCGACTACAAGCTCGACGACGTACCCGAGCTCGGATACTTCGTCACCGACACACCGCATCCTCGCGGCGAACTGCTGCTGAAGACCGAGTCCATCACGCCCGGTTACTACAAGCGTCCCGAGGTCACGGCCGAGATGTTCGACGCCGAGGGCTACTACCGCACAGGCGATGTCGTGGCTGAACTCGCGCCCGATCATCTCGCCTACGTGGACCGACGCAAGAACGTCCTCAAGCTCGCCCAGGGTGAATTCGTCGCACTTGCACGGCTCGAGTCCGTCTTCGGTACCAGCGATCTGGTCGACCAGATCTTCGTCTACGGAAACAGTCAACGGTCCTACTTGCTCGCCGTGGTGGTACCCGCGCCCGGCGTCGACGACCCGGGATCCATCCTGGCGTCGCTTCAGACGATCGCGCGGGACGCAGGGTTGAACTCCTACGAGGTACCGCGCGAGGTGATCGTGGAGACCGAGTCGTTCACGCAGGACAACGGACTGTTGTCCGGTGCGGGAAAACAGTTGCGTCCCAAGCTCGTCGACCGATACGGCGCGACATTGGAAGCGCGCTACACCGAGCTGGAGGAATCGCAGTCCGGTCGACTTCGCGACCTGCGACGCCGCGGACCCGACGCGCCTGTACTGGCGACCGTCGGCGATTCGGCGGTGGCACTGCTCGGCTGCGCGGGCACCGACGTGAGTCCCGACGTGCGCTTCGCCGATCTCGGGGGAGATTCTCTGTCCGCCTTGACCTTCTCGAACCTTTTGAGGGACATCTTCGACATCGAGGTCCCCGTCGGAGTGATCACCGGTCCCTCGACCGACCTGAGGGGAATCGCCGACTACATCTCCGCACGCCAGGACTCCGATACGGATGCGGTGACGTTCGATTCGGTGCACGGACGCGGTGCGACGGTGGTGAAGGCATCCGATCTGACCCTCGATGCGTTCCTGTCCGCCGACGCACTGAAAGCTGCGCAGGACGCCGAGCGGCCGCGCCCGACGACGCGCACGGTCTTACTGACCGGGGCCAACGGTTACCTCGGCAGATTCCTGGCACTGGAATGGTTGGAACGCATGGCGGATGTGGGCGGCACCGTCGTCTGCCTCGTCCGGGGCCGCGACGCCGCCGACGCACGCGCGCGCCTCGATGCAGCGTTCGACTCGGGAGATGCGGAACTGTCCGCCAGGTATCGAGCCCTCGCCTACGCCGCACTCGAAGTCGTCGCAGGCGACATCGGTGAAAGCCGGCTCGGACTCGACGAGAACACATGGAACTCGTTGGCCACGCGGGTCGATCGCATCGTGCACCCCGCCGCTCTGGTCAACCATGCACTCCCCTACCCGCACATGTTCGGCCCGAACGTTGTCGGTACGGCCGAGATAGTGCGACTGGCCACCCACCACCACCTCAAGCCTGTCACGTACCTTTCCACCGTGGCCGTTGCGGCGGGCGTCGACGAATTCGTCGAGAACGGCGACATTCGGGTGGAAAGCAGCTCGCGCAGCGTCGACGAGTCGTACGCCAACGGCTACGGCACCTCGAAGTGGGCAGGTGAGGTTCTTCTGCGCAATGCTTTCGACGATCTCGGACTTCCCGTGACGGTGTTCCGATCGGACATGATCCTCGCGCACAGTACGTGGTCCGGACAGTTGAACGTCCCCGACGTGTTCACCCGACTGGTGCTGTCGATCGCAGCGACGGGCATCGCACCGAACAGCTTCTACCGCAGCGACACCGGAGCGCCGCTCGACGACGCAGGCCGCCCCCGCGCGCACTACGACGGCCTTCCCGCCGACTTCAGTGCCGCCGCGATCACCGCACTGGGAGGTGACACCGTCGACGGATACACCACCTACGACGTACTCAATCCGCACGACGACGGCATCTCGCTCGACACGTTCGTCGACTGGATGATCGAGTCCGGCAGGAGTATCCAGCGTATCGAGGATTACGACGAGTGGTTTGCGAAGTTCTCCGCTGCCATCGACGAGTTGCCCGAACCGCAGAGGTCGCGATCGCTGCTCCCCCTCCTACATGCATACGAACACCCGGACGTCCCCGCCGCGGGGTCTCATCTTCCCGCCGACGTCTTCCGCGCCGCGGTCCGAGAAGAGTCCGACGACATCCCGCACCTGGATCGGGCGTTGATCGAGAAGTACCTCAGCGATCTCGAACAGTTGGGCCTTCTCGCCCCCGTGTGAGCTGTCGGTAAACAGGCTTTGCACCCGTTCGGCACTTCACTGCCGGTCGGACTGCTCTCGGGATAGATCCGGCGCAAAGAGAGAGCCCCTGATCCGCGATAACTCGCAGATCAGGGGCTCTCTTCTGTGCGCCCGAAGGGATTCGAACCCCTAACCTCTTGATCCGTAGTCAAGTGCTCTATCCGTTGAGCTACGGGCGCATGTTATTCAGTTGGTCTTGCTGGCCGGTAGAACTCTACCAACCGTGGCGGAGGCGAGAGGATTTGAACCTCCGGACCCGGTGAAGGGTCAAGTCATTAGCAGTGACTCCCATTCGGCCGCTCTGGCACGCCTCCTAGGCTGCCGGCCCTCTCGGACCGCCGAGGAAGAAGATTACACATGCCTACGCGGTTAACGCAAAACGGCTGGTCAGCGAAGGAATGAGTCGAACCAGTCGAAGATTCGGGTCTGCGCTTCGACGAGGGCAGCCGCCGTCGGATCCCCGTCCTCGGCGCTGCCGGGTGACGGCGGCGCGTCGGCGCGGTGACCGAGGCCGCCGTAGCTGACGACGTTGGTTGCCACGGATGCCTTCGTCGCCGCCTCCCGGAGGCTCTCGATGTGCTCGGGTGGGGTCTTGGGGTCGTTCTCGCCGTACAGGCCGAGCCACGGCGCCTGAAGCGACGGGGCGGCTTCGACGAGCGCGACGGCGTCGTCGTTCAGCGGCTCGAGAATGCCGGCTGCGGCCACGCTGACGGCTGCCCCGATGGGACGGTTGGTCGCGACGATCAGGGCGGCGGTCCCGGCGTCGTCGAACCCGATGACGCCGACGCAGTCCGGATAGACGCCTCTGGTGGTGAGCCAGTCGAAGGTGGCGTCGAAGTCGGCGAAGAGGTTCTCACCGAATACTTCGTCGCCGTCGGTGTCGGCGTCGCGGTGGAAGAGGTCCGGCGCTACGGCCAACCAGCCCTCCAGCGCGAGGGCACGCAACAGGTCCAGCAGCGACGCCGGGATCTCGCGGGATTCGTGCAGGACGACGATGCCGCCGCGCACACTGCCTTCGGGCTCGATGGCGGTGAGGGGGACTTTCTGCTGCACCGCAGGTGGTTGCTCGGTGTCGGCTTCCACCACACCGGGGTCGACATCGATTCGGAGCACTGCCACATCCGTGAAGATTCCCGACATGAACCCAAACTAGTGCGCTCGTGCGGCGCTCGCATCAATACCGGCGGACACGCAGAAAATGCACATGAACGCCGAGCGCATAATGTGAGCCGTGACTGCTCGCATACGCACCGACCTCGACGCCATCCCCGCCTACGTACCCGGCCGCAACTTCCCCGGGGCGATCAAGCTGGCCAGCAACGAGACCACTCAGGGGCCGCTGCCGAGCGTTCAGGCGAAGATCCTCGAAGCCGCAGCGGGTGTCAACCGCTACCCGGACATCCTGGCCACCGAACTTGTCGCAGCCCTCGCCTCGCAGTTGAAGGTCGCACCGGAGAACGTCGCGGCAGGCAACGGCTCCGTCGCACTGTGCCAGGAGGTCGTCCAGATCACCTGCGAACCGGGCGACGAAGTGGTGTTCGCGTGGCGTTCGTTCGAGGCGTACCCGATCATCACCCGCGTCGCTGGAGCGACACCCGTGCAGGTACCGCTCGACGAGAACCATGTCCACGACCTGGACGCGATGCTCGCGGCGATCACCGACCGCACCCGCGTGATGTTCGTCTGCAACCCCAACAACCCGAGCGGCACGGTGGTCCGTCGTTCGAAACTGGAGCACTTCCTCGACGCCGTGCCCGCGCACGTCCTGGTCGTGCTCGACGAGGCGTATTTCGAGTACGCCCGCGAGAACCCCGAAGGCGAATACACCGATGGAGTCGAATTGGCGCGCGGCCGTCGCAACGTGCTGGTTCTGCGCACGTTCTCCAAGGCCTACGGGCTCGCCGGGCTCCGCGTGGGCTATGCCGTCGGCGATCCCTCGATCATCACCGCCCTCGGCAAGGTGCGCATCGCGTTCGCCGTCAATTCCGTTGCACAGCAGGCGGCACTGGCATCACTGGCGGCCAAGGACGAGCTTCTGGCGCGCACCGACACTCTGGTCGCCGAACGCGAGCGGGTGCGAAACGCTCTGATCGAATTGGGTTACGACGTCGCTCGTTCCGACGCGAACTTCGTGTTCCTGCCGCTGGGTGACCGATCCGGCACCTTCGCGCAAGGGTCGGCCGAGGCCGGAGTCCTGTTGCGTGCCTACGGAAACGACGGCGTGCGGATCACCATCGGTGATCCGCACGAGAACGACGCTTTCCTGAAATACGCGGCGACCGCGGCTTTCTAGAGTCCCAGGGCCCGCTCGAGCGTCGGCCAGGACTCACGTAGGTCGTCCTGCCAGTAGACCCACTGGTGGATGCCGTAGGGGCGGTATACGACGGTCGCGTCGATGTCGAGCGAGCGCAGCCGGGTATCGAACAGAGTGGTGCAGTACAGCGCGGCAGCTTCGAGCGGACCGCCCTGTGCTGCCACCTCCAATCCGCTTCCACCGGGGCCGAGCTCGTAGGGACCGGGCAGCCCGGTGCCGACGGAGATGTAGACGTCCTTGCCGCGCAATGCTTCTGCGTTACGTGACGGATCGTGCTCGACCCAGCGGAGGTCGGCGTTTTCGCCCCACATGTTGGTTGCGTTGCCGCCGTTCATCGCGACGGTCGCACGAACGGCGTCCTTCAGGTTGTTCTGCGAGTTGTCGTAGCACCCGCTGAGCCCTGCGACGCCGGTGTAGAGATCCGGATGACGGGTGATGAGGTCCATCGCGGCCTGCGCGCCCATCGAGACACCGGCGATGGCGTTGGTGCCGTTACCGGAAAAACGCGCGTCGATCAGCGGCGGGAGCTCCTGCGTCAGGAACGTCTCCCACATGTTCACGCCGAGGATGGGGTCCGGAACGTTCCAGTCGGTGTAGTAGCTGCTCGAACCACCAACCGGGAGAACCACATTGGCGTTCTTGTTGGCGAAGAAGTCGACGATGTCGGTCTTCTGCGTCCACGTGCTCTCCGCGTAGTTGGATTCCTTGCCTGCGCTGACGCCGTCGAGCACGTACAGCGTGGGACGCGAGACGGCTTGGGCGGCAGGAAGCAGAACCTGAACTTGAACGATCTTGCCCATCGAGGGCGAATCCACGAAGACCGCGGCACGACGATCGGTCAACATCTCGACCTTGTCGATGCGAGCTGACTTGGCGGGGGAAGTCTGCGAGAACGGTGCCGGGGCCCCCTCGGAGCTACCGGTCCCGGGGAGCGGCTGGGCAGACACCACACCGGACCCGAGTATCGACAAGGCGATACCGGTTCCGAGCGCTGCCAGAACACGACGGTGCATTACTGATCCATCCTCCCCCGTTGCCCCGTCTCCGGCGCAACACGAACAACATCTGTTCCACAAGGTAACTCACCGGTAGGCAGCCGTGCCGCGAGCTGTGGTTCCGCTCACAATAGTCGTAAGGAGGGTCGTACAAAAGTTCTACGAGTTGTTTGGGACTCGTCCCAAAGGCCGCATGAGCAGGGCCGCAGCGAGGAAACACACGGCGCCTGCGAGTGTTCCAAGATTTGCCATCGACGCGTTCTCCGGATCCCCGGTCGCAGGTCTGACGAACGCCCCCACCGCCGAAATTCCGAACGCGATAGACCCGACCATGTTCAACCACGTGCTCCGCCAGTTGCGCGCATGCGGATCCCACAATTTGTCCGTTTCGGTGGTCGCCACGACCGCGAGCGCGCTCGCGACGAGAAATGCCGCCGAGCCGAACACGTCGGGACGCCACACCCACTTGTCGGCCTGAGCCGCCGTCAACCCGGCAACCAGTGCGACACCAGTGCTCACGTTGAACAGAACGGTACCCACGAACTGCACCGCAGCCGCCCACCAGTCGAAGTGCTCCACCTTCTCCGACTCCGAACCGGGTACCGGGCGCCCACTGAGCCTCAGTGCGATGAAACCCGACGCGGTGAAGAACAACGAACCCACGAAGTAGGTGACGTTGTCGACGTCGATTCCTACCCAGTGCCCATACGCAGGCACCGCGGCCAACCCGAACAGCAGCGAGCCGACGACGAATCCCCATGACTCTCGCCGCAGCCCCTGCACGTTCACCGGCCGATTGTCGCGGTCTCCGCCCGCGCCGTCCTCACCCGTCGGGGATGGTTATCCGCGACCCGTCTCGCCCTGCAGTTTGTCGATCATCTCCGACGCCTGCGCCTTGGTCAGATCAGCCGGCACTTCCTCGCCCGCTTCCTGCGCCAGCGTGTTCAAGTAGCTTTCCTGCGGCCCGGTGATCGGCTCGTCACCGGTCACCCACTGGTCGGGGTCCTTCTCGGGGTTCTGGTTGACCTGCTCGTTTTCGCTCATACGTTCGTATACGCACGATCGTCGGATCCCAAACTCATTCGCGCAGATGATTGACCGTTTGATCACCCCTGTCCGACGATTGAAACCCCCCTCAGCTCAGGAGCCACACCTATGACCGGCAAGACCTCCATGCTCGCCCGCCTCGGACTGGGCGGTATCGCCCTCGCTGCCACGATGGCCGTCAGCCCAGCCGTCGCATCCGCCGATCCCGTCGCAGACTTCCTCTGCAACTCCGGTTCGTCGCAGTTCTGCCCCGTGTTCGTACAGCCGGCTCCCGCGCCGCGTGTCGCTCCCGCACCTCCGCCTGCCCCCGCCCCCCAGGCCGCACCCCGGCCACAGTCCGCGTTCCAGTACAAGAACTGCACCGAGGCACGCGACGCAGGCGCCGCCCCCGTCTACCGCGACGAATACGGTTACGGCCCGCACCTCGACCGCGACAACGACGGCATCGGCTGCGAATAACCCCACGAGTTCGCACTTGTGCAGCTTTTAGGCTGCGTTTTGCCTGCACAAGTGCGAACTGGGTACCGTCGGTCGGTGAGACGACGGCAGCAACCCCCGTTGCCGAAAAGGCACGGCCTGGATCCAGCCCGGGTGCGGATGCCGGAAGACGGCCGCTGGGTGACCGTGCGTGAATTTCTCGTCGCAACCGAAGCGCGGATGTCACCGGACCGCATCGACGAGATGCTCGTCGCCGATGCCGTCGTCGACATGCAGGGTCCTGTAAGCCGCGACGCCTCGTACGCCCCGGGCGAGGCCGTCTGGTTCCACCGCGATCTTCCGGTCGAATCCGTTGTCCCGTTCGACATCCCCATCGTCCATCGCGACGACACGATCCTGGTGATCGACAAACCCCACTTCCTGCCGACCATCCCGCGCGGCGGCCACATTCTGCAGACAGCATTGGTGCGGTTGCGCCAGGAATTGGCTCTGCCGCAACTGATTCCGGCGCACCGATTGGATCGCGTCACTGCAGGTCTCGTGCTGTTCGTGATCGATCCGAGCGCACGCGGCCCTTACCAGACTCTGTTCCAGGACCGAAAAGTCCGCAAGGTCTACGAGGCGGTGGCCGGTTACCTTCCGGCACTGCACTTTCCGCGTGAAGTATCGAGCCGCATCGTCAAGGAGAAGTACGACTTCGCCGCCCGAGAGGTCTCCGGCGAGCCCAACGCGCACACCACCATCGAACTCGTCGCCCACCGTGATGAACTGGGACACTACCGTCTTCACCCGACGACAGGACGTACCCATCAGCTACGGCTGCACATGAACTCGATGGGGATCCCCATCGTCGGCGACGATCTTTATCCGCGTCCCACCGACCGAGCCGTCGACGACTTCACCGAGCCATTGCAACTCCTGGCCTCGGAGATGGAGTTCACCGACCCGCTGACCGGAGAACGCAGGCAATTTCACTCAGCTCGACGCCTGGACCACGCGCTGACGTGACGACCGACAAATTCTCGCTGAAGGGGTGGCGGTACAGCTCAGTGTGGATCGACCACAACAGATGCGGGATGTCGGTCCGCGTCTCGATCGCCGCGTTGCAACTCGTCGCGCACCCGCTTCACCCGAATTCCCGAACCATATAAAGATCGGAAATCTTCAAGACCGACAACCCATCGGCTGAATCGCTGTGAGTTCTAGCTGGCGTCGGCGTGTTAGCCTGCTGGCGATATGGCGCTGGTTCGATCGCGCCGATGGATTCGCTGGGGGGCGAGAAGTGGGCGAACTGCTGGCAGTCGATCTCGAAGGGCTTCGAGCGCTCGGTAGAACACTCGCCGCTACGGCGAGTGCGATGAACGCAATCAGCGTCACGGCGACGGTCACGATGCCGGGTTCGCCGATCGCCCCGGCCTCGGAGCAGAGCACCAAGACCACGGCCGACGCGTACACCCGCATCGCCGGCAACGTCGCCGAGATGTCGGCAACGTGCCAGTACAACGCCACGACCTACGAGGGCGTCGACGAGGCGTTCAGTTCTCAGCTGACGCGCTACGACGCCGGGTCCGCGCGGTGACCACCATCGCGCACGTGCGGGGTTGCCAACCGAGCTCGATGCTCGACTACGCCACGTCCCTACTGGCGTCGAACAGTACGTTCACCGATCAGATCCTCCGGATGGATCGTGCGGTCGACGCAGCGATGAACACATGGCAGGGGGAGGCGGCAGCAGCCGCGTCGGCGCACAGTCTGTCGGAGAGCCTCGCCGCCTCGCACATCGACACGGCCGTCATCGCCATCGCCGAAGCGCACGCCTCCCACGGAGGAATACTCGACGGCATCCGCATGTCCCTGTTGGCCATCGTGGACCTCGAGGCACCCGGTGCCGGTATGACGGTGTTCGACGACGGCACCGTGACGGCCCCGACTGTTCCACTCGGTAGCGCTGTAGTTGTCTCGATGCTCCTGCAGAGCACACTGGACGCGCAGGCCGACGCCGTCGAGGTACGCATCAAGGCACTTCTCGTTCAGTTCCGAGAAGCCGAAATGCAAGCGGCGCAAGCAATTCGAGTAGCGCAAGAGCGTCTCGACGCGACCGGATCGCCCGGGGCTGCAGCCATCAGCCCGGTCGTATCGGACATCGTCAGCGGCAAGACCTCGCTGCCGTCGGACCCGGCGCAGTTGCACGAGTTGTGGTCCACGTTGTCCCCGGCCGACAAGGATGCGCTGTTCGCTCACGACAACTACATCGGCAACCGCGACGGCCTCCCCGTCGTCGATCGTGATCACTACAACCGAATCGAACTCGACGACGAGTTGACCCGCGCCGAGGCCTGCGATCCGACCGTGTCGAATCGGCTCGAGGACCTACAGGCCGTCCGGGACACCGTCGAGAAAGACCCCAACCGGATGCTGATGCTCCTCGATACTCGGTCGGGTGCGCAGACCCACGCGGCGGTGGCGGTCGGAAACCCGGACACCGCAGAGCACGTGTCCGTCACCACGCCGGGTTTGAATACCACCGTCGGCGGTGCCATCGGTGCCATGACCGACGAAGGCCAACAGATGAAGACGAACGCGGAGAAGCAACTCGACAACATACCGGGCCATGCGGGCGAAACGGTGTCGACCATCGCCTGGATCGGGTACGACGCACCACAACTCGACAAAGACAACTACTTCTCCGAGGAGAGCATTGCGGGGGCAATCCAGGTGGCGCAACCATGGAACGCGCAGGCAGCCGCGCCCGACCTGTCGCAGTTCTACGAGGGCATCGACGCGTCGAACCACGACGGCGACCCACATCTGACGGCTGTCGGGCATTCGTACGGGTCGTTCACCACCGGGCTCGCGCTCCAAGAGACTCCCGAGGGAATCGTCGACGATGTGATGGTCTACGGGTCCCCCGGCCTTGGTACCGGCCATGACTTCGTCGACAGCAGCCTCGACAAGCTCAACATCGCACCCGGGCACGCGTACGAGATGACCGCGCACGACGATCCCGTCGCGCACATGAACCGCTTCGGATGGAGTCCTGGTTACATGTCCGAATTCACCCACCTCGACACCGATGCGACGACCACCGCCGACGGAGTGGCGCGCCAAGGAGCGACAGGGCACAGCGAGTACCCGAGGTCGGGCGACAACGGCGAATTGCGTACCTCCGGTTACAACACCGCCGTTGTCA
The DNA here is from genome assembly GCF_002258225.1 of Rhodococcus sp. RS1C4. Lineage (NCBI taxonomy): Bacteria > Bacillati > Actinomycetota > Actinomycetes > Mycobacteriales > Nocardiaceae > Rhodococcus > Rhodococcus sp. RS1C4. The sequence continues at coordinate 85,129 of NZ_NOXZ01000022.1, read as the reverse complement.
TCGCCGGTCTGGCCGATGTGCCGGGCCAGCTCGTGACCGGTGACTCGGCAATGAAAACCGGAGGTATCGACATTCTCGACGGCCTGGTCGGCCTGACCCGATGATGCGCAAGAGACGAACGACCGGTACCCGATCACGACGGTGGATGACGGCATTGACCGTCGCCTCAGTCCTTACGTTGGCAGGATGTGGATCAGACGTGCTCGACAACCCGTACGAAAAATCCGACCCGGCCGTGACGACGGACTCAGCCGCAATCCTGGAGACGTTGCCGTCGCTCGAGGACACCGAAGCGCAGCTCGAGAGTGCCGTCGTGCAGATCGGAGCATTCGTGGACACCCTGGTGCCCGGCATGAGGTGGACCTGGATACGCGAGCGAAGTGTCGGCGGCTGCGGCCGGCCGTTCGATGGGACCGACGGTGACGATGTCCAACTGAAGAATTATGTGTCGGAGGGGCCGATCCCGGATGCGGTATGGCCGCAGGTGTTCGAGTTCGCCACACGTGTCGCCACGGCTGCGGGCGCGACCAAGGTTCAGACATTCCACGACGATCCGGACAACCACGAGGTCCGCTTCTACAGCCCGGAACGAACGGCCATCTTCATCGGCAGCCGAGGTGCCGTAATTTCGGCGAGCACGGGATGTCGCCTGCCACAGGCGAAGATGTCAGGGGCGCAGGCTCCGGTCACGCCGACCCCGTGATCGTCTGCTCATCGAGGGAGTCCAGATGACGATGTCGAGCCGTGAATTCGACGAGTTGGGCGCGAAAGTGCAACGCGCACAATCGGTTGTGCGCGAGATTCGTGGTGTCGGCAGGGTCGGTGATATCGCCGTCGAGGTCGACGCCGAGAACCGACTCGTCGCACTGCATCATCCGGATTCCGACCTAATCCTGGCTGCGTACCGAGCCGCGCTACTCGACAAGCAGCCACAGTTGCACAAGGCGATGCGGGATGTTCTCAGCGACCCCGATACCGAGGCAATAGCCTCGTTCGTCGATAGCTACGCCGCCCGCACACGGGCTGAACCGGCGCAAACTCTCGAGGTCGACGACATGTACTTCCAGAGCATCCGACAGGACCCGCTCGGACGGGATCGGTGAACGGCGACTTACTGCAAGCACTCAGCATTGGAACTCGTGACACACGCCGTCCGATCACAAGGACCGTCGTACCAACGTAGGTACGAAGCAAGGTCCAGGCTACCTACCCTCACCTCGTATCGGATGTCCCCAAACGCGACTACATCCACGCCTTGTCGCAACGCTATGGCACGAACCGACTGAGGACGTGTCACATATGTGTCGTACCGGCGTACGGCTAAATGAGTCGATGCCGGGGGCGGTTTGTCGAAACCGCCCCTGACATGCTGCGGAAGCGGAGGGATTTGAACCCCCGGACGCTTTTGGACGTCTCTCGCTTTCAAGGCGAGTGCATTGGGCCGCTCTGCCACGCTTCCATCGTCTACTGACGAAAGACGATCCTAAACGGTTCTGCCGGCCCGGGGCCAATCACCCCCGGCTCGTCGGACTGCCCATCGCTGCGTCGACCTTTTCGAAGATGTCGCCGAGAACCGCGAGTTCACGGGCGGTCAACAGATCGACGAGATGCTTCCTGACGCTGGTGACATGAGTCGGTGCAGCTTCCTCCAACCGGCGGCGACCCATGGCGGTGATGACGGCAAGGACACCCCGCCCGTCGTCGACGCACGTGCTGCGTTCGACCATGCCGTCTGACTCCATGCGCCTGATCTGATGCGTCAGGCGAGACCTCGACGACAGGACACCGTCGGCGAGGTCGCTCATTCGTAGCGACCCATCGGATGATTCCGACAGCATGACGAGGATGCGATATTCCGCCATCGTCAGGTTGTGCGCGTCCTGCAAATCCTTGTTGAGTACCCCCTGCAATCGTTGGCCGCCGTCGATATAGGCGCGCCACGCTCTCATTTCCGCAGCATCTAACCACTGCGGGTCCCCCCCTGGACCAAAGGATCGTTCGGCCGTCACCCGACCATATTAGGCATCAGAGCTACCGATGAGTAGATCAGCTGTCCCTTCAGGTCATTCCGTGGGCCACGCTCCCGCTCGATGTCCGTTTCGGGCGGTCGGAATAGGCTCGGTGCATGTCCGAACCTCATATCGATCCCCCGTACGTCGCGGCTGCAGATCGCTACGACTCGATGCAGTATCGGCGAACCGGCACCAGCGGCCTGAAACTCCCGGCGATCTCGCTGGGCCTGTGGCACAACTTCGGCGACGACGCGCCGCTGCAGACCCAGCGCGCGGTTCTCCGTAGAGCATTCGACCTGGGGATCACCCACTTCGACCTCGCCAACAACTACGGACCTCCGTACGGCAGCGCCGAGAAGAACTTCGGACGCATTCTGCGCGAGGACTTCGCCGGCTACCGCGACGAACTGGTCATCTCCAGCAAGGCCGGGTGGGACATGTGGCCGGGGCCGTACGGCTTCGGCGGATCGCGGAAGTACCTCCTGTCGTCGCTGGACCAATCGCTGCACCGAATGGGCCTGGACTACGTCGACATCTTCTACAGCCACCGCCCCGACCACGAGACACCCCTCGAAGAGACGGCAGGGGCGTTGATCAGCGCAGTGCATCAGGGCAAAGCGCTGTACGTCGGGATCAGCTCCTACACACCCGAGAACACGACGAAGATGGCCGAACTCCTGTCCGCCGCCGGGGTGCCCCTACTGATCCACCAGCCGTCGTACTCCATGGTCAACAGGTGGATCGAGGACGGGCTGCTCGACGCCCTCGCGTCGATCGGCGCAGGCACCATCGCGTTCTCGCCCCTCGCGCAGGGCATGCTGACCGACAAGTATCTCGACGGAATCCCCGATGGCTCACGCGCAACGCAGGGCAAGTCGCTGAACCCCGACTGGTTCACCGACGACCACCTCGCCCACCTGCGCGGCCTGAACGACATCGCGTCCTCACGTGGCCAGACACTCGCGCAGCTCGCGCTGAGCTGGGCGCTGCGAGACCCTCGCGTGACGTCGGTACTCATCGGAGCATCGGGCGTCGAGCAGCTCGAGAACAACGTGGGTGCACTGGAGAACCTCGACTTCTCGGCGGACGAACTGAGCCGGATCGACGAGCACGCTCGGGACTTCGGCATCAATCTCTGGGATATCGGGTAAGGAGGCAGGCATGCATGCGATAACGCTGAAAGAGTTCGGGGCCCCCGACGTGATGCAGTGGACCGAAGTGGCGGACCCACGGCCCGAGCGCGGGCAGGTCATCGTCGACGTCGCAGCCACCGCGGTCAACCGCGCCGACCTGATGCAGCGCCAGGGCTTCTACCCGCCACCGCCCGGGGCGAGCGAAACGTTGGGACTCGAATGCTCGGGGATCATCTCCGAACTCGGTGAAGGAGTGCACGACTGGAAGGTCGGAGACAAAGTCTGCGCCCTCCTCGCCGGCGGCGGGTACGCCGAGCAGGTCGCCGTCCCGTCGACTCAGCTGTTTCCCATCCCAGGAAAGCTCGATCTCCATGCGGCAGCGGCACTTCCGGAAGTGGCGTCGACGGTCTGGTCCAATCTGGTGATGTTCGGCGGCCTCCGCTCCGGTCATGTGGTTCTCCTCCACGGCGGCGGAAGCGGCATCGGAACGCACGCTATCCAGGTCGCCAAAGCATTCGGCGCCACCGTCGCCGTGACGGCCGGATCGCGCGAGAAGCTCGACTTCTGCGCATCCCTAGGCGCGGACATCCTCATCGACTACAAGAACGAGGACTTCGTCGAGAAACTACCCGACGGAGCCGACCTGATTCTCGACAACATGGGCGCGAAGTACCTGGGGCGCAATGTAAATGCTCTTGCCAAGGACGGGAAGCTCATCACCATCGGGATGCAGGGCGGCCTGAAGGGTGAGCTCGACTTCGGTGCACTTCTGGCCAAGCGCGGCACCGTTCACGCCGCAGGTCTGCGTGGTCGACCGGAAACCGGAGCGTCGAGCAAGGCGGACATCGTCGCTGACATGACTGCACGGTTGTGGCCGCTGATCGAGGAAGGCGCCGTCGCCCCGATCATTCACGCCGAACTACCGATAACCGATGCGGCAGAAGGCCATCGACTGCTCGACGCCGACGCGATCGGAAAGGTCGTCCTCCGCGTCTCGTGAGTGGAAATGTCGGCCGTGGGCCACTGGAGCGGAGCCAGCGGAGCGACCCGAGGACACATTTCCGCTCACATACGGAGCTTGGACAACGCTTTGGAAAGCTGATCGATCTCGTACCGCGTCGTGTACGGTGCGAGCCCGATCGTCACCGCACCACCCTCGTCGTTGACCCCCAGGGCATCCAGAAGCCTACTGCCGCTATGGATTCCACTGACGGTGCCGATGCGGTTCTGCGCGAGGTGCTCGGCGACCTTCTCGGCGGACGTGTCCGCGACGGTGAAACTCAACGTCGGGATACGGCTGGGAGCGTCGCCGAGCACCATGACGTGGTCCAGCTTCTCCAACGATCGCAACAGATAATCGAACAGCCGGTCGTGGTAGTCCTGCAACGACCCGATGGACAGCTGCAAACGCTCGCGACGGGTACCCGTCGCGGAGTCGTCGAGATTGGCCAGATAGTCCACCGACGAGACGACACCGGCGAGCAACGCGTACTGATGGCCCGACACCTCGAGCCGCTCGACGCCCTTCGCGAACGGATTGAGCGACATCGACGGAATTCGATCCAGCAGACCCGGATCACGGAAGACGAGCGCGCCCACCTGCGGACCACCCCACGCCGACGCCTGGACGGCGACGACGTCGGCACCCAGCTCCTCGATATCGACGTGCGCGTACGGGGCCGCGCCCGCGGCGTCCACGACGATCAGGCCGCCGACGGCATGAACACGATCGGCCGCGACACGCACGTTCGGGGCCGACCCGACGATGGGCGAGGCCGCGGTCATTGCCACCAGGCGAGTGGTCGTGGTGATGAGTTCTTCGAATTGCCAGCTGGGGAGTTCGCACGTGTCGATCTCGACCTCGGCCCACCGGACCTGAGCACCGTAGCGGTTGGCGATGCGCAGCCAGGGCGCGACGTTCGCTTCCTCGTCGAGGCGCGACAGCACAAGACCCGTTCCCAGCCCGAGACGCGACGACATGGACTCGGCGAGCCACGCGAGCATCGTCGCGCGATCAGGGCCGAGAACGACACCTGCGGGATCGCCGCCGACCAGATCCGCTATCGCCTGCCGCGCGGCGTCGAGCAAACCAGCGCTGCGACGAGACGACAGGTGACCCGAAGTGTGAGTTGGCGCACTTCCGCGAAACGCTGTGGACACGGCGGTCGACACACGGTCGGGGATCTGCATGCCGTTCTGCGGATCGAGGTGGATCCAGCCGTCGCCCAACGAGGGAATGGATCCCCTGACTCGTGCGACGTCGTACCCCATGCCGGACACTCTAAGCGCCGATTTCGTGAGCGTGTGTTCCACATCCCTTTTTCGGATCGACCGCCTGGCTGTCTTGCACGCTTGTCTTCCCTCCTCAACGACCCGAAACAACAATAATCGGCCCCGCTCATCGCGCAATCCCACCGAAACCGGAAGGATGGCGAACATGACGCACTCGGACTCGCACTCGAATCCAGAAGCCGGCGACCACGTCGTCGTGATCGGTCCAGACGGACAGCCTCTCGCACTCAGCCGGGAAGAGGCAACCGCCGCCGCGGCCCGCGCCGCAGGCACCGACAACGTGGAGAACGGCGAAACGCCCTTGTCGGACATGGTCGAGCAACCGGCGAAGGTCATGCGCATCGGCACGATGATCAAACAGCTCCTCGAAGAGGTGCGGGCAGCTCCTCTCGACGACGCCAGCCGCGCACGACTCAAAGGCATCCACCAGTCCTCGATCCGCGAACTCGAACAGGGCCTGGCCCCCGAACTCCGCGAGGAACTGGAACGCCTGGCCCTTCCCTTCGGCGAGGACGCCATCCCGTCGGACGCCGAACTGCGCATCGCGCAGGCCCAGCTGGTCGGCTGGCTGGAAGGGGTGTTCCACGGAATTCAAACCGCCCTGTTCGCCCAGCAAATGGCAGCACGCGCCCAACTCGAACAAATGCGCCAAGGCGCCCTGCCTCCCGGCGTCGCCATCAACCCCAGTGGCCCAGGCCACACCGGCGGCGGAACGGGCCAGTACCTGTAGCGCTGGGCAGGAGTGGAGCCTGGGGAATGACCCAGGGAGGCGGCGGGAGTGGAGCCTGCGGAATGACCCGGGGCTGGGCAGGAGTGGAGCCTGCGGAACGACCGTCGGGAGCGGGTAAGGTCGACCGTCGTGTCAGCTCCAGCGAAGGAACCCGAGAACGAGACAGGAGAGCGTGTGAGCCTCCCTGTTTCGGATTCGCAGACGTACAAGCGCGCATTCCGCGATCTGAAGACCGGGTTCAATCAGCGTGAGCTGTGGCTCCACCTCGGCTGGCAGGACATCAAGCAGCGATACCGACGCTCGGTCATCGGCCCGTTCTGGATCACCATCGCCACTGCAGTCCAGGCCACCGCCATGGGCCTGCTGTACTCGGTGCTGCTCGACATGGATCTGAAGACGTTCCTGCCGCACGTGGCCGTCGGTTTGATCATCTGGAACTTCATCAGTGCGGCGATCCTCGAGGGCGGCGATGTCTTCGTCGCCAACGAAGGCCTGATCAAGCAGTTGCCGTCGGCGCTGTCGGTGCACGTGTATCGGCTGGTGTGGCGTCAGATTCTGCTGTTCGCGCACAACCTGATCGTCTATGTGATCATCATCGCGATCTTCCGACCGACGTTCCACTGGACCGACCTCGCGGCGATCCCGGCCTTCGCGCTCATCGCCATCAATGCCGTCTGGGTGGCGATGCTGTTCGGCATCGTCGCAACGCGCTACCGCGACATTGCGCCGATTCTCGGGTCCATGGTCACGCTGCTGTTCTTCATGACACCGATCGTGTGGACGACGCAGGGGCTACTCAACCAGGGCGGACAGGCCGCCGAGCGCGCCCGCCTCGTCGAGATCAACCCGCTCTTTCACTACCTGGACATCCTCCGAGCCCCGATGATCGGTGAGCCCCAGGAGGCCTACCACTGGTACATCGTGATCGCCTGCACCATCGTCGGCTGGCTCCTGACCATTTTCGCTCTCAAGAAATTCCGGGCCCGAGTGCCCTACTGGGTTTAGGGGTCTGCCATGTCAGTCAGCATCAACACGCACGACGCCTGCGTCGACTTCCCCATCTTCGACGCCAAAACTCGCTCCCTGAAGAAGGAGTTCCTCGGCAAAGCCGGCGGTGCCATCGACCGGAACAGCTCCGACGTCGTCGTCGTCGAAGCCCTCAAGAACATCACGATGAATCTGAAGGAAGGCGACCGCGTCGGCCTCGTCGGACACAACGGAGCAGGCAAGTCGACGCTCCTGCGCCTGCTCTCCGGCATCTACGAGCCCACCCGCGGCACCGCCTCGGTGCGCGGCCGCGTCGCCCCCGTCTTCGACCTGGGTGTCGGTATGGACCCGGAGATCTCCGGCTACGAGAACATCATCATCCGAGGCCTGTTCCTCGGCCAGACGCGTAAGCAGATGCTCGCGAAGATGGACGAGATCGCCGACTTCACCGAACTCGGCGACTACCTCGACATGCCGCTGCGGACCTACTCGACCGGCATGCGCGTCCGCGTAGCGATGGGCGTCGTCACCAGCATCGATCCTGAAATCCTGCTGCTCGACGAGGGCATCGGCGCCGTCGACGCAGAATTCATGAAGAAAGCACGCATCCGGCTCCAGGAACTGGTGCAACGCTCCGGCATCCTCGTCTTCGCAAGCCACTCCAACGAGTTCCTCGCCCAGCTCTGCGACCGCGCGATGTGGATCGACCACGGCCAGATCCGTCAGGACGGTGGCATCGAAGACGTCGTGCGTGCGTACGAAGGCAACGACGCGGGCGACCACGTGGCGACGATCTTGAAAGAGCTCGCTCGAGACGAAGCGGGAGTGGAGCCTGCGGAACGACCTCGAGACGGATCGGGAGTGGAGCCTGCGGAACGACCTAGAGATGAAACCAGTGGCTGAGACGATCATCGGAGTCATCGTGACGCACAAGCGTCGCGAGCTCCTCGCGAAGTCACTCGATGTCATCACGCGCCAGACCCGCCCGCTGGACCATCTCGTCGTCGTCGACAACGCGCACGAGAACGAGGTCCGCGAGCTCGTCGAGTCTGCGTCGATTCCGACTACTTATCTTGGGTCGCATCACAATCTGGGCGGTGCGGGCGGATTCGCGCTCGGCATTCTCTACGCCCTGTCGCTCGGCGCGGATTGGGTGTTCCTTGCCGACGACGACGGGCGGCCCGAGGGTCCGGACGTACTGAAAACGCTGCACGAGTGCGCACTGAAGCACGGCCTCGACGAGGTCTCCCCCGTCGTCTGCGACATCGACGACCCCGATCGTCTCGCGTTCCCGCTGCGGCGCGGAGTGGAATGGCGGCGACTGAGGTCCGAACTGATCGACCCTCGTAACCCCGACGACGATCTGCTCGAGGGAATCGCGTCACTGTTCAACGGTGCACTGTTCAAAGCCTCGACGATCGACGCAGTCGGGGTGCCCGATCTGCGACTCTTCGTCCGCGGTGACGAGGTGGAAGTTCATCGCAGACTGCAGCGATCGGGCCTGAAGTTCGGTACCTGTCTGACGACCGCCTACGTCCACCCCAACGGCGCCGAGGAGTTCAAACCGATCCTCGGCGGGCGGATGCACACGCAGTACCCGGACGACGCCACCAAGCGCTACTTCACCTATCGCAACCGCGGGTACCTCATGTCACAGCCCGGTATGCGGAAACTGCTGCCGCAGGAGTGGATTCGTTTCGGTTGGTTCTTCCTTGTGACCACTCACAATCCCAAGGGCCTGCTGGAATGGCTTCGTCTCCGTCGACTCGGGCGTCGGGAGCATTTCCGGAGGTGACCCAGGTGAGTGGAAATGCGGTGTCATCTGGTCGCTCCGCAGGCTCCGCTCCTACCCCAGGGCCTCCATTTCCACTGACAACGGCCGTGGGCGTCTGCGTCCGCTACCGTGTGCGCATGACGGAATCTCGGAAGCTGACGGATCGGATTCGGCATTCGGCGCGGGAGAAGTTGCAGCGTGCGATCGGCGAGGTTCTGGACAAGCAGACAGCCCAGCTGGCCGAGCAGACGAGCGATCAGCAGACCAAGCTGCTGGACATCCTCGAACGTCAGCGCCGCGAGATCGACGACCTGCACGCCTTCATCCGTGGACTCGAAATGCGCATGCGACGCGATATCCCGTATGCGTCCGACGTCGAGGCCGCCGCTCAGAGCGCCGAGTTCGCCGAAGAGGTCATGCCGAAGGCACCCACGTTCCTGCGCCCCCACGCGACGCTGAGGTTCGCGCTCGGCGAGGTATCGGTACCGGGGATGGCGCTCGAGTTCGGTGTCGCCAGCGGTACGACGCTGGAGATCATCGCCGAGGAGATGGCGAAGCGACACGACATTTCCATCGTCGCCGGATTCGACGTCTTCTCCGGTCTCCCCGAGACGTGGCGAACGGGCTTCCCGAAGGGACTGTTCGAGCAGGAAACCGAGCCGACGGTGCCCGGCGCGGAGATCGTTCCCGGCATGTTCGAGGAATCGCTACCCGAGTTCCTGAAGAGCCACAAGGACAAGCTCGCGTTCCTTCACCTCGACGCGGACCTGTACTCGTCGACCGTGACCGTCCTCGACCTCGTCGCCGACCGCTTGGCCGTGGGAACCGTCATCGTCTTCGACGAGTACTTCAACTTCCCCGGCTGGCGCAATCACGAGTACCGCGCGTGGACAGAGTTCGTCGGCCGCACCGGCACGGAATTCGACTACCTCGGCTACACCGCGGACAACGAACAGGTCGTCGTACGAATCCGCACCGCTCCGTCGTTGTGAGCGACAATGCGGTGTGTTCTGGTCGGCCTACATTTCCACTCACCTAGGAGTAGAGCCGCGTCCAGTTCTCTCGGCTGGTGAGCTCAGGAACAGCCTGCCGGTAGGACTCGGCCACGCTGTCGGTCTCGACACGCAGACGACGCAGCGCCCTCAGCCCTCGCTTCAGTAGCTCCGTGGCGGCTGCCTTGTCGCGCTTACGTACTCGCACACCCTCCTGCGAACGATCGGTGACGACGGCATGCGCGAACAGCGAGACGTGCCACCAATGCGCGTCATCGGCCGAGATCGCGACCGGGCCGGGGTGAACGCGGCCACGCGACTGGTTGAGCACACGCTTGGCCAGAACGGCCCACTCCAGGCTCTTCTTGGGGTGAGGCCCTGCCGGGGTGATGAACATGTCCGCAGGGCGGACGTCAGGAACCGCGTTCGCGTTGTAGCGCTTGGTCTCGTTGTACGCGGCTCGGTCACGACGGATCGCCGCCGCAGCGTCCATGCCGCCGTCGGTGAGCTTGCTCGGCCCGACGAGGAAGTCCTCGATGGCCTTGATCAACGTGAACGCCATGCCGTACTGCATGGAGACGAGATAGCGGAACAGATCGGTCGTCAGCTGACGCGCGAGCTTCTTACCGTCAAGCCCCGCGTGCAGCGACGCCGTGATCATGCCGTTGCGCAGGTTGAAGTAGCGGTGCCACTCGTCCCAGTCCTTCCACGCGAAATCGGCGTGCCACACCGCCGCGCCTGGAAGCGTGACCGTCGCGAATCCATTGGCACGGGCCCGGTAGCCGTACTCGATGTCGTCCCACTGGAAGAACAGCGGAAGTGGGTAACCGATCTGCGAGACGATCTCCGACGGGATCAGGCACGACCACCAGCCGTTGTAGCCGGCGTCGACGCGGATCTCCTGCTTCTTCTTCAACGCGCTCTTGTCCGAGATCGCGTTCTTCACGTGCAACCCGGCTTCGAGCTTCTGGAGGTTCGCGACCTCGGCACCGACATGCACCCGATCGGGATGCAGAAGGTAGAGCATCTGCGCACCGATGATCGCGGGCTCGATGGTCTTGTTCGCGAACGCGTTCATACGCACGATCGCCTCGGGCTCGCACAGCACGTCGTCGTCCATGAACACGACGTTGGCCGGGTCGCCGCCCTTGCCCTGCACCTCGTAGAGCCCGCGGGTGAAACCACCCGCACCACCGAGGTTGGGCTGAGTGATGTAGACCAGCTTGTCGCCGAGTTCGGCCGCGACACGCTGGAACAAGGGCCGCGTCTGGACTTGGTCGCTGCCCTGGTCCACGACGTACACGTTGTCGACGCCGAGCAGTGCAATCGGATCGTCGGCCATGGCTGCCACGGTGTTGGCGCAGTCGTCGGCCCGGTTGAACGTGCAGATGACCACGGACGTCGGACGCAGCTTCTCCGGCGCGTCGACGGTCCACTCGGCGTCCTCGACCGTCAGCTCACCGGACGTGGTGGTGAATCGGGCGAACAAGGCTCCACCGTCGAGGAACTGCTTGACGGGAACAGCGAAGTCCAGCCGCCTGGCCCGCCCGTCGGTGGTCACAGTCTCGCTGGCCATCGTTCGCTTACGACCCTTGTAGTCGGTAGCGACGATATCGACGCGCCCCGAACCGGCAACGGAAGCCGAGAAACGCACCTCGGTCACATCGGTCCAGCGCTGCCAGTAACTCGCCGGGAACCGCCCGAAGTAACTGTTCGTCTCGAGAACCGTGCGCTTGGCCAGCTTCGCCGCATACCTCGAACGCTCGACATTGCCCTTGGCCACATTCGTGTACATATCCGCACTCACCAGCGGCGACGGCCCGTCGAAGAGGAGACGCTGTGCGCGCAACTCCGTCGACGACGGCAGGTCGACGGTGTCTGCCTCGGTCGTGGTGGTGGAATCAGCGTGACTCACAGCAACGGTCCCTTTTCTCCTTGGCTCTTGTGCTGCCCGTATTGCGAGACACAACGCCGGGCGAGGGCTCGCGGTGCAGCGTACGAGCCCTGTTGTCTGCCATTCTGGTGACCATGGTTGCACAGTCCGCTGCCGCCGACGCGGAGGCGTACTCGCCTGGAACCCGGTTGTCGCGCGCAGGACACTCGTCATGGATACTCATCGCGCTCGGCGCGGCCCTGGGCGCCGTCGGGTACTGGGTTGCTGCACCCAGCCTCACCGACGACGCGTACATCAGCCTCTCCGCGGCCCGAAATCTCGCCGAACACGGTCAGTGGGCGATCGTCACCGACCTGACCGCGAATACGTCGACCTCGCCCCTCAACGTTCTGCTCCTCGGCTTCATCGTGTGGATCACGTCGTTCTTCGGCGCGCCGGCGCCGTTGTTCGCTCTGTTCGTCGCCAACGTTCTGGCCGGGGGAATCGTCGGTGCAGCATGCGCGTCGATCTCACGGTCGGTCGGTAGAGGCCTGTGGCTCGGTGGGATCGCGGTCGTTCTGGTGATGAGCAACCCGTTCCTGCTGTCGTCCATCGGACTCGAAGTTCTCCTCATTCCCGCAGCGGTGCTCACGCTGACCGCTGCGGCTCTGCGCGGCAGCCCCGTACTGTTCGGCGTCGCGAGCGGACTGGCCGTCCTGGTACGACTGGACCTTGTCCTCTTCGTACTACTTCTCGCTGCTTTCGCGCCGACGCTGTACCGCCGCTGGCCCCGGGCTCTTCTAGCCGCGGCTGCGGTGTCCCTGCCCTGGTACGTCTTCAGCTGGATCGTGCTCGGATCACTGGTGCCGGACACGCTCGTCCTCAAAGAAGGCCAGGCAATCGAGGGTTTCAACTACTTCGACGGGCCGTCCCTCTACTACGACGGCGACTGGTGGGGCACGCTCGCGAGTTTCGGCCCTGCCGTCGTCGGCCTCGTCGTCACCGTCGGCTGGCTCGCCGCATGCGTATCCAGACGCGCGCGCGACCGGGCGTCATGGCCTGCGATCGGTCTCGGACTCGGCGGAGGTGCCTACTACCTCGCGTACACAGCTCTCGACACCGTCCCCTACCACTGGTACTACGTCACCCCGATGATCGCGGGTGGATCGGCAGCAATATTCCTTGCCGGCATATCACCGCGCCCGGTGACCGCCGTCTCACTTCTGTTTGTCGTCATCGGAATCGCGGGCTCCATCGCGTTCGACACAGCCAGGCCCATGCCGTGGGCGTCACCGCCCATCTTCGGCAACTTCGCTTCGGCCGCGGACTACCAGCGCGTCGGCGAGGAGATCGGAAAGATCGTCGGCGACGACGCCGTCAAGTCGCCCGGCGAGATCGGAACGCTGGCCTACGCATGCGAGTGCAGAATCGTCGACGAGTTCTCCGACCGAGGCGTCATCATCAACGAGCGGATCATCCCGCGCTTGGAGGAATCCGGGCCTGTCGGCGACCTGTTACTTCGCGCAAATTACGCCAACCTCGACTACTCCCGTAAGCCGGTCGTACCGGTCTACCGCATCGAATACCGTCCAGGCCCGAGCGACGGCTCACCCTGGACATGGACAGTGGATTCCGCAGCGCGGGGCGTCGCACACTTCGCGCTAGTTCGGAACTGACACATCCGGATTCGTCAAATGTAGCTCGCCCGCTCCGGTCCACGGGGAGGTGATCGGCCAGTCCACGAACGACGGCGGGCTCTCCTGCACCAAGTTCACCCGCAGGAGCCGGTAGTCCAGCGGGATCGGACCTACCTGTTCGAGAGCGTCGAAATCCAGAAAGTGGAAGTTCTTGCGCCACAACCAGCCGGCGACTCCTGGCTCGGCCGTCTTTTTCCGGAGATCCGCTTCGAGTGCACCCCGATCGGAGAACTTGTCGACGACGAGGCACTCGCAGTAGTACGACAGCGCGCCGATTTCACCGCCCGAACGGACAGCCTTGTCGCCCGCGTAGGCAGGCAGCTGGGCGCCGATGTCCTCGTACTGATTCGCCGTCGCATGGTTGGTCGTGATGGGAACGACGCGATCGGTGGCCGTCGTCCAACTCCACAGGGCCGCGCCCGCCAGCCCTGCGGCTCCCGCCGCCGCAAGGCCGACAGACTTCACGACAGAAGGAGCCTCGAACATCGCGCCGACGAACATCACCGTCCCCGCCACTGCCGGAACCCCGTAATACCAGTGGTACGGAGGAACCTCGAGCAAGGTGTACGCGGCGTAGTAGACGACGCCGCCGAGCGCCCAGGCCCACAACACCGTTGCTCGACGCCATCGCCGCACCGCCGGCACTGCAAGCAAGCACAGCGCTCCGAGAATCGGCACGACAGCTGTCAGGACAGCCGCGGCGGGATAGATGTCGAGGTACATCAGCAAACCGTTGCCGAAACCCCATTCCCCCCAGGCCCCTTGGCCGGTCTTGATGACGACGGTATCCGGGACCACCGAGCCGAGGAACACCCAACTGACGAAGAACCACGGCAACGCTGTGGCTGCAGCGGCGAGCGCAGACAGCCATAGTCGACGCAGCGGCGCGCTCCTGATCAGCACCAACGCGGCCGCAACAACGACCAAATCCACACGAGCGACCACGGCGAGGCCCGACGCCACACCGAGAGCAATCGGTGAGTGCTCCATGGCGAACACCGCCACCCACGCCAAAATCGCCGTTCCCAGAATCACTTCCAATCCCAGAGACGACGAGACCACCGGGTTCACGACGATCAATGCAAGCGTCACCGGAGCGAAGGCCGTCGAGAAACCTTGGTGAAGAGCAATTCTTCGAAATGCCACCACCGTCGCCACGCAGGACAAGACGAACACGATCCCACAGGCAAGTACGGCGTCGCGCACCACGATTGTTCCGGCAGCGAGCGCCAGAACGTTCAGCGGCGACGTTGCCGTGTTCGACGGGTGACCACTGACCAGAGCCCATTCACCATGGAATGCAAGATTCCTCGCGTACGACAGGGTGATGAAGGTGTCGTCGATCAGGAACCGCGACGCCAACGCGAATACCGCGGCGGCGACAATTGCCGTCGCCGCAGGAAGAAGATAGGTCCGGACGCGTTCAGACAGTGCGTTCACCCGCGGTTGCGTAGGCGGCTTCGGTGGTGTCCTTCTGTGGACGCCACCAGTTCTCGTTGTCTCGGTACCAGTCGACGGTTGCTTTCAAACCACTGCGGAAGTCGACGTACTGCGGGGTCCAACCCAGTTCGGTGCGCAGTTTGGTCGAGTCGATTGCGTAGCGCAGATCATGGCCGGGACGGTCGGTGACGAAATCGAAGGCGTCGGCGGCTTGTCCTGTTTCCTCGAGAATCGTCTCGAGCACGTCGCGGTTGTTCTTCTCCCCGTCGGCGCCGATGAGATAGGTCTCGCCGAGCACACCGGCGTCGATGATCGTCCAGACAGCGCTGTTGTGGTCGTCGACATGGATCCAGTCGCGGACGTTCCTGCCTTCGCCGTACAGCTTGGGGCGCAGACCGGACAGGATGTTGGTGATCTGACGCGGAATGAACTTCTCCACGTGCTGGTAAGGGCCGTAGTTGTTGGAGCAGTTGGAAATCGTGGCTCGGACCCCGAAGCTCCGCGCCCACGCTCGGACCAGCAGGTCGCTGGAGGCCTTCGTCGACGAGTACGGGCTCGACGGGTTGTACGGGGTGTTCTCGGTGAACCGTGCGGGGTCGTCGAGTTCGAGGTCGCCGTAGACCTCGTCGGTGGAGATGTGGTGATAGCGCACGTCGTGTTCGCGGACTGCCTGCAGCAGGGTGGTGGTGCCGATGACATTGGTGTGTACGAACGGCCAGGGGTTCGCGAGGGAATTGTCGTTGTGGGATTCCGCGGCGAAATGGACCACCAGATCGGTGTCCTTGATCAGGCTCGACACCAGGTTCGAGTCTGCGACGTCGCCTTCGACGAACTCGATCCGGTCCGCAACCGGGTCGAGCGATGCTCGGTTGCCGGCGTAGGTCAGCTTGTCCAGGACAGTGATCTCCACATCGGGCCGTTGAGAGACGGTCAGATGGACGAAGTTCGCGCCGATGAACCCGGCACCCCCGGTCACGAGCAGTTTCATAACCGTGACCATACCGGTGTGCCCGGTTTCGGGCCGAACTTGTCCGACCCCCGTGTTACCTTTTCGCAGACTTCGGGGGGAGCGTTCGTGGGATTACGTAAACGGCTACTGCTGCTGGCAGGGAGCTTGGTTGTCTTCAACCTAGTGCTGTGGGGAATACCCAAACTGGCACCTGAAGCGCCCGGCCGATACGAGGGGGTCTCTGTCGTCGAACCGTCCAAGACGAGCCCACAAGATCCGACAACAACACCAGCCCCTCTGCCGTCGGGGTTTCCGACAATGGAGTATCCGCCTCCCAAAATCATCGTTCCTGACGGGGAGCCCCAGCCCATCGCAACGAAATTCGGTTTGACCTACGACATTCCAGCGGACTGGAGAAACGTCTCCGGGGGCGTCGCCGGTTGGACCACAGGTGGCGAGTCGGTCGTCTACGGCGCAATCGGCGACTACGGCTACAAGTACTGTCCGGAGTCGGACGGATCGGCCCTTGCTCTGTCGGGCATGACCGGACGGACCGGAACGACGATCGACGATGCGGCACTGTCCGCCGCTCGCGACGCCGAAGTTGTGTTCGGTAACTCCGACGCTGCCCCACCCAGGCTGCAGTATTCGCAACCGTATTACTTCAAGATCCAAGGTGAGCCCGCAGTCCGGTACACCGTTCGCGCGGAGAATATCCATCGGCAAGAGAACTGCGATCCGCACCAGGCGACCTTCGACGTCGTCGCAACCACGGGGTTTGCAACGGCCCCCATCGCGGTTTTCATGATCGAGCTCCATCAAGGCCTACCTGACGCGCTTAACCATTCCATCGCCGACGCCATGATATCGACCATAAGGCGCAGCGACTTCAATTCAGGGGGCTGGAGATGACCGATGAACTATTCCGTGCAGAGGCAAGTGAAATAGCTGGGATGGGGAAAATGGCGTCCGAGATAGGTCTACAAACGATGGCATGCCATCGCTATATCGGAGATCACGCGGGCTCGAGCGATACAATCCCCGGTCAGATTCTGCTGCGGCTTGCACCGTTCATTGCTCTTTACCAAGAGAATACGCGCAGCAGGCACGTCCACCTCAGGTAATTCGAAGACCGCCGCGGTGGGAAATGTCGACGATTACGTCAATGCCGCCGACTACGGCCACCCCGACGGAATCGACTATCCGCCAGCAAATCCCGCCGTGGACGACACCCGTGAGGTCATTCAAGCGGCTGCAGGCTGGCTGGGCGACGTGGACGAGACGATCTTCGAACTCACCACTTGGAGCCCCTTGACTGAAGTCACCACACCGCTGAGCGGGAACTGGAACGAGATCAGACGAGCTGGAGAAGCATTCGACATCGCGGGCAGCGCAATGGAAGCTGCCGCCGCATCACTCGAGCGTGGCGTCCGGCGCGTCGACGACTACTGGGATGGCCAGGCCGCCCAAGGATTCACCGAGTATTCCGGTCGACAGATTGCAGCCATGTACTGGGAAGGTTCGTGCGGTCGCACGATCCACGCCATCTCCGAAGCCATCGCCGAGGAAATTCGCGAGGGCGTCCAGACCGTCGTGAGGAAGTTCGCCGAGATGTTGGAGGCCGAGGTAGATCTCGGGTCCGGCTCCGCAGCAATGAAAGTGGCGCTCGAGAAAGTTCCCGTCCTCGGGACAGCCTGGCAGCTGGGAGCGATCGTCGACATCCTGAGAAAGACGCTGGACCTGACGATGGATCTCGTGCGCAGGATCGAGGAACTTGTCGACCAGTTCGGACTGTTCCTCGACGCGATCATCGACCCGGAAGGTCAGGTCAGCCGCACGATCGACAAGTACCTCCTGCCGTTCAACGACGCTCTGGACGAGGGCAACACTGCCGTCGACGCAGGCAAAACCGCCGACATAACCCCAGTCCTCGACGCGCCTGACCAACAATTCTCCGTCGGCGAAGGCGACCAACCGTGGCAGGACGCGGTATGACCGATCCCAGGAACACTCCCGAGTACAGGAGAGTGCTCGACGCCGTCGACCGCCTGCGCGCAGCTCGACTCCGCGCCGATGCCACACCGATCCATGTGGACCAGGGCCCTGTCGTCGTCGATGAGGCATTGCTCGAACGCATTTCACAGGCAAGAACAGCGAGCCCGGAACTCCGGACGTACGGCGTGAGGGTGGCGTCGGGCAGCTCCACATGGGACCGGATCGAGTTCGATGCCGTACCGATCCCACCGGAAGTCGAACAGATGAAGGCCGACCCCAGAATTGTTTGGCCCCGCCACTGGCCGTTGCCACAGGAGGACCAGCCGTACAGCATCCCCTGGCAGTGAGCGCGCACGACCAGGTGCCATCTGGGAGACTTCCCGGTATGCGGGGAATCATTCTGGCGGGCGGCACGGGCTCGCGTCTTCATCCGATCACGGTCGGCATCAGCAAGCAGCTTGTCCCTGTCTACGACAAACCGATGATCTACTACCCCCTCTCGACCCTGATGCTCGCCAACATCCGCGACATCCTCGTCATCACCACCCCACAGGACGCCGATCAGTTCCAACGGCTCCTCGGCGACGGCTCACAATTCGGAATCAACCTCACCTACCAGGTCCAGCACGAGCCCAACGGCCTCGCCCAGGCCTTCGTCCTCGGCGCCGACCACATCGGCACCGACAGCGCCGCACTCGTATTGGGCGACAACATCTTCTACGGCACCGGACTGGGCTCCCAGCTCTCGCGATTCGAAGGCATCGACGGCGGCGCTGTCTTCGCCTACGAAGTCAAGGACCCCAGCGCCTACGGCGTCATCGAATTCGACGCCGACGGCAAGGCCATCTCCCTCGAGGAAAAACCCACCGCACCGAAATCGAACTTCTCCGTCCCCGGCCTGTACTTCTACGACAACGACGTCCTGGCGATCGCCCGCGATCTCGCGCCGTCGGCACGCGGGGAATACGAGATCACCGACGTCAACCGCCACTACCTCGAGGCAGGCAAGTTGGCTGTCGAAGTGCTTCCGCGTGGTACCGCCTGGCTCGACACCGGCACCTTCGACTCGTTGCTCGATGCCTCCAACTACGTCCGCACCATCGAACAACGTCAGGGCATGAAGATCGGGGCACCCGAGGAAGTGTCCTGGCGACGCGGCTTCATCACCGACGACGAACTACGAGTACGAGCCGAGAAACTCGTCAAATCCGGATACGGGCAGTACCTGCTCGATCTACTGGCGCGAGGCAAGTGATGAGCTTTCGTGAACTGACCATCCCCGGCGCCTACGAATTCACCCCACGACAGTTCGGCGACGATCGCGGCGTGTTCTTCGAATGGTTCAAATCCTCCGCCTTCGAGAACGCAGTGGGCGGGCCGTTGGAACTGCAGCAGGCGAACTGCTCGGTCTCCGCGGCCGGGGTGCTGCGCGGTATCCACTTCACCGACACCCCGCCCGGGCAGGCGAAGTACGTCACCTGCGTCACAGGCGCATTCTTGGATGTGATCGTCGACCTGCGGGTGGGTTCGCCGACCTTCGGGCAGTGGGACAGCGTGCTCATCGACGACGTCGACCGCCGCGCAGTGTTCCTGCCGGCAGGTCTCGGGCACGCCATCCTGTCCCTCGAAGACGGCTCGACCGTGATGTACCTGTGCTCGATCGAGTACACCCCGTCGCTGGACCGCGATCTGAACCCACTCGATCCGGACCTGGGTATCGACTGGCCCACCCACGCCCGCGACGGATCGACACTCGAGTACCAACTCTCCGACAAAGACCGCGCCGCACCCTCCCTCGCCCACGCCATCGCCGACGGCTACCTCCCCAACTACCAAGGCTGACCTCCTCGATCCAGGGGCGTCGGGACCGAACGGCTCATTCGGTCACCGGGAGGTGCCGCACGCGCGCCTTTCATCCCCCCGCGGAGCGAATGTGCCGTTCGGTCACCGGGAGCGTCAGCGGATTTTGAAGATCACGGCCCGCTGGACGATGAAGTTGATGACCGTTGCGGTGCCCTGGGCGACGACGAAGGCGAGGTTCGCGAACCAGAAACCGTCGGGAAATGCCTGGTAAAGCCAGGTGTAGATACCGACCTGGACGGCGAAGGTGACGGCGTACAGCACCACGACCGCGAAGAAGCGGGCGCGCGACGGTGCTGCGTTGAATGTCCAGCGCCGGTTGATGAGGTAGGCCGTCGTGGTGCCCAGGACGAAGCCGATTGCCTTCGCCAGCGTCACACCGACACCGAACACGAAGTGAAGCAGCAGGTTGACGCCCTGGTCGACGACGGCAGAGAGCACACCCGTTGCCAGGAACCGGACGATCTGGGTCTTGAGGTCGAGGGCCTCGTCGGCGATGTTCTCCGTCAGTGGGAGTTCGACGGGCAGCGGCACGTGATGCTGCGGCTCCGACGCTTCGGCGGGCCAGTCGTCGTTCTGCGGGGTGGACACGATCACTGAGACTAGCTGTCATGACGAGCAGGGAGCGCAGCCTGCGGAGCGACCCGATCGAACAGGTACCCTCAACGACGATGTCCACGACAGCCGACGACGCACTCTTCCCCCTGGAACCACAGGCCGGGAACACTGCGCCGCTACCCACGCAGACCCGCACACTCACAGGTTGGGGACGCACCGCGCCCTCGACGAGTGAGGTGCTCTCGACCTCCGATCCAGAGCTCATCGCGAGCGCTGTGAAGCAGGTCGCGGAGCAGAACGACAGCAAGCCCGCCCACCTGCGTCGCGGCGTCATCGCTCGCGGCCTCGGTCGGTCGTACGGCGACAACGCGCAGAACTCCGGCGGCCTCGTCGTCGACATGAATGCGCTGAACGGTATTCACAGCATCGATGCGACGACAAGGATCGTCGACGTCGACGGCGGCGTCAACCTCGATCAGTTGATGCGCGCCGCTCTGCCGTTCGGGCTGTGGGTTCCGGTGCTGCCGGGCACGCGTCAGGTCACCATCGGCGGCGCAATCGGCACGGACATCCACGGTAAGAACCATCACAGTGCCGGTAGCTTCGGCAACCACGTGCGTTCGATGGAGCTGCTGACCGCGGACGGCCAGATTCGTCACCTCACGCCGTCGGGAAAGAACTCGAAGCTCTTCTGGGCGACGGTCGGCGGCAACGGTCTGACCGGCATCATCCTGCGGGCAACCATCGAGATGACGCCGACCGAGACGGCCTACTTCATCGCCGACGGTGACGTCACGCAGACGCTCGACGAGACCATCGCCCTGCACAGCGACGGCAGCGAGAACAACTACGACTACTCGAGCGCCTGGTTCGACGCCATCGCCGCGCCGCCCAAGCTCGGTCGCGCCGCTGTTTCACGTGGATCGTTGGCAAAGCTCGATCAGCTGCCGACGAAGCTGCAGAAGGATCCGCTGCGGTTCAACGCAAAGCCACTCGTCACGTTCCCGGACGTGTTCCCGAACGGACTCGCCAACAAGTTCACGCTGAGTGCAGTGGGTCAGGCCTGGTACCTCAAGGCAGGCAACTACCGGAACAAGGTGCAGAACCTCACCGCGTTCTACCATCCGCTCGACATGTTCGGTGAGTGGAACCGTGCCTACGGCTCGAACGGCTTCCTGCAGTACCAGTTCGTGGTGCCGCCCGAGGCCGTCGGTGAGTTCAAGAAGATCATCGTCGACATCCAGAAGTCGGGGCACTACTCCTTCCTCAATGTCTTCAAGCTGTTCGGCCCCGGAAACAAAGCGCCACTGAGCTTCCCGATTCCCGGCTGGAACATCTGCGTCGACTTCCCCATCAAGCCGGGCCTGAACGAGTTCGTGCGCGAACTCGACAAGCGCGTGCTCGAGTTCGGCGGCCGGCTGTACACCGCCAAGGACTCGCGCACCGATGCGGAGACGTTCCATTCGATGTACCCGCGGATCGACGAGTGGATCAAGGTCCGCCGATCCGTTGACCCCACGGGCGTTTTCGCCTCCGATATGGCCAGAAGGTTGGAACTGCTGTGACGATCGACGCTGTGGGCAATCCGCAGACCATTCTCGTACTCGGTGGAACGAGCGAGATCGGTCTCGCCATCACCGAGGAGTACCTGTCCAAGTCGCCGGCGCGCGTGATCCTCGCGGCCTTGCCGAACGACCCGCTCCGGGATGCGTCGGTTGCTCAGTTGAAAGCCAAGGGCGCCAAGGATGTCGACGTCATCGATTTCGACGCACTCGACACCGAGTCGCACCCCAAGGTCATCGAGGAGGCGTGGTCCAAAGGTGACGTCGACGTGGCGATCGTCGCGTTCGCGGTGGACTTCGACGCCGAAGAGCTGTGGCAGAACCAGCGCAAGGCCGTCCTGACGGCGAACATCAACTACACCGCGTCGGTGTCGGTCGGTGTTCTGCTGGCCGAGAAGTTCAAGGCCCAGGCATACGGACGCATCATCGTCATGTCCTCGGTGGCGGGCGAGCGCGTGCGCCGATCCAACTTCGTCTACGGTTCCACCAAGGCGGGTCTCGACGGATTCTACCTCGGGCTCGGAGAAGCGTTGCGCGAGTTCGGCCCTCGCGTCACCGTCATCCGCCCGGGCATGGTGCGCACCAAGTTCAGCGCCCACGTCAAGGAAGCACCTCTGACGGTGGACAAGGAAGACATCGCGAAGCTCGCCGTCGCAGCGTCGCAGAAGGGCAAGGATCTGGTCTGGGCACCGGGCCCCTTCCGCTTCGTCATGATCGCTCTGCGGCACGTGCCGCGTCCGATCTTCCGCAAACTCCCCATCTAGATGAAACGAGCGCTCGGCACAGCCGTCGACGGTGTACTGGCCGCTCTAGTCGCAGCTGTGGTGGCGGCGGTCGGGTTGTTCGCGTTCTCACTCGTCGAGTGGCCTGCGTTCAACTCGTCCAACGTCACCCGTGCGCTGACGACGCTCGGGCAGGTGCTCTGCGTCGCCCTGTTGGCCACGGCGATCGTGCTGTACCGACGCGGCACCCTTGCGTGGCTCGCGAAAGTGTTGACGTGGGGCGGGCTTTCGGGGTTCGTGACGGTCACGCTCGGCATGCCTCTGGCGGCGACCAAGCTCTATCTGTTCGGCATATCCGTCGACCAGGAGTTTCGAACCGAGTACCTGACGCGCCTCACCGATTCGCCTGCGCTGCGCGACATGACGTACCCGGACATCCCACCGTTCTACCCGGCCGGATGGTTCTGGATCGGCGGACGCGTCGGGAACCTGCTCGGCATGGACGGCTGGGAAGTGTTCAAGCCGTTCGCAATCGGATTTCTCGCCGTCACAGCCGTCGTCGCCTACACGCTCTGGCGCCAACTGGTCCGCGCCGACCTCGCGGTAGCCGTCTCGGCCGTCACCACCGCACTCGTCGTCGCCTACGCCTCCCCGGAGGCCTACAGTGCCGTCATCGCGCTGCTTGTCGCGCCTGCACTCCTACTCGCGTGGGGCGCGCTGAATCGGCCGGTTCCCGACGAGCCCGAGCGATCGAGTAACTGGGGCTGGGGAGCTGTCGTCGGGACGGGTCTGTTTCTCGGCCTCGCGGCAACGTTCTACACCTTGTATCTGGGTGTGGCGGCGTTTGCGGTGACGCTCATGGCCGTTGTGTCGGCGTTTCTGAATGTTCGCGCTCACAAAACTTGGCGTGCAGCAATTCCGGTTGCTGTTCGCCTCGTTGTGATCGCCGCGATCTCAGGACTTGTCGCACTGACGGTCTGGGCTCCCTATCTTGTCGATGCACTGACCGGAGCACCTGCGACGTCGGGTACTGCGCTGCACTACCTTCCGGAGGCCGGTGCCGAGCTGCCGTTCCCGATGTTCGAGTTCTCCCTGCTCGGTGCGCTGACCATGGCCGGGACCCTGTGGCTCGCCGTCAGGACAGCGACGTCGCGTCGAGCACAGGCGTTGAGCATCGGCGTCGTCTCCGTGTATCTGTGGACGCTGCTGTCCATGGCGGCGACCGTTGCCGGCACCACACTGCTCAGCTTCCGCCTGGAAGCCGTACTGATCGTATTGCTGGGAGCGGCAGGCGTTTTCGGCTTCGTCGAAGGCGCGAAGGCCATCTACCAGGCAGTCGGTGAACCGTCGCGGTTCAAGGTCGCCGCGGTGACGGTGGCGACGATCGGTGCACTTGCGTTCGCACAGAACATCCCTCAGGTTCTGCAGTCGGAGATCACCGTCGCGTATTCGGACACCGACGGCGACGGCAACCGCGCCGACAAGCGCCCACCGAGTGCGGTGTCCTACTACTCCGAGGTCGACCGAGCAATCACCGAGCAGGTCGGCAGGCCCCGAGACGAGACGATCGTCCTGACGGCCGACACCTCGTTCCTCAGCTACTACCCGTACTTCGGCTTCCAGGGGCTGACGTCGCACTACGCCAACCCGCTCGCTCAGTTCGACCAGCGCGCCGCGGCCATCGAGGACTGGACGACGGCCGAGAACCCGGACGAGTTGGTCACCAAGCTCGACGAGAGCCGGTGGCAGGCGCCCGACGCCTTCCTGTTCCGCCGCGGCGCCGACGGTTACACCTTGCGGTTGGCGGAGGACGTCTATCCGAACGATCCGAACGTTCGTCGCTACACGGTCACGTTCGACGAGTCGTTGTTCGAGGATCCGCGGTTCCAGGTCACCGATATCGGGCCGTTCGCGCTGGTCACCCGCGCTACATAGGCAAATGACATAACGTTCACGTAACGTTCAACCGATGCCTACCTCGGACCAGACTGTTCTCGAGCAGCCGCGGACCGCCCCGGCACGGCGAATCGGGGCGCTCTCCACCCGTCTTCGGCGTGCCGATCGAGCCGATGTCGCGGCTGCGTCGGCCTTCACCGTCGTCGCTCTCTTCGTGCTGCAGGGACAGTGGCGGAACCTCGGTAGTGGCTATCTCTACAACAGTGGCCAGGACCAGGCCATGTGGGAATGGTTCTTCGCGGTAGCTGCGCATTCCGTCGCGCACCTCGAGAACCCGATGTCGAGCGATCTGCAGAACTTCCCGCTCGGGGTGAACCTGATGGCCAACACGGCCATGTTCGGGTTGTCGATCCCGCTCGCACCCGTGACGTTGCTGTTCGGCCCGACTGTCACCTGGGCCATCGCGTTGACCATCGGTCTCGCAGGCACTGCATACGCCTGGTACTGGCTGTTCTCACGCACGCTCGGGGCGTCGCGACCGTCGTCGGCGCTCGGTGGAGCACTGTGCGGCTTCGCGCCTGGCATGATCTCCCACGCCAACGGCCACCCCAACTTCGTCGTACTCTTCCTGCTGCCGGTCATCGCGGCTCTCGTCGTCCGCACCGCCCAGGACGGCCCGACGGCGAAACGAACCATCGCGCTCGGACTCGTCGTCGCGCTGCAGATCATGCTCGGCGAAGAACCCCTGCTGATCTTCGCGATCGCGTTCGGACTGTTCGCCGTCGTCTACTACGTCGGTAAGCCGCGCAGCCTGTGGCCGGCCGTGAAGAACTCGGCGACAAGCCTGCCGTTGGCGGCTGCGCTCGCGATCGCCCTCGTCGCGTTCCCTCTGTACTGGCAGTTCTTCGGCCCGCAGAGCTACTCGTTCCTCGAACACGGCGCGATGGGCAATGACGCCAAAGCCCTCACCCAGTTCCCGACGCAATCCATCGGCGGCGTCGCGACCCCCGGTCAGAACGTCCGGATCAACGCGACGGAAGAGAACGCCTACTTCGGGTGGCCCCTCCTGGTGCTCGCGGGGGTCGCCGCGGTCTGGCTGTGGCGGGTCGCCTGCGCCCGAGCGGCCGCGGCCACCGCCGTCGCTGTCGCCGTGCTGTCCCTCGGGTCCGAGCTGATCATCGGCAAGAACAACACCGAGATCGCACTGCCGTGGGAATGGCTCGCCGACACCCCACTGGTCGAGTCGATCCTGGAAACGCGCTTCGCGCTCGCCGCCGTTCCGGCACTGGCGCTTCTGCTGGTACTGGCCACCGACAAGGCCTTCAAGGCCGGACTGCGGCCGATACCGGCACTGTGGTCGATCGCTCTCGCACTCGCGCTGGTGCCACTGCTTCCGACGCCACTCGACACCGTCGAACGCGCGTCGACGCCGTCCTTCTTCGCCAGCGGTGAATGGAAGAACTACGTCGACGACGGATCCGTCGTCACCGTGCCCCTCCCCCGTCCCGAGGACGCTCGTCCCCTGCACTGGCAGATCGAAGCCGACATGGGCTTCCCGCTCGCGGGTGGATACTTCGTCGGGCCGGGCGACAACGTCGAACGCAAAGCCAAGTACGGCGCCGTGGATCGGCCGACGGCCCTGCTGCTCGGGTCCGTGCGGAACTCCGGCACCGTCCCGGACGTCACAGCACAGCAGCAGGCCGACGCTCGAGCCGATCTTCGATTCTGGGGCGCCGACGTCGTCGTCCTCCAACCCGGCCGCAACAGCACCCAGCTACGCGACACCGTCGACGAACTCCTCGGCTTCGATGCCGAGTACCACGACGGTGTGTGGATCTGGGACGTGCGGGACTTCGCCCGCTGACCTGCAGGAAAAGGGGTCGGTCGGGGCTGTGCCCTAGCATCGACAATCGTGTCCACCGCTGCAGCCACCGCACCGAAGCCCCCTGAATCATCGTCGTCGACGCGTATGTCGGCGGGAGTCGTTGCCGTCGTCTCCGGTGTCATCGCAGTCCTCGCCGCGATTCTGACGCCGCTGCTGCCGGTGACCCAGGACTCGGCGTCGATCAGCTGGCCGCAGAACGGAACGCTGAACTCGGTCGAGGCTCCGCTCGTCTCGTACTCGCCGTTGTCGCTCGATGCCACGATTCCGTGCAACACCATCGCTTCGGCAGCGCCCGGCACGCTCGTACTCTCGACCACCGCTCCCGGCGCACCGGACGCCCAAGGCGTCGGCCTCGTCGTCTCCCGCACCGATTCCGGCCTGCAGGCCGTCCTGCGCGAGAAGGTTCTGCTGTCGCTGACCGACGCCGAACTCGCGTCGTGCTCGTCGGTGACCATCAGTTCGACCGATACGTCGACGACCGCGTCGGCGACGGGCACCGACGTCGCCGGAACGATCGACGGCGACGCACGTCCCCAGACCGTGGGAATCTTCACCGAACTGCAGGGTGCCGCACCGGCGGACCTGAACGTCGACGTCCAGATCGACTCCCGCTTCTCCTCGACCCCCACCGTTCTGAAGAAACTCGCCATGGCCGCCGCGGTGATCTTCACGATCATCTCGCTCGTCGCGTTGCACCGACTCGATCTGCTCGACGGCCGCAGCAGCCGCCGGTTCTTCCCGGCACGGTGGCTCCGCATCACCGTCGTCGACGGGGTCGTCATCGCAGTACTCGCCGTGTGGCACTTCATCGGCGCCAACACCTCCGACGACGGCTACCTGCTGACCATGGCACGCGTATCCGAGCACGCCGGGTACATGGCCAACTACTACCGCTGGTTCGGCGTCCCCGAAGCACCGTTCGGGATGCCGTACTACGACATGCTCGCCGCGTTCGCGAAGATCTCCACAGCCAGCCCGTGGATGCGGTTGCCGGCGCTGATCGCCGCGCTTCTGTGCTGGGCCGTGATCAGCCGCGAGGTCATCCCGCGTCTCGGTCGCGCCGTCCGCTCCAACAAAGTCGCAATCTGGACCGCAGGCCTGGTGTTCCTCGCCTTCTGGCTGCCCTACAACAACGGCCTGCGACCCGAGCCGATCATCGCTCTCGGTGCCCTGCTGACGTGGTGCTCCATCGAACGCGCCGTCGCGACCGGCCGACTGTTGCCCGCGGCCGTCGCAGTCCTCATCGCCGCGTTCTCGCTCGCCGCAGGCCCGACGGGTCTGATCTGCGTTGCCGCGCTCCTCGCCGGCGGACGCCCACTCGTCCGCATCGTCATCGCACGCGCCCGCACCGTCGGCTACGCACCCGTCCTGGCCCCGATCCTGGCGTCGGGAGTCGTCATCGTCGCCGCCGTGTTCGCCGACCAGACCGTCTCGACAGTCCTCGAAGCCACCCGCGCCCGCGCCGCCGTCGGACCCAACGTCGCCTGGTTCAACGAGCGCGCCCGCTGGGACTCCCTCATGGAGATCACACCCGACGGCTCCCTCGCACGGCGCTTCGCCGTCTTCGCGATGATCCTGTGCGTGATCGTCACCATCGTCGTCATGCTCCGACGAGGCGGCCGCATCCCCGGCGTCGCGATCGGACCGTCCAGGCGCATCGTCGGCATCGTGATCGGCGCCCTCGCCCTGATGATGTTCACTCCCACCAAGTGGACCCACCACTTCGGTGTCTACGCGGGCCTGGCCGCATCGCTCGCTGCCGTCGCGGCGGTCGCCGTCGCGTCGGCCACCCGGGACAACGCACGCAACCGCACTCTGTTCACCGCTGCCGTGCTGTTCCTGGCCGCGCTCGCGTTCACCGGCTCCAACGGCTGGTGGTACGTCTCGAGCTACGGAATCCCCTGGTTCGACAAGCCTCCGATGATCCTCGGCAAAGGCTTCTCCACCATTTTCCTCGGACTGACCGTGCTCGCGTTGCTGTACGCAGGCTGGCAACACCTCCGCGCGCCGTACCGAACCAGCACCCGCTCCGCACGCTTCGGAGTCTCCGCGCTGACGGTGATGGCCGCATTCGTCGTACTGTTCGAGCTCGCGTCCTTCGCCAAAGGCATCGTCGCCCAGTACCCGGCGTACTCGGTGGCCCGCTCCAACCTGAACGCGCTCGCAGGCAACTCCTGCTCCCTCGCGAACGACGTTCTCGTCGAAGAAGATCCGAACAGCTCGATGCTGACACCGATCGATTCCACCGTCCAGAATGCACTGGCCGGACCGAACACCGTCGGCTTCACCCCCGACGGAATCCCCAACGATCTCACCGCCGACGAAGAAGACGTCTCCCAGGAGAGCACCCGCGGATTCAGCAACGACCCCGACAGCGGCACCGACTCCGACACTCAGGGACCCACCTCCGCAGGCTCCTCCGGCACCCAAGGCGGCACCACCGAAGCCACCGGCATCAACGGAAGCTCCGTCGCACTGCCGTTCGGGCTCGACCCGTCGCGCACGCCCGTCCTCGGTAGCTACGGCGCCGACACCGCGGAACCCGCAACCCTCGAAACCGAATGGTTCTCCCTTCCGTCGGATGCGGACCGATCGGGTCGATCCGCGGGCTCCGCTCCTGGCAACGATTTCATCGCGATCAGCGCCGCCGGGCGCATCCGATCCGTCGACTCCGACGGCATCGTGGCCTCCGGCCAGCCGCTCGAGGTGGAGTACGCCGCGGGCGATCAGGTCCTGGGCCGCGTCACCCCGATCGACATCGGGCCCCAGCCGTCGTGGCGCAACCTGCGAGTGCCCCTGTCGGACATCCCACGTGAAGCCGACCGCATCCGCCTCGTCGCAACCGACGGCGACATCTCACC
The DNA here is from genome assembly GCF_002258225.1 of Rhodococcus sp. RS1C4. Lineage (NCBI taxonomy): Bacteria > Bacillati > Actinomycetota > Actinomycetes > Mycobacteriales > Nocardiaceae > Rhodococcus > Rhodococcus sp. RS1C4. Next base: position 55,911 of record NZ_NOXZ01000022.1, on the reverse strand, counting down.
GGATCAATGGCTCGCCGTGACGCCGCCGCGGATCCCCCGCACGACCCCACTCGTCGACGTCATCGGACCCGACGTGCCCGTTATGCTGGACTGGACCGTCGCGCTGGGCTTCCCGTGCCAGCGCCCGTTCGACCACAAGGACGGCGTCGCGGAACTGCCGGAGTACCGCATCCTGCCGGACCGCAGCGGTGCCGCCGCACACAGTCCGGTGATGGACGCCTTCGGCGGTGGGCCGCTCGGCTGGCAACAACTCGTGCTGTCCGCCCAGGTTGTCCCGACCTATCTGAACAATGATCTCGATCGCGACTGGGGCTCGCTCGAGAGATTCATCCCACTGGACACGTCGGCGACGCCGGCAGAATTGACGGTCGGAACCGTCACCCGCAGCGGGTGGGAGACCGAAGGTCCGATAAGGGTCGGATGAAACCGGCATACAGCCGGTTTCATCGCGATGCGGGTGCGGTGAACCGATCACGTTCGAATAACATCGACAACCGTGCCCGACGCCGTGAATGATTCTCCCGCCGTGCCCGACGCCCCCCAGCCGAAGGGTTCGGTGTCGAAGGGCACCGGGACCGATCTGCGATCCACGGTGCGTACGACGCGTCTGGTCGCGATCGTCACGGGTCTTCTCGGTGCGGTCCTGGCTCTCCTGACGCCGTTCCTGCCCGTCGTGCAGACGACGTCGACCATCTCGTGGCCGGAATCGGGCTCGATCCAGGACATCGACGCCCCGCTCGTCTCGCAGGCGCCGATCTCCCTGACCGCGACCATCCCGTGTTCCGCGGTGGCCGCACTACCCCCGCAGGGCGGGCTGCTGCTCGCCACCGCGCCGCCTCAGGGCGAGGGTGCCGCGCTCAACAGCCTGTTCGTGCGAGTGAACGAAGGTTCGGTCGACGTACTGGACCGCAACGTCGTCGTCGCGTCGGCACCGCGCGAGGACGTACAGGGCGCAGCCTGCAGCTCCATCGAGATCACCTCGAACATCGACTACACCTCGGCATCGTTCACCGGCCTCGTCGACGACGAAGGCCTCGAACGCACCGGACGTCTCGACGGTGACCTGCGGCCCCAGGTCGTCGGCGTCTTCACCGACCTCGACGGCGCCGCACCCGCCGGACTGAACGTCACCATCGACGTCGACTCGCGCTTCTCCTCCAGCCCGACGATCCTGAAGCTGCTGGCGATGATTCTCGCGGTGGTCTGCACGATCATCGCCGTCACCGCCCTCGGTCGCCTCGACGGCATCGACGGACGCGGTCACCGACGGTTCTTCCCGTCGCATTGGTGGAAGTTCACCGGAGTCGACGTCACCGTCGTCGGAGTCCTCGTCGGCTGGCACTTCGTCGGCGCCAACACCTCGGACGACGGCTACCTGCTGACCATGGCTCGGGCCGCGGACCAGTCGGGCTACATGGCCAACTACTTCCGTTGGTTCGGAGTCCCCGAGGCCCCGTTCGGGTGGTACTACGACGTCCTCGCCGTCTTCGCGAAGATCTCCACCGCCAGCCCCTGGATGCGCCTGCCAGCCCTGATCGCCGGCGTTCTCTGCTGGATGGTCATCAGCCGCGAGGTCGTCCCGCGTCTCGGCCGTGCAGTACGTAAGTCCAACGTGGCGCTGTGGACCGGCGGACTCGTGTTCCTCGCGTTCTGGCTGCCCTACAACAACGGCCTCCGCCCCGAGCCCATCGTCGCGCTCGGCGCCCTCCTGACGTGGTGCTCCATCGAACGGGCCATCGCCACCGGCCGACTGCTTCCTGCTGCGACGGCGTTCCTGATCGGCGCGTTCACCCTCGCCTCGGCGCCGACGGGCCTGATGTGTGTCGCTGCCCTGTTGGCCGGAGCGCGGCCCATGGCGCGCATCGTCGTTCGACGCCACCGCCTGGTCGGCACCCTGCCGCTTCTCGCACCGCTCGCTGCCGCCGGCTTCCTGGTCCTCGTCGTCGTCTTCGCCGATCAGACCTACGCGACGGTCATGGAGTCGACGCGTGTGCGCACGGCAATCGGCCCCAACGAGCAGTGGTACCAGGACTTCCTGCGCTACTATTATCTGTTCGTCCAAACGGTCGACGGTTCCGTCGCTCGCCGCTTCGCATTCCTCGTGATGCTGCTGTGCCTGTTCTCGACGCTGTTCATCCTGCTGCGACGCAGGCGAGTTCCCGGAATCTCCAACGGACCGGCCTGGCGTCTCATCGGCGTCGTGTTCGGAACGATCTTCTTCATGATGTTCAACCCGACCAAGTGGACCCACCACTTCGGGTCGTACGCAGGCATCGCGGGCAGCCTCGCCGCGCTGACCGCCGTTGCGATCTCCGCCAGCGCGTTGAGGTCTCGCCGAAACCGAACGATATTCCTCGCCGGCCTGATGTTCGTGCTGGCACTGGCGTTCTCGGGAATCAACGGGTACTGGTACGTGTCGAGCTACGGCGTGCCGTGGTTCGACAAGACCGTCTCGCTCGGCGGAAACGAATCCAACACCCTGTTCCTCGTGCTTTTCGCCGCCGCACTCGCGTTGGCGGGATGGCAGTACCTCCGTGAGGGTTACGCACCGCCACAACCCCGTGCCGGTAGCGAACGAGGCAGGCGCATCAAGAAATTCGCCGCCGCACCGCTGACGGTGATCGCCGGGCTCATGGTGCTGTTCGAAGTCCTCTCCCTCGTCAAGGGAGCAGTGTCCCAGTACCCCGCCTACTCGCTCGCACGCTCGAACGTCCAGGCCCTCACCGGCAACTCGTGCGGCCTCGCGAACGACGTGCTGGTGGAATCGAACCCCAACGCCGGCATCCTGAACCCCATCCCGTCGGCCTTCGACCCACAGACCGGCCCACTCGGAGGCGAAACCCCGTCGGGCTTCACCCCCAACGGAATTCCCACCGACCTCAGCGCCGACGCCGTCGAGGTGAAACCCGGACAGGGCAACACCGACCAGCAGAGCGTCGGACCCGCATTCGAAGAAGGCCAGAGCTCGGGCACCGGCGGCGGCATCGGCGCCCTCGGCGTCAACGGCTCCACCGCAGCCCTGCCCTTCGGACTGGACCCGGCCACCACCCCCGTCCTCGGCTCCTACCAGCCAGGCATCCAGGAACCGGCGTCGGCGACCTCGAGCTGGTACTCACTGCCCGAGCGCTCCGACAGCGCACCGCTGATCGTCGTGTCCGCCGCAGGCCGCATCCTGTCCTACGACGACACGGGCGCCATGACATACGGCCAGTCGCTCCTCGTCGAGTACGGCACGCGTCAGCCCAACGGAACCGTCGACGTCAAGGGCACCTACCTGCCCCGCGACATCGGACCCGCACCGTCGTGGCGCAACCTCCGCATCCCCATCGCGGACCTGCCCGCCGACGCCGACGCCGTGCGCATCGTCGCCAACGACCCCAACCTCACCGGCGACCAGTGGTTCGCATTCACGCCACCGCGAGTACCTCAGCTGGAGAAGCTGAACGACCTCATCGGTAGCGAACAGCCCGTACTGCTCGACTGGGCCGTAGGACTGCAGTTCCCCTGCCAGCGCCCGTTCGACCACGAATACGGCGTCGCCGAAGTACCCGGATACCGCATCCTCCCGGACCGCCCACTGGCCGTCAGCTCCACCGACACCTGGCAGTCCGGCGACAACGGCGGCCCCCTCGGCTGGAGCGAACTCCTCGCCCGTCCCGTCACCGTCCCGACGTACCTCGACCGCGACTGGGCTCGCGACTGGGGCTCGCTCGAACGGTACGAGCAGTACTACCCCGGCGCCGTACCGGCAACACTCGACACCAACGAAGTCACCAGGTCCGGCTTCTGGACGCCAGGGAACTTGAGGGTGTTCGATCGGTAGAGCTCGTTGCCCTTCACCGGGTCATACCGCGGTAGTACTCGTGATTGATCCTCTGGACGGATGATTCCATCCTCGATCCGCGGCAGGGTCGAGGCATGGACATCGTCAGAACTCACAGCCTCGTCAAGCGATACGACAACCACACCGTCGTCGACGACGTGAACCTCGCCATTCCCGAGGGCTGCGTCTACGGTTTCCTCGGTCCCAACGGATCGGGCAAGTCGACGACGATGAAACTGCTGCTGTCTCTGATCCGGCCGACTTCCGGTGAAGTGGAAGTGTTCGGTCGACCGATGAACTCTGACACCCGACGCGAATTGCTCACCGAGATAGGTTCGTTGATCGAATCACCACCCGGCTACGGTCACCTCACGGGCGCAGAGAACATGAAGATCGTGCAACGATACCTGGGCTCGACCGACGACCAGATCACTCGCGCCGTCGCCACCGTTCGACTGCAGGACCAACTGAACAAGAAGGTGAAGAACTACTCACTCGGAATGAAGCAGAGACTCGGAATCGCCATGGCACTGGCCCGCGAACCCCGACTTCTCGTGCTCGACGAGCCCACCAACGGACTGGATCCCGCGGGAATCGAGGAAATTCGAGCCCTGCTGAAGCATCTCGCCGAGCACGGAGTGACCGTCATGGTGTCGTCGCACCTCCTCGGCGAGATCGACAAGACGGCGAACGTACTTGGAATTCTCAGCGAGGGGCGACTGATCTTCCAAGGCAGCCGCGACCAACTTCTTGCCGCCTCCACTCCCGACGTCGTCATCGACATCCTCGGTTCAGACAACCCCAATTCCACTGCTGAACAACAGCTTCGGGATCGAGAGACGCTGCGTATCCCATCCGTCGACGACCTTCACACCGCCCACGTCGTCGGCGAACTCGTCGCATCCGGAGCCGGGGTCTACGGAGTCCGGCGAGACGAGCAGTCACTCGACGACGTCTTCATGAACCTCACGAGCGGCGGAAGACTGTGAACATACTGCGCAACGAGTTCGCCAAACTGCGGCATCTGCACCTCGTGGCCCTTGCTGCGTCGATGACCGCCGGCATCGTCGCGCTGACCGTCGTCGGAACGATGACAGGGGATGCCGCACAGCACGCCTCGGTACTGTCCCTCGCCGGACTGTCCCTCGCGTTTCCCCTCGTCTCGCCGCTCATGATCGCCGTAGTCGCAAGCCGAACCATCGACATCGAACACCACGGCAACGGATGGCTTCTCAGTCGCGCCACCGGAGTGGCCCTCGGTGAACTCCTACGTGCCAAGGTGGTATCCGCTGGACTCGTCGTCACCACAGCGACCGTCGCGGCCGTCTCCCTCGGGGCGCTACTCGGCGGAACGAAGCCGCTGTGGACATGGCTCGGTTACGCAGGCGCGATGGTCGTCGTCAATCTCGCGGTCCTGACGCTGCACCTGACGGTTTCGACACTCGCGGTCAACCAGCTGATCTCGCTGGGAATCGGCGTCCTGGGCACCGTCGTCGCGATCTGCGCATCCGGATTTCCCTCGTGGCTGGCACATCTCACCCCGTGGGGGTACTACGCACTCGCGTCCGCCGCGGACTACCGAGGCGACCACGTCATGACACTGTCCCCGTCCTACACCAGTGTGGCCGGGCTCGCCGTCGTCGGCGTCGCACTGTTTCTGTTCGTCACGGCTCGGCTCGATCGACAGGAGTTTCTGGCATGAACACCGTTGCCGCCGAACTGATCAAACTCAAACGATCCCAGAGCCTGACCGTCGTGATCCTGCTGCCCATCCTGATAGTCGGAGTCGGAACATTCAATACAGTTCTGTCCGGAGAACAACTTCAGAACGGTTGGCACACACTCTGGTTGCGAACGGTGGTGTTCCACGGCCTCTTCCCGCTCGCACTGGGAGTCGCCCTCCTGGCATCGCTGATCTGGAAACCCGAGCACGACAGAGGGAACTGGAATTTCCTGATGAGCGGCCGGGCCCCCTCGCTACGAATCGTCGTCGCCAAGACCTCGGTCGTGGCACTCCTCACCGCTGCCATGCAGGTGTCGATGGTCGCGACAGTCCTCGTCGTCGGCAAACTGGTGTTCGGACTGGACGGACCACTGCCCGCGCCGTTGTGGATCGCCGCCGGGTTGACCATCTTCGCGGCGGTTCCACTGGCCGCAGTGCAGTCCGCACTGTCGATGCTCGTCGGATCCTTCGCCGTACCGATTGCCCTTGCGCTCGTCGGCGCAGGCGTCTCGGCATTCCTGCTCACCGCCGACGTCGGTGCCGCCATCGTCGTACTGCCGCATGCCTTGGTCTCGCGCGCAACACAACTCGCCACCGGCACCTTCGGAGACGGTGGCTCGCTCACCGCGGGATCCACCCTGTCCGTCGTCGGCGCGACCATATTTCTCTCTGCGGTGGCAATTGTCGGCTCGAGCCGAATCCTCGACCGTCGGGATGGTCGTTCCTGATCACGTGACGGGCCCAGGCACGCGATCAGGCGTCGCGAAATTCCTGGGTGAGCGCGCCACCTTCCCACTCCCATCGGCCGTCGGCCGCGCCTGCCATCAGCAGTTGCTTGATGGCACCATGGTCGACCGACGACGGAAGATTCAAAGCGAGCAAGTTGAACTGTTCGGCGCCTTCGCCTTCGGCACCCAATTCCCCGAACACGTCCATCACCGACTGAAGGGTCTCCCCGCCGTCCCGCAACGGGATGACTCTGACCGTGCAGTTGTCCGACGGTTCGACGGTGTCCTGGACGACGAGTTCGCCGTCCGCGTTCTCCTCGACACGGACGATGTCGCCTTCGGCAGCGCCCCGAACGAAGAACGGCGTGTTGTTGAGCTCGACGAGATCGTCACCACGGGGTATCGCCCACATACGCTCGGAACCCACAGGTGGCCAGTTGTCCTCGGTCCTGGGCAGCTCGAAGACCACCTTCACCAATGCCGTCGTTTCACGCCCCGCAGTCATTTGGACAGCATGCCAGACCACCTCGAACTCTTCACCGACACATCGGGTACTGGAAACGTGGACCGAGGGAGCGACGGCGGTCCTTGCTCAGCATGCGGTAGGGGGCAGCCACCCAGCAACAGTCAGATCGGGAACAGGTGGTGCTTCCGTGGGTTCTTGAAGACTTCCTTGTCCTTCAGCAATTTCAGCGCCTTGCGGAGCTCGAGGCGGGTGCTCGAGGGCTCGATGACGGCGTCGATGTAGCCACGCTCCGCGGCGACCCAGGGAGTGGCCACGTGCTCGTTGTAGAAGTTGATGAGCTGCTGACGCACGGCGGGAGCGTTCTCTCCCGCGGCGGCCATCTGCTTGCGGCCGATGATGTTGACGGCACCTTCGGCACCCATGACGGCGATGCGCGCTGTGGGCCAAGCGAAGTTGATGTCGGCACCGAGCTGCTTGCAACCCATGACGGCGTAACCGCCGCCGTAGGCCTTGCGGACGACGACGGTGACCTTGGGTACCGATGCTTCGATGTAGGAGAACAGGAATCGGCCACCGCGTTTGATGACGCCGACCTTCTCCTGGTCGACGCCGGGGAGGAAGCCGGGTGTGTCGACGAGGAAGACCAGCGGAATGTTGTAGGCGTCGCAGATGCGCACGAAACGTGCTGCCTTGTCGGCACTGTCGGCGTCGAGTGCACCGGAGAGGTACATCGGCTGGTTGGCGACGACACCGACGGACCGGCCGTCGACACGGGTCAGACCGGTGATGACGTTGGGTGCGATCTCCGACGACATCTCCAGGAATTCACCGTCGTCGAACAGCCGAAGGATGATGTCGTGCATGTCGTAACCGGCGTTGTCGGCGTCGGGCATGATCTTGTCGAGCGACAGGTCGGAGTCCGTCACCTCGGGTTCGAGACCCGGGTTGACGACGGGTGGGTCTTCCTGGCAGCTCGACGGCATGTAGCTGAGGTAGTTGCGAACCCAGTCGAACGCGGCCTTCTCGTCGGGCGCGACGTGGTGCACGTTGCCGTACTGCGCCTGCTTGCGTGCACTTCCGAGGTCGTCGAGGCTGACGTCCTCGCCGGTCACGGACTTGATGATGTCCGGTCCGGTGACGAACATGTACGCCTCTTCGGTGGCGACCACGACGTCGGTGTTGATGGGCGCGTAGACGGCACCGCCTGCGCACTTGCCGAGGATGACCGAGATCTGCGGGCACATTCCGGACAGCGGCTCGTGGCGACGCCCCAGTTCGGCGTACCAGGCCAGGGACGTCACGGCGTCCTGCACGCGAGCGCCACCGGAGTCGTTGATGCCGATGACCGGGCATCCGACCCTGATGGCGAAGTCCATCACGCCGGCGACCTTGCGGCCGAACATCTCGCCGACAGTTCCGCCGAACACCGTCTGGTCGTGCGAGAAGACGGCGACGGGGCGACCGTCGACTGTTCCGTGACCGGTGACGACACCGTCGCTGTAGAGAGCCGACGGGTCGTTGGGCGCTTTCACCAAGGCGCCGATCTCGACGAAGCTGCCGGGATCGAGCAGCATGTCGATGCGTTGCCGGGCACTGGGGATGCCCTTCTTCGCGCGCTTGGCGATACCGATCTCACCTGCCGGTTCCTTGGCAAGTTCGAGGTTGGCCCGCAGGTCGGCCAACTTTTCGGCGGTAGTACCAGTCAAGATTTAGTCTCCGGTTCTCAGCGACTCGATCTCATCGAGCTTCTTCGTCATGTGTGCCGCAATTCGTCCAATGTACGGCTCATCGACGACGGCGAGATGGTCGCCTCCGATTTGCACGATCTCGAGATCCTTCACGACCGGTCCCCAGCCGCCGTGATCCTCACGAGTGGCGTAGGCAGGCTCGAGCGCGATGGCGTCGTCGTGGTACTTGTCCGCCATGTACAGCGTCACCGGGCCGCCGTACGGCTTGAGCTCCGCTGTTTCGATCGCGCGGTTGTCCAGCCACGACGTGCGTTGGTGCTCGATGATTCCGCCCGGGATCTTGGCGCCGCTGAGCTTGACCAGATCGGTGATGATCCGGATCTGGCCTTCGTCGTCGGCTTCGACGAGCTTGTCGTACGGAATCGGGTAGTCGACGTCGTACGTCTTCTTCGCGAACTTCGCGTACCGCTCCCACCGACGACGAACCTCGTCCTTGGTGTCGGGAATCTTCGCACCCGGCATGACGGTGTCGAGGAGTCCGACGTACGCGACCTCGATGCCCTCTTCCTCCATCTGACGGGCGACCTCGTAGGCCAGGATGCCGCCGAGGGACCATCCGACGAAAACGTACGGGCCCTCCGGCTGGATCGCCTTGATCAGCGGAACGTACTCCGCCGCACGGACCGAAATCGGCCCCTCGACGCGCTCCAACCCGTACATCGGAGTACCCGCAGGGAGCTTGCGCAGCAGTGGTTCGTACGCGACCGTCGAGCTGCCGGCCGAGTGGAACGCGAACACCGGTGTCGCGGTGGATCCTTCCGGACGCGGACGCAGATTGCGGACGAGACCGTCGATCTCTCCGCCCTCGAGGTGCGGACGCACCTTGTCCGCGAGCTGCTCGATCGTCTCCGAATCCAGCACGTCGTCGAAGGTGATCTCGCCGCCGGCCCGCTCGGTGAGGCGCGCAGCCAACTTCTCCGCGGTCTCGTCGTCGAGAATCGGGAGCGTGTTGAAGATGCCCTTGGCGGATTCCTTCGTCACCACGGCCCACGTCGCGAACGTCATGCGCTCGGCGTTGTCACGTGGCGGAACATCGGATCCCGCTGCTTCCGCGAAAGCTTCCTTGCCACCGAGATCGGTCTGCGCGGACGGCGCCGGCTGGTACTCCGCACTCGGCGTCGCAACCTCGTCCGACGCGACCGCGGTGTCGACTGCGGCGTCCCGTGCCCCCGCTCCGGCCTCGGCAGCCTTTTCGGCTTCCTTTTCCGCTTCCTTCTCGGCCGCCTGCTTGTCTGCGAGAGCCTGAACTTCCTCACGGTTCTCGATCGCGTACCGCAGGTACTTCTCCACCTCGAGGAGGTTTGCGTCCCTGACGGCCTGCAATTGAACAGTGGGGATGTCGAACTCGTACTCCACGCGGTTCTTGATGCGGACGGCGCTCAGGGAATCGAGACCGAGCTCGATGAGCGGGATCTCGGGAGGCAGGTCCTCGGGTGCGTACCCCATGGACTCGGCGACGATGATGGCCAGGCGGTCTTCGAGCTTCTGGTTGCCGTTTGGATCCCAACGATCACCGAAATCCTCGACAACCTCCGGCAACTCCTCCACTCCGGGCCGGCCACGGTCCACGACACCCGTGGAAGGCTCGGCGACAACAGGTTCCGGCAGCGCCTCGCCAGACGTCACGACGGCGTCGTGCAGCAACGTGAACGACGAGCCCGCGTGCGCGTGCACCTGGACGGACGCTCCCCCGAGGTGCGGGGTCAGCGTGGTCACCAAGGTTCCTGCGGTCGGGATGGCGGCGTGCGACACCGATGCACCGAGCGCAACGCCCGAGAAGACCTGCGCTGCCGCGGCTTCGACCAGAGTTCCCAGAGACTCGACGCTCGGCGCCTCGACCTCCCAGACGTGCCTGCCGTCCGGGAGGGCGACGTGCGATCCCGGAATACGGCCGCTACCACTGGAATTGACGCGAGTGTTCAGCCAGAACTCCTTGCGGAGGTAGGCCGTACGCGGGATGGGAGCGTAGCCCCCTTCGGCGAAGAGAGTCGGCAGATCCAGGGCATGGCCGTGGACGTACAGCTGCGCCAGGGCAGCGAGGAACGTCTCGGACTCGTCTTCCTTGCGCTTCAGGGTGGGAATCAGCGTCGAGTCCGCGACACCGGCAGCCCATGCCGTTGCCGCCACCGACATCAGCGCGACAGGATTGGGAGCCAGTTCGACGAACGTCGTGTGTCCGTCTCCGACAGCAACATTGACGGCCTGGGTGAAGTTCACCGGGTGCCGCATGCCCTTGACCCAGTAGTCGACGCCGTGGATGGCCTCGTGTCCGACGCGGTAGTGCGCCTCGAGATCGACGGACGAGTAGACCCCGGCCGTCAGCGTGCTGGGCTCGATGCCTGCAAGTTCGGCGGCGAGTTCGCCGAGCAGCGGATCGACGGCGGACGTGTGGCCCGCGCCCTTGACGTCGAGAAGGCGAGCCATCTTTCCGGCTGCTTCGGCGACGGTGACAAGTTCTTCCACCTGCGCACGAGGCCCACCGACGGTGGTGTGCGTCGGCGCGGCGTACACGCAGGGCTCCACGTCCGGGAACTGATCGGTCAGCGCGGTGACCTCGTCTGCTGTGTACTCCACCAACGCCATTGCGCCCTGCGACGCGGCTCCCAGACCGTCCTGGCCTTCGGCCAACAGTCGCGAGCGGGCATAGATGATGCGCACTGCGTCTTCGAGGTTGAGCCCGCCTGCAACGTACGCCGCGGCGACCTCACCCATCGAGTGCCCGATGACGGCGGCGGGCTCGGCGCCGTGCGCACGAAGCGTTGCAGCCAAGGCGATCTGGATGACGAAGATACCGACCTGCGAGTTCTCGAACTCGTACGTCTGCGAATCGTCGAGGATGATCTCCTTGATGGAGTAGCCGGCCTCGTCGATCAGCAGTTCGTCGACCTCGTCGAGTGCCGCCGCGAAGATCGGGTTGGTGCGGTACAGCGTCGATGCCATCTTGCGATGCTGCGAGCCGAAGCCGGAGAACACCCACACAGCACCGTTGGAGGCCGGCGAATCAGCGGAAAAGACACCCTGCCCGGGCTTACCGGCCGCGATGGCACGAAGCCCCGTGATCGCTTGCGCTCGGGTCTTCGCGAGAACCACTGCGCGCGAACGTCCGTGGTTGCGCTTGGCCAACGCACGGCCGACGTCGGCAAGAGGCGTCGTGCTGCCTTCTTCGGTCTCGAGCCAGTCCGCGAGATCCGATGCGGCGCGCTTACGGCGCGATGGCAGAGCAGCGGACACCGCGAGAACGACCGTCTCGTCGACCGAAACGGACTGCTCCAGAATTTCTTCGGCCTCGGCGACGGGATCGGTGGTCTCGATCTCCGAGACCGGCGAAACACCCTCTACCAGGACAGCTTCCGGATCAACCGCCTCCGGATCGAAACCCTCCGAAACTTCGTCGGCGACATACTCCTTCACCACGACGTGGGCGTTGGTGCCGCCGAAGCCGAAGCCGGAGATACCCGCGACGGCCTTGCCGGTGTAGCGCGGCCATTCGGAACCCTCGGGAATGACCTTCAGGTGTGCCTTGTCGAAGTCGATGTACGGGTTCGGTCCCGCGTAGTTGAGCGAGGCAGGCAGACGATTTTGCTGCATGGCCAGCACGACCTTGATCAAACCTGCTGCACCGGCGGCAGATTCGAGGTGACCGAAGTTGGTCTTGGCCGATCCGAGCAGTGCCGGCTTGTCTGCGTCGCGGCCACGTCCGACGACACGTCCGAGAGCGTCGGCCTCGATGGGGTCACCGAGGATGGTTCCCGTGCCGTGCGCCTCGATGTAGTCGACGCCGGACGGTGCGATACCTGCATCGCGATAGGCGAAGCGCAGCGCGTCGGCCTGAGCATCCGGGCTCGGTGCGAGCAGCCCGTTGGAGCGTCCGTCCTGATTGACGGCCGAGCCTGCGACCACTGCGAGAATGTTGTCGCCGTCGCGCTTGGCGTCCTCGAGCCGCTTGAGTACGACGAGGCCACCACCCTCGGAGCGAATCATGCCGTTGGCGTCGGAGGAGAACGCCTTGATCTTGCCGTCGGGCGCGAGCACACCGGTCTGACCGAAGCCGACGGTGATGGGCGGTGCGAGCAACATGTTGACGCCACCGGCGACGGCGAGGTCCGACTCACCGGTACGCAGGCTGCGCACGGCCTGGTGGACGGCGACGAGCGAGGACGAGCACGCGGTGTCGACTGCGATGGACGGGCCACGGAAGTCGTAGAAGTACGAGACGCGGTTGGCGACGATGGCCGTCGACGTTCCGGTCAGGGCGTACGGGTGCGCCTTCGGGTCGCTGACGGCGAGGAGCTGATAGTCGTTGGACGAGCTGCCGATGAAGACACCGACCTGCGAGCCCTTGACCGAGCTGGCGGGGATGCGCGCGTGCTCGAGCGCCTCCCAGGTGAGCTCCAGAGCCAGCCGCTGCTGCGGGTCGACGTTGACGACTTCGTTGGGCGACATCGCGAAGAACTCGGCGTCGAACGTCTTGACGTCGTCCAGGTAGCCGCCCTTGGTGACGGTGGCGTCGACGGCTGCCTTGATGGCCGGGTCGGAGGTGAACTCCTCCCAGCGGCCGTCGGGCAGATCGGTGATGCCGTCGCGGCCCTCGCTGAGCAGGGCCCACATCTCCTCGGGGGTGGTGCCTGCTCCGGGGAAACGGGTGGAGACGCCGACGATGGCGATGTCGTGCGAGTCTCCGGCGACGATGCCACGGGTGTAGAAGGAGTCGTCGACATCGCCCGCGGGTACCTCGGGTTCGCCCTCGATGATGATTTTCGCGAGCGACGCGATCGTCGGGTGCTGGTAGACCACCGTCGCGGTCAGCGTGACTCCGACGAGCTCCTCGATCTCACCGCTCAGTGCGACCGCGTCACGCGAGGACAGGCCGAACTCTTCCATCGGCCGGTCGTCGGAGATCTGGTCCGGTGACTGGTTGGTTGCCTCGGCGACCCAGTTCCGTAGCCACTCGCGAAGCTGAGCGACAGTCAAGTCGCCGTCGCCCTCCGCACGCTGGATCTTGTCGGTTTCTTGTTCAGCCATCACTCACCAAGTTACGTGTAGAAGGAAACGGGACCCGATCCGAAGACGTCAGTCCGGCAGTTCCGCGTCGGGGAAGGCCTGCTGCTGGTAGCCGCCGCGCAGGGTGCCCTCGATGTAGGCGGCCTTGCAGGCGCGGCGGGCGATCTTGCCGCTGGAGGTGCGGGGGATGGATCCGGCCGGGACGAGCAGGACGTCGCGGACGGTGACGCCGTGCCGTGCCGAGATGGCGGCGCGGACCTCGTCGGCGATGGGCTGCGGATCTGCCTTGCCCGCGCCCGGGGCGCGCTCGGCGACGATGACGAGTTGCTCGGCGCCGTCCTCGGGATCCTTCGTCAGCGCAGAGCCGCTGAAGTCGAAGACGATGTCCGGGAGCTGGTTGAGCGGGACCGAGAAGGCGGCGACGAAACCGGGGCGCAGTGCCTTGCTGGATTCCTGCGCCGAGAACTCGAGGTCCTGCGGGTAATGATTGCGGCCGTCGACGATGACGAGGTCCTTGACGCGGCCGGTGATGTACAGCTCGCCGTCGTGGTAGACGCCGAAGTCTCCGGTGCGCATCCAGTTGGCGCCGTCCGGGGCACCGTCGGCGTGCGAGCCGGTCGCGATGCGGCTGACGAGCTTGTTGTGGAACGTCTCCGTGGTCTCGGTGTCGCGACCCCAGTAGCCCTGACCGATGTTCTCGCCGTGAAGCCAGATCTCGCCGACGTGGTCGTCGGCCTGTTCGGTCGCGGAGTCCGAGTCGACGATCGCTGCCCACTGACTACGAGCGACGGTGCCGGTCGAGACCTGCGGGATCGCGCCCGGGGCGTCGGCGTCGACGACGACGAAGTTGCCTGCGTTGAGCTCGGTGCGGTCGACGTAGACGACCTTGGCCTCGTCGGCATGCTTGCTGGTGGAGACGAACAACGTCGCCTCGGCCATGCCGTAGGACGGCTTGATGGCCGACTTCGGCAGGCCGTACGGGCCGAACGCGTCGTTGAACTTCTTCATCGACGTGGTGGTGACCGGCTCGCTGCCGTTGATGAGGCCGATGACGTTGGAGAGGTCGAGCTTCTCGCCGTTCTTCGGCAGTCCGCGCTGCGCAGCGTGCTCGAACGCGAAGTTCGGGGCGGCAGCGAAGGTGCCTGCACCGTCGGAGACCGCGGCGAGTTCCTTGATCCAGCGCCACGGCCGCTGCACGAACGCGCGGGGGCTCATGATGGTGATGTACTTGCCGCCCAGCGCGGGCAGGATGACCGTCAGCAGGCCCATGTCGTGGAACATCGGCAGCCACGTGACGCCGCGCGAGTCCTCGTTGATCTCCATGCTGTCGACCATCTGCAGCGCATTGACGCCGACCGCGCGGTGCGTGATCTCCACGCCTGCGGGGACGCGGGTGGAGCCGGAGGTGTACTGCAGGTACGCGATGTCGTCGAGCTTGGCGGCGGGCTCGACCCAGGTCTCGCCGACGCTGTCCGGGATGGCGTCGACAGCGATGACGCGGGGGCGCTCCTTGGCGGGGAGTGCACGGAAGAAGGCGCGGACACCGGCCGCGGAGTTGGTGGCCGTCAGGATCGCGGTAGGGCTGCAGTCGCCGAGGACCGCGTGCAGACGGTCGGTGTGACCGGGCTCGTCGGGGTCGAACAGCGGCACGGCGATGGTGCCTGCGTAGATGGCGCCGAAGAATGCGACGACGTAGTCGAGGCCCTGCGGAGCAAGAATTGCGACGCGATCACCGGGCTGGGTGACCTGCTGCAGCCGTGCTGCCACCGCGCGAAGACGCTTGCCGAACTCGACCCAGGTGAGCTCGTGTGCTTCACCGTCACGTTCGCGGGAGTAATCCATGAACCGATAGGCAAGAGTGTCGGCGTTCTCGGCGACGTTCACCTCGACGTGGCGGACGAGCGTCTTGCCTTCGGCGATGGTGATGTGGCCGTTCTCATCGATGTAGTCATCGAATGTGTGGCTCATGGTGTTCGTTTCTCCTCCGACGGTGTCCGCTGCGATTGCGCTTCCCGAAGCTGGCGCCCCGGAGCTCTTTCGGCCCGCGCCCCGACTTCCTTTTCACTCACGACTCGCACCCGAACTGCGTGAATATTACTAGCTGGTAGCTTGCCTCACGGCAAATACTTGCTGTCTTCGTCATGCTCCTCCGAAACGGCGGCGCATGCCCGGAAGACACGTCCTTCGGTCACTCGCCTTTCAACAGGTCGATGACCGGAGCGAACGCTTCCATCTGAGTGGGGAAAACCCCGACATAGGACATCGTCGTTTTCGCGCGAACGTTACGGATTTGATCTGCGATCTCCTCGTATGTCCCGAATGCGAGGTACGGCGACGTCAGGATGTCCTCGACGCTCAGCTTCACGTCCACGTCGACGTTGGGCGGATATCCGTTGTCCAATGCGGCGAGCGCCATCTCCGCCATCTGCTCGCGATCGTCGGTGACGACGATGGTCGTGATGGCCCAGTTCAGTTCGATCTCGTCGAAGCGATCCCCGGCTGCTGCGCGAATGAGCTCGACGCGTTCGAGGGTTTGCTCGAGCGTCATACCGGAGAGCTTGAGCTTGCCTTCCTTCGTGCTGGCCGGAACCACCGAGATGATGTCCGCGTACTTGGCCGCGAGCGCGAGCATGCGAGGGCCGCCGCCACCGACACAGATGGGAGGACGAGGTCCCTGCCGCGGACGAGGGCTGCCCTTGAGTCCGGAGATCTGGAAGTGCTTGCCCTCGAAGTTGCACTCCTTGCCGCGAAGCAAGGTGTCGAGGATCTCGAGGCTCTCCTCCAGCTTCTCGATGCGGATACCGGGCTTGTCGTACTGGATGCCCGCCTTGTCGTACTCGTCGCGCATCCAGCCCGCGCCGAGACCGAGCTCGAGGCGACCGCCGGACAGCACGTCGATGGTGGCGGCGTCCTTGGCGAGAATCGCCGGATGCCGGAAGCCGTTGGCGAGGACAGCCGTACCGAGCCTGATCTTGTCGGTCGCGACGGCCAGGGCGCCCAGCGCAGCGATCGGCCCGACCTGGTTGCCCAGGTGATCGGGGATCATGAAGCTGTCGTACCCGAGCTCCTCCGCCTGCTGAGCCAGCTTGACGAACTTACGCGCCCCGCCCTCCTCCGCGTTGCCTTCTCCGCCTGCCGCGAATCGGAACTTGCGCAGTGCCGTGACGTGCCCTTCTGCGGGCAGATCGGGGGCCTGGGCAGAACACATGTATAGGTCTCCTCGTGCGGTCATCTTCGGTGCCCAGCGCCAATCGCCAGCTGGTCCAAGGCGCCACTCTATCTGCTCACGACATGGGAATACACTTCGCGGGGTACGCCGGGACCACCTTTGTGCGTATTCCTCAGGTGCCCCGAGGCGACCTTGTGAGAACTACACGGGGTGCATCAGGAGTGCGGAATCTCCGGCGCCGACGAGATCAACCCGGCCGCCCAGCCCGCCGTCCACTGCGTCGACGTCGTGCCTGCATCGTCGACGACGAACGAGTTGTACGACGCGTGGACCGGGTTGCCTGCCGCACCCGCGAGGATGCCGATGCTCTGCGGAATGTTGCGCAGCGACAACCCTTCCGAGGGTGCCGCACAGATGAGGTCGCCCGCCGCGCAGATCTGATTCACGCGGTCGTTCAACGCTCCGAAACCGTCCGGACGCGCACCCGTCATCGTGATTCCCGGAAGGTCGAGACCACCGAGCGCGACCTCGGCACCGACGCCGTCGACGGGCGGTCCGATATCTGTTCCCGACGTGCCGTCGCGCCTACCGTCGGCGATCAACGTGACACCGAGGACCTTGTCCGCGGCGACGGGGCCGTTGCCCGCACCGATGCCGGCGGCGATGTCCCCGGCGATGACCGCACCCTGGGAGAAGCCGGCGAGAACGTAGCTCGTCAACGGGCAGCGATCGCTGACGCGAGCCAGTTCGGCTCTGGCCGCGGCGGTGCCTTCGGTCCTGCTGTTGTTGTAGGACTGTTGCCCGTCCGGTGGGAACGCGATCGGGTTGGAGAACTGAGCGACGTACGGAACCGTGTACACGCTCGCCCGCGACGGATCGAACTGTTCCTGCAGCGGGCGGGTCACGTTCAGCATCAGCGACGCCGGGTTGGCCGTCGGGTTGTACGGATCGTCGCCGACGGCCGACTCCCACGTTCCCGGAATCGCGATGACCGCGACGTCGGCGCAATCGGCGGGCTGCGACTGCGGCTGATCGGGCCCTGGCCCCGGCAGAGGCGACGGGATCTCCTTCGGGAGACGTCCGGCCAGCAGGTACCACAGGGCTACGACGATCAGCCCGAGAACGACCACCACTGCGAGCAGCTTCGGCAGCAGCCTTCTCTTGCGCTTCGTTCGATTGGCCATCGACGTGTCCGTCAGGCCTTGCAGATGGTGTTCTGAGCGGACGCGATGTAGACCTGCGCGGTCTCACCTGCCTGCTCCGCGGACATCTGGGTGCCGGCGGCACTCGCCTCCACACCGACGTTGGCGGTCACGAACGTCGCGATCTCGTCGGCGGGCACGCCCTGGGACTGGGCGGAGCAGATGTACGACGCCGTCGAGATGGCGATCTCACCGTTGCCCGCAACTGTGACGCCCTGCTTCTCGAGCTCGTCGAGGAACGCCTGGCCCCGCGCGTCGACGGGTGCCTCCGTCGGCCCGGGGAATCCCTCGGGCACCGGCTGCGGCTGCTCCGGCGGTGCGGTCGCCGCATCGCCGGGGCTGGTCGTCGGAGCCGCACTCGACGTCTCCTGCGACGAGGTTGCCTCCGCGCTGGTCGTCTCCGCCGCCGTGGTGGTCGATGACGTGGACGG
The DNA here is from genome assembly GCF_002258225.1 of Rhodococcus sp. RS1C4. Lineage (NCBI taxonomy): Bacteria > Bacillati > Actinomycetota > Actinomycetes > Mycobacteriales > Nocardiaceae > Rhodococcus > Rhodococcus sp. RS1C4. The sequence goes on along the minus strand of NZ_NOXZ01000022.1, from coordinate 37,620 downwards.
TGACCCGGTCGCGGTGGAGTCGTCGCTACCGCAGGCGACGAGCAGGCCGCCCGCGGCGACGCTCAGTACCGCCAGGGACAGTGTCCGGGAAAGAGAAGTGCGCATGATGGAGAGTCCTTCGACGTTTCGTTGGGACCATGACCCGGAGGTCGATGGGTTCACGACCGGGCGGCCGGACGGACGACGACAAACCGAGACGCTACCGACGGCCACTGAGAGAACTCTGAGGGACCCTGCAGGAGCCGACGTGCCGCGACGTCACGGCGCGATGGTCACCTTGCCGTCCTTGACGGTGATGATGCCGAACTGGAAGTTCTGCTGGATTCCGCCGCCGTCCATCTCGAACTGATCGCTCGTGACGTAGCCCAGCCGGCCGGCTTCGTAGCCGACGCTCTTCCACGCGTCGAAAATCTCGCCGTTGCGGATCGCCCAGGCGCCGGTCAGGGGGCTCCAGTAGATGTTGCCGCCCTCGAACTCGTTGAACCTGCCGCCGTCCCTGATCGGGCCGAGCTCGCTGGTCTTCGGGAAGCCGAGTGGCCCGTTCTCCCACCCGATCTGGCCGTACTTTCCGAGGATCATGCCCTGCACGGAATGCGTACCGAGATCAGGGTTCCAGTACATCGCACCGATCTCGAATCCCTGGACCGCGCCGGGCTTCGACGGTGTGGCGACCTCGTCGAGCACCGGGTAGCCGAGCGGCCCGGCCTCGTAGCCCTGGCGCGCCCATTCGTCGAGGATGGCTCCTCGTACGGCGTGCGCGCCGGTCTGCGGCGTGAAGTAGACCATGCCGTTCTGGAAAGCATTGGCTCGTCCGCGGCCGTCGGGGGTTCCGAACTCACCGGTCTTCGGGAAGCCGAGGGGACCCGCAGGCCCACCCGAACCCTGGTAGTTACCGCCGATGGCTCCGGCAACGACCTGAGCGCCGGTGTCCTGGCTGAAGAACACGCGACCGAACCGGAAGTCCTGTGCACGGCCACCCGCGACGTTGTACTCCGCCGTCAGGCAGTCGCCCAGCCAGGAGTTCGCTCCCGCGGCGTTTCCGATTGCTCCGGCGACGCTGCACGACGGCTTGTCCGCCTCGACGTCGAGCGCGCTCGCGAGCTGCGGCCACAGTTGCTTGAGCTCGAACTCCCAGTACTCCCAGGTGTGCAGTCCCGACGGGCGGTAGACCACCTGAGCGGGGATGCCGAGTTTGTTGAGCTTGGTCGCGAACGTCTGCGACGTCAGGCGGGACAGGATCTCGAGGCCCATGCCGGCGTAGTTGGAGCTGACGCCGGGGATGCCCGACGGCGGATCGTACGGTCCGGCAACGCCGTTGCCGCTCGAGACGTACAGGCTCACGCCCTTCAGCTTCTCCGCGAGAAGGTACGGATCATGTTGTGCCCACAGGTCGTTCGACGGTGCGCCCCACATCGCCTTGGAGTCGAAACCACCGGCGTCCGCCATCGCGTACTGGATTGCCTGCGGCATTCCGAGGGTCGTGGTCGTCAGCATTCCGGAGAGCGACCCGGCGAACTTGAAGAAGCCTTCGTTACGAGCAGCGAGGAACATCGCAGCGGTGCCGCCCATCGACAGGCCCACGACGCCGCGGGTCTGGTTGGTGCGCCAGCTGCTTTCGAGAATCGGCGGGAGTTCCTTCGTCAGGAACGTCTCCCACTGGTAGTTCTTGCCGTTGTCCTGGTCCACCCAGTCCGAGTAGAAACTCGACTGCCCACCGACCGGCAGGACGACGTTGACGTTCTTGTCCGCGAAGTAGGACTCCGCGTCGGTCTCGGCGGTCCAGCCGTTCTCCATGTCGGTGGCACGCAGACCGTCGAGCATCCACACCGACGGGAACGTCGCCTGGGGGTTGATGTTCCAGTCACGAGCGAGCAGGAGCTGAACCTGGATGGGCGTTCCCATCGACGGGGAGTCGATCCAGAGGGCCACGCGGCGGTCGGACAGCCAGTCGACGGCCGTGACGCTCGCACCGGACGGGGCCTGAGTCTGCGACGGCGCGGTCAGGGCCGTCGGCGCGGCCTGAGCGATGCCTGCGGCTCCGAACGGGGAGATCAGCGCAGCAGCGACGACTGCAGCCGTCGCCATCCGGCGAGCTCCTGCTTTCGTGGATTTTGCTTGCCAGGCCGCCGTTCCGGCCGTTCGACCCCGGCCGAACCTGTTGGACCCAGTACGCATGGTGGTGACTCTCTTTCTCTTACCTGATCAAGTCCGCACCGAACGCATGAGTCGCAGACTTGTAGTTCTCAAGTCTTTCTACACGCGAAGTGCGTCGGTCAGGCCGAGGCTCGCTGTGACTGATGGTGCAATTGTGAATCAGGAATCGTCGAGATCCCGACGACACTGCTGATCGAGGCCGGAAACGCACCGATGCCGCCCTGCGCACGGCAGGACGGCATCGGCGAGAGAAGCACAGGTCAGGCGTTCAGAGCCTCGAGGATCTGGCCACGAGCCTTGAACAGCTCGGCGGACCAGTAGGGCCAGCTGTGAATGCCGTTGCCCGGGAAGCTGAAGGTAGCCGGGATTCCGAGCGTTGCCAGGCGGACCTGGAATGCGCGGCTGTTGGCCAGTGCGAGAGCTTCCAGTGCCATGCCGTTCGCGGTGTTGTAGAAGTCGATCGGGGCGCGCGGCTTGTCGAACTCACCGGGCAGACCCGATGCGGCGGAGACGTACAGCGACAGTCCACGAAGCTCGGGAGCGAACACGAACGGATCGTTGCGCAGCCATGCCGGGCTCCACGGAGGTCCCCACATGGAGTCGACGTTGAACCAGGACTGGCTCAGCATCGCGACACGAATGGCTTCACGCATGCCGGGAGCGGAGATGTTGAGGTAACCGGAGAACGAGCCGGCGAACTTGAACTGATCGCGGTGGTACGCGGCCAGCGTCAGTGCAGCCGAGCCGCCCATGGAGATTCCCAGAACGGCGTTGTTGGAGCGCGAGACTCCGTAGCCCTCGAGGAAGGCAGGCAGATCCTGCGTCAGGAACGTCTCCCACTTGTAGGTGACTTCCTGGCCGTTGAGGTTCGACGCCGCGTACCAGTCGCTGTAGAAGCTGGCCTGGCCACCGACCGGCATGACGAGGGTGACGTCGTCGCCTGCGAACTGGTCCTGGGCGTTGGTCTCGAAGGTCCACGCGTTGCGATCGTCGCGGGCGCGGAGGCCGTCGAGCAAGTAGAGGGCGGCGTTGCCACCGCGAGCGGCCCACTGGACCTGGACCTTGATCGGCCCCATTTCGGACGGTACCCAGAGATCTTCACGTCCACCGGCAGGAGCCTTGTGCACGACCGCGGTGGGCGCTGCAACTGCTGCTGCTCCACCGACGACACCGGCTGCGAGAGGAAGGACCAGCGCTGCTGCGCCGAGTCCGAGCAGTCGCTGCCGCCATCGTTTGGTCACACTCGGCTTGTTCGAGGGGCCGGAAAATCGCATGGATCGTGCTCTCTCTCGTTCTGCTGCGGTCTCCGCGATCTGCGGCCCCCGGCATTCCAACAGGGCTGTCTTCGGCCCCGTCGGGCCGTAGTACTGGGTATGAAGTTGTGAAGCGCACACGTCCAGTGGACATACGCACCGAAGGGAGGTTATTCCACTCCTTCGCCCCGAAGCAAAACTGTGATCTGCATCTCGTGCTTGCTTCGAGGGCGATATCAGACTGTGACACTATCCCGCGCGACCGCCGCAGGCCACCCTGTCAAACCAGTGATTTCTCACAAAACAAGGTGGCCTGCGGGTGTCGAGCGGGCAGAATCAGCCGATGTTCGCGCTGAGATCCGGTGCCATGATGTGCGCCTGCTCCTGCCAGTAGCCCCACTGGTGGGTGCCGACGGCAGGGAACGCATATGTGACATTGTTCGCACCGATGCTCGCCATGCGAATCTGGAACGCGCGGCTGTTCGCCAGTGCGATCGCCTCGAGGCCCATTGCATTGCCGGTGTTGTAGTAGTCGATGAAGCTGCGCGGGCGGTCGAGACCACCGGGCAGACCACTACCTGCGAAGACCCACACTCGGGTGCCGTTGTCACGCAGACGCGGAGCGAAGACGAACGGGTCGTTGCGCAGCCACGCCGGATCCCACGGAGGACCCCACATGGCGTCGATGTTGTAGCGACCGGAATCCAGCAGCGCCACTCGCATGGCCTCGCGCATTCCGGGTGCCGAGATGTTCAGGTAACCGGACAGCGAACCCGCGTAGGAGAACTGATCCGGGTGGTACGCCGCCAGCGTCAACGCCGCGCTTCCGCCCATGGAGATGCCGACGACGCCGTTGCGGTTGGGATTGAACCCGAGACGGTCCCGCAGGTTGTTGCGCAGGTTCTGCGTCAGGAAGGTCTCCCACTTGTACGTGGACTTCTGACCGTTGAAGTTCGAGGGCGCGTACCAGTCCGAGTAGAAGCTGGACTGTCCACCGACAGGCTGAACGACGTTGATGTTCCACGACGCAAGGTAGGCACCTGCGTCGGTCTCGTGCTCCCAACCGGAGATGTCGTTGGTGGCGCGGAGTCCGTCCAGCAAGTAGACGACGCGGTCGGTGTTGCCGTCGGCCGCACGCCAGATCCTGCTCTTGATCGGGCCCATGCTCGAATCGGTCCAGAAATCCTGGGCACCGGGATCGAACGCGGCGCTGGCGGTCGCACCTGTTCCGACCACGGCCAGACCGAGCGGCAGTGCAACAGCCATCACCAGAGATGTAGCTATCCGGCGGAGGCGCCCCCCGGCACCCTTCTTCGTTCTACCCAGCATGCATTCGACCTCTCAGCAGTGTCGGTGAACCGCGCAGTCACTGCACGTAACACCCGTTTCGGCGGTCATGCCCCTCCATCGACGCTCATCGAGAGCGCTGACCCGGCCGACAGACCAGGGGCAGTCACACATATCTTTCGCATACATCGTCCGTGAGGCGCTGTCCGTTACCGAAATGAGATATCCCATCTTGGCGACGAACGGATTGCGACGCGACCCGATCGACTAATTGTGACCTTCCAGAATCGGAGGCTCCAAACCACATCGTTGTATTTCGTATTCCGGAACGCGATCGAATCGATATCCGGCGTAGAACAGCGACCGCTTGATGTTGCGAACGAACAATTCCTTCGTCAACGGCGCCCGGTACGACGCGATGAGCTCCTGCGTGTCCGCGCAGGACAACGCGACGCGAGCCTGCGTCACCCAGTCCTCGTCCATGTACCACGGCAGATACGGGTGCTCTCCGACCATTCCGAGATCCGCGACGACCCAGTCCGGGTACAGGTTCTTGTCGTGACCGATGCGGCCGTTCTCCAACCTTTCGGTGTGCGACGCCAGCGGGTACGCCAGACCCATCTGGTCGATCACCCGAACGTCGAGGCCGACGTTCATGCTGGTCATGCCCAAGTTGAGGAAGAACACCGTGTGGCCGGCGCCGCCGGGAGGAATCGGCAACGGTGGCGGTACGACATCCCAGTAGGTGAACTGTGCGCTCGGCAGCAGCAGACCGCCGTCCGGGGTGTTGTCGATGGCTTCGACCATGGCGCGCATGCGTGGGTAGTCCAGGTAGTCCGACGCCAGGATCGGATGCGCATGACCGGTGTTGAGCGCGTAGAACGCACGCTCGTCGACGATGCCGGATCTTCCGACGATCGAGCCCTCGGGCATACCCGTCGTGTTCGCCGCGAAGAACGCCCACACGACCGTCGTGACCCACACGAGACCTCCGACGGCGAAGACGACCACCTGACGGACGTCGGACATGCTCGTCGGGACTCGGAGCGGTACGACCGCCACCGGCAGCAGAAGGGTGAAGAGGGCGGGCAACAGGGTCCGTCCGTGCATGAAGTCGCCGCCGACGCGCACCGCGTAGACCAGCGACAGCACGCCACCCACCAGAACGAACACGACGACGGCCGTCGGGCTGCGGAGCCAACCCTGCGCGTCACGGATGGTGCGCGGAACCGTCGGGCGCGACGAGGACACCACACCCGCGAGCAGGAGAAGGATCAGTGGGAGCCACAGCATGTACGGGCCGAGCAGGTTCCACAGGTAGTCGAACCCCTGCGCCCACTTGGCTCCGCCTGCATCCTTGGACACCGCGGTGTTGGGATACGGCAGACCGTAGTAGCCCATCCGCCAGATCTGGTACAGCACCGGCGTCGCACCCGCGACAGCGAAGACGAGGACGCGACTCGGCCAGCTCTGCCGGGCCAGGAAGATCATGACGAGCGACAGACCGGACAGGATCACCAGCTCCGGACGCACCAGCGGGCCGAGGCCGGCCCAGAACGCCAGGAACAGCACGCCCACGGTGCTGGTGTCCCGAGTCGCCCAGCGCACCATCAGCAGCCACAGCACGGCGATCCAGAAGATCACCAGGCAGGTCTCGAGCCCGGACGTCGCGAAATCACGTGCCGGAGGAACCGCGATGTAGACGAGCACCCCGGCCGGAAGGAACGCGGTGATGCCGCCGGTCCAGCGACCGGCGCGATGCAGCGTGAACGTTCCGATCATGGCCACTGCGACGGCTGCAGTCGACAGGACGAGCGCGATCGTGAGCACCACGTACTCGAGGCGCACCTCGCTGAGCCAACTGCCCGCGTACACCAGGTAGGTCCAGATGGTGCTCGTGTTCGTCTCGACGCGTTCGCCTGCGTTGAACACCGGCCCGTTGCCCGCCAACAGGTTGCGCACCGTGCGGAGGACGATCAGCCCGTCGTCGGCGATCCAGCGCCGTTCCCAGGCCCCGATGAAAAAGAGCACCGACGTCACGATGACGCCGACGGCGAAGATCGCCTTGCTCGTCAGGCCCCCGCGCGAAGCCTGCTGATCTACCTCAGCCGGCGACGTATACAGCGACACCGACTACTCCGATCCACGCAAGAGCCAGCACCTGCAGCACCCTGTCGCCGAGCGCGATCTCTTCGGGCTCACCGGCCTGCCCACCGTCGACATCCACCGCGTAGCGCAGGATCGCGATCGTGAACGGAATCATCGAGATGGCGAACCAGTTCGTGTTCGTCTCGGCGTCTTGTTCGAAGGCCCACAGTCCATAGCAAATCACGACTGCCGTGGCGGAGAGCGTCCAGACGAAGCGAAGGTAGGTGGTGGTGTAGTTCTCGAGAGACTTGCGGATCTTCGCGCCGGTGCTCTCCGCGAGCTGAAGCTCGGCGTAGCGCTTGCCTGCGGCCATGAACAGCGAACCGAACGCCATGATCAACAGGAACCACTGCGACAGCGGAATCGACGCGGCGACGCCACCGGCGATCGCGCGCAGCAGGAAGCCCGACGACACGATGCAGATGTCCAGCACGGCCTGATGCTTGAGGCCGAAGCAGTACGCCAGCTGGATCGCGATGTAGACGCCGATGACCAGCGCGAGCTTCCAGTTGGCGATGAACGACAGGCCGATCGCACCGCCCAGGCACACCACAGCCATCGCGTACGCGAGGTTGACCGGAAGGACACCCGCGGCGATCGGACGGAAACGCTTGGTGGGGTGGGCCCGGTCGGCTTCGACGTCCATCGCGTCGTTGACGAGGTAGACACCCGACGCCGCGAGGCAGAACACGACGAACGCCAGCGCGACCGGCGCCAGCACATCGGCCTGCGTCACCGAACCAGCGGCGAGCGGCGCCGCGAGAACGAGAACGTTCTTGACCCACTGACGTGGACGAAGCGCCTTGATCACACCGTCGAGCAGATTCTTCGGTGGCGCTCCGACGGCGGTGGCTTCCTCGCTCATTTGTCTCCTTCGAACTTGCACACTGCGGCTGCAGACAAAGCGCCGAGCGCAGATCCTGCAAGAACATCTGTGGGGTAATGCACGCCGAGCACCAGCCGCGACAGCAACATCGGCGGTACCAGGACCGCAGGCAAGGGTAGCCCCGTCAACCGACCGAGCAACACGGCGGCTGCTGTGGTCGACGTGGCGTGCGAGGACGGGAAGCTGAGCTTGCTCGGTGTCGACACGTTGATCTTCACCGACGGATCGTTGGGACGAGGGCGCCTGATGATGCGCTTGACGACTATCGACGCGGCGTGCGCGCCGACTGCTCCGACGGCCACTCCCGCCCACTGCCTGCGCCGCCCGGGATCGGCGACGGCGCCGATGCCTGCCACAGCCACCCAACCGAGTGCGTGCTCGCCGAAGTGGGACATGCCCCTCGCGACCGACACCACGCCGGGCTGTGCACCGATCGTCGACTGGATCGCCGACAGGACGCGCACCTCGGCGGCGGATTCGGTCTGGTTCTTACGCCTCGTAACGAAAGACACGTTCCCAGGTTTCCTTACTGGTGAGGTGAGGGACGGCGTCGCGGTAGCGACCCTTCAGTTCGGGGAACCGGCGCGACAACTCGGCTCGCAGCGACATCGCTTCCTTCAGCAGCGCTGCTGCCTTGTCTCGGTCGCGCTGGCGGTAGACGACCCCTCGCCCGTCGGCGGTGGTGACGGTGACGCCGTCCACCTGCGACAGCAGGAACCAGCGAGCGTCGAGTGTCGGGACATTGAGCTGCGGGCGCTCGTGGTGCCGCTCGTGTGCGGGCCGGACATTGTGCAGCAGTCCCGACGCGAGGCGCTTGACCTTCGCGAGCGGGTTCTTCGGCTCGCCGACGGCTCCGACTTCCTCACCGGATGCGTGCGGCAGTTCCGTCGAGGATCCGACGACGACGGCGTCGGGATAGGTCTTGCGCAGTGCGTGCACCTCGCCGAGCGACGTGGGGAGGATGTCGAGGATGTGCTCGGGTCCGGCGAGGAAGTCGCGGATCGCCTTGTTCTGGATCGCGACGGTGGAGTACTCCAGGCACAGTAGGTGCTTGACGGTCGCCTTGACGGTGTCGACCACGATGCCGCGTCCGTTGCCCGGAGCGTGCAGCGCGGCGACCACCAGGCGGTTGCGGAGGTGGAAGTACGCCTGCCAGTCGATGGCGTCGTCCTTGTCGCTCCACGCCATGTGCCAGATCGCGGCACCCGGCAAGGTGACCGTCGGATATCCGGCTTCCCGTGCGCGCAAACCGTATTCGGCGTCGTCCCACTTGATGAACAGCGGCAGCGGTTGGCCGATCTCCTCGGCGACGACGCGGGGGATCATGCACATCCACCAGCCGTTGTAGTCGACGTCGATGCGGCGATGCAGCAGCTTCGACGAGCGCAGCGGGTCCTCGGAGAAATCGTGGTCGTACTCCACGTTCTGAGCGCCGGTCCACATGAAGTTGCCGCGGTTGATCACTTCACCCATGACGTGCAGGTGACTGCGCGCCTGCAGGTTCAGCATCTGACCGCCGACCAGGGTGGGGACCTTGGCGAACCGCGACATCGCGAGCGCACGCAGAATCGAGTCCGGCTCGATCTCGATGTCGTCGTCCATGAACAGGATGTGCTGCGCCGACGTGTTCTTCAACGCCTCGTACATGATGCGGCTGTATCCGCCGGAGCCACCGAGGTTCGCTTGATCGTGGACCGCCAACTTGCCGCCGAGACCGGCTGCGGCCTCGTCGAACCCGGGCTCGTCCTTGGCCTTGCGGGTGCCCTGATCCGGCATGATGACGGCCTCGACGACGTCGAGAACCAGCGGGTCCGAGCCAAGCGCGACAAGGGCTTTCACGGCGTCGGTGGGACGGTTGAACGTCGGGATGCCGACGGCGACGCTCGCCTCACCCGGTGCGTCGATCGGCGCGTACCAGCCGGCGCTCTCGAGAACGACCTCGGAGTCGGAGGTGATGTCGAACCAGATCCAGCCACCGTCCTCGAACGGACCGAGGTCGATCTCGAATTCCTGCGCCGCATCACTCGGGGTCACTTCGCGACCTTCGACGTGAATGCGAGACGCATCGGCTTTGGACCGGTAGACGTCGACTCGGCAGTGCCCGGAAACCTCGACACGCAGCACGACGGACTTCAGGATGCTGTAGCGACGCCAGTAGCTCGCCGGGAACGCGTTGAAGTACGTTGCGAAGGACACCTCGGACTCCGCACCGATGGCGACGGACGTACGCGAGACCGAGTGTGCCCGTCGGGCATTGGTTTTGGCTTCTTCGAGGTACAGGGTGCGTACGTCGAGCGGCTCCCCGGACCGCGGCAGCAGAATCCGCTGCAGCAGTGATTTGCCGAGAACAGGTGCTACGTCGGCGATTCCGTCGTCGAGCAGATGTTTGGCCGTCATTTGTCCCCCGCCAGCGACGCACCGGTCTCGAAATGCGGTGCGAGCGTGTTGTCGTACAGGTTCAGCGCACTGGCGATGGCCATGTGCATGTCCAGGTACTGGTAGGTGCCGAGCCGGCCACCGAACAGCACCTTGTTCGACGCGGTTTCCGCCTTGGCGCGGTTCCGGTACGCCTCGAGCTTCTGCCGGTCGTCGGGGGTGTTGATGGGGTAGTACGGCTCGTCGCCGCTCTCGGCGAACCGAGAGAACTCGCGCATGATGACCGTCTTGTCGGCCGGGTACTCCCGCTCGGGGTGGAAATGACGGAACTCGTGGATACGGGTGTAGCCGACGTCGCCGTCGTTGTAGTTCATCACCGGCGTTCCCTGGAAGTCACCCGTCGGCAGCACCTCGGTCTCGAAATCGAGCGTGCGCCAGCCGAGTTCACCTTCGGAGTAGTCGAAGTACGCATCCAGCGGGCCGGTGTAGACGATCGGCGCGTCCGGGCTTTCCTTCGTCAGTTCCTCGCGGACATCGAACCAATCGGTGTTCAAGCGAACCTCGATGAGGTCACTGGCCGCCATGTTCTCGAGCCACGCGGTGTAACCGTCGACGGGAAGACCCTCGTAGGTGTCGTTGAAGTAGCGATTGTCGAAGTTGTAGCGCACCGGCAAACGCGTGATGTTGCCTGCCGGCAGATTCTTCGGATCGGTCTGCCACTGCTTGGCCGTGTAATCGCGGATGAACGCCTCGTACAGCGGGCGACCGATCAGCGAGATCGCCTTCTCCTCGAGGTTCTGCGCATCCTTCGCGTCGAACTCGCTGGACTGCTCCTCGATGAGAGCGCGAGCCTCCGCCGGCGAGTAGTACTTGCCGAAGAACTGAGAAATAAGGCCCAGCCCCATCGGGAACTGGTACGACTGGCCCTTGTGCATCGCGAACACACGGTGCTGATAGCTCGTGAACTCCGTGAACTCGTTCACGTACTCCCACACACGCTTGTTCGACGTGTGAAACAAGTGGGCACCGTACTTGTGGATCTCGATACCCGTCTCCGGCTCCGCCTCCGAATAGGCATTACCGCCCAGGTGGTGGCGACGATCCAACACGAGCACGCGCTTGCCCAACTGGGACGCTGCACGCTCCGCCACGGTCAGGCCGAAGAACCCCGATCCGACGACGATCAGGTCGAATCGGCCGGTCACGGATGCATCGGATGAGGTGGGCTCAGGGCTTACAGCAGTCACGGGCAACCAGGGTATCCGACAGCGGAGCATTCACTTCCCATGGTCACTCCTGCAGGCTCCGCTCCCGGCCTCCCATGGTCACTCCTGCAGGCTCCGCTCCCGGCCTCCCCTGGTCGCTCCTGCAGGCTCCGCAGGTACTCGTCAGCGCCGAGCACGCAGTACGTAGATATCCATCACCCAGCCGTGTCTAGCCTTCAGCTCGGCCCGGATCGACGCGATCTCGTCGATGACGTCGTCGAGAACGCCCGCCACCAACTTTTCATCTTCCGTTCCCAGGTTGGCACCCCAGTAGATGTCCCATGGCCGCGATCCGACCAACTCCCGGCAGGCCAAGCCGCCGTCGAGCATCACGACGAGATTGTCCGCACCCGCCGCGACGTCCTTCTGCAAAGCCCGGCCCGTGGTGATCACGATCGGTCCACCGATGCGGTTCAGCACGATCCGATGCGACGCCGCCAGCATCGACACACTGCTCACACCCGGCGTGACGTCGAACTCCACGCCCAACTGCTCGGCGACACGAATGGTGCTGTCGTAGAGCGACGGGTCACCCCACACCAGAAAACCCACGACAGTGTCCGACGGCAGGCCGTCCAGGACCTCCCGGTACGCACGCGCCCGGGCCTCGTGCCAGTCGGTCACCGCCGTGCCGTAGTCACTCGGCTTCCGATCCCGCGCCGGGTCCGGCACCTGAACGACGCGGTAGTCCCCCGTCACATGGCGCCGCAGAATCTCCGTCCGCGCCTCGGCCAGATCGCCGACGCCGTCGCCCTTGTCGGCAACGAGAAAGACATCCACCTGCTGGAGCTTCTCGATCGCCTGCACCGTCACCTGATCCGGATGCCCGCCACCGACACCGACGAGATGGACCTTCATGTCCTGGCTCGATTCGCGTCGTACAAATGAGACTCCACAGCAAGCCTCTCGGGTCGTTCCCGTCCGGGCGTGCGGCCGAGGGCGGGGCCGACCAGAATCACCGCTGCTTGTCTCAATCCGGCGGCGTCGACCTGATCCGCGATGTCCGCGAGGGTGCCCGTCAACGTCAGCTGGTCCGGCTTGCTGGCGTGGAAGACGACGACGGCCGGGCAGTCGGCACCGTAGTACCCCGTCAACTCGTCGGCGAGCTGCCTCGTGCGAGTGATCCCCAGATGCAGCACGAGCGTCGACCCGGTCGCGGCGAACGCGGCCAGCTTCTCGCCGTCGGGCATCGCCGTCGAACGGGCATGAGCTCGCGTCAACACCACCGACTGGGCTACTTCCGGGACCGTGAGCTCGACGCGCAACTCGGCCGCAGCAGCCGCGTACGCGGGCACGCCAGGCGTGACGTCCCACGGAACACCCGCTTCGTCGAGACGCGCGGACTGCTCGGCGAGCGCCGAGTAGAGAGATGGATCACCCGAGCACAGCCGTGCGACGTCTTGGCCGCGCTCGTGCGCACCGACGAGTTCCGCGGTGATCCGGTCTAGGTCGAGCTTCGCGGTATCGACTTTCCGCGCGCCCGGAGGGCAGTGGTCCAGAATCGCGTCGTCTACGTAGGTACCTGCATAAACGCATACCGGGCTGGTGCGTAGATGCTCGACGGCTCGCAGCGTCAGCAGATCTGCCGCGCCCGGTCCTGCGCCGATGAAGTGAACAGTCACGGAACAAACCTATGCCGACGCGCCGTGGGCCGGTCAATCCATGAGGTGGCTAACTCTCAAGCTAAGGTTTAGCCTTGTGTCGGATGAGGTTGATGTGACTCCTGTGACAGAAGAGTAGTCAATCTCGAAGCAATTCGCAAGCCTGTTCGAATCGTGTCGGACAGGCACGCACCAACAACCAGGGAGTACCGCCTTGCACCGTCGAACGAAGCCGTCGATCGTTCTCGGCGCTGTCGCCTTGCTGGCCGTCGCGAGTCCCGTGGCGGTCTACAGCATTTCCGGCGACTCCGCGTCCACCGATGTTCGATCGGCAAACGAGACCACCCCTGTGACCGTGCCGACCAAGATCGTCGAAACAGCACTGACTGCGGCACCGGACATCGTCGTTCCTCTGCAGGAATTGACGGGTCTGCCGTTGCCCGACCTGCGCCTGTCCGATCTGAAGTACCTGCCGCTTCCGGACAACATCACCATCCCGCCGATCCAGATTCCCGAAATCCCCGGCATCACCGTGCCGTCCCCGACGAGCCCGTCGGCCCAGGCGCCGGTGCCGGGCCGCAACGACGTCGCGGCCCCGATCGCCCCGCCTGCTGAACTCCCGGCCGGCGACGACCCGGGCGCCCCGCTCGGAGCGGTCGTGAAGGAACTGCGTCAGGACGATCCGTTCAGCATGGTCGCGTTGACGTCGACCGCCGTGGACGGTGCCGTCGCGCAGGTTCGTCGCCAGCTCGACGACGGGTCCTGGGGTCCGTGGATCGCAACCGAGCCGATCGACACCGCAGCCAGCGACGTCGCGGCCGAGCCGGACAAGAAGGGCACCGAGCCCATCTTCGTCGGAGCCACGAAAGCCGTTCAGCTTCTTCTGACACCGCCTGCCACTCCCGCTGCGCCGGCACCCGACGCTGCACCTGCCCCCGCACCCGCGGCGGCACCAGCACCGGAACAGGAGCTGGGATACACCCCGGCATCGGTTTCGAAGCCGCTGCGTCAGCAGGACACCCCGGTGGCGGACGCACTGGCCGACATCAGCGCAGTGTTGATCCAGCCAGGCAGCTCCCCCGCCGATTCAGCGCTCGCCGACATCGCGACTCCGGTCGCGGGCAACGCAGGACCGAAGGTCATCTCGCGGTCGCAGTGGGGCGCCGACGAGTCGATCCGTTGCGCCACACCGACGTACGACGACTTCCTCGGCGGTGCGACGGTGCACCACACCGCCGGCAGCAACGAGTACTCCAAGAACGAATCGGCCGAGATCGTGCGGGCGATCTACGCCTACCACGCACAGACGCTCGGCTGGTGCGACATCGGCTACAACGTGCTCGTCGACAAGTACGGTCAGATCTTCGAAGGCCGCGCAGGCGGACTCGACCGTCCCGTCCAGGGCGCACACGCCGGTGGCTTCAACGAGAACACCATGGGCATCGCAATGATGGGCGACTACTCCAGCGAAGCACCGTCGACCGAAACCCTCGACTCGGTGGGCAAGTTCCTCGGATGGCGTTTGGGCAAAGCAGGTCTCGACCCACACGGTGAGACGACGATGACGAGCGAAGGCACCAACTTCACCTTCGTCGGCAAGGGCCAGAGCGTCGACCTGCCGGTCATCTTCGCGCACCGCGACGTCGGTAACACCGCATGTCCCGGTGACGGCGCCTACGCCAAGATGGACGAAATTCGCGACATCGCCGCCGCGAACCTCGGCGGCGGAGGAAGCGTCGACACCGCTCCGGCACCGTCCGACACGGAATCCGACACCACCACGGATTCGTCCCTGCCGACCTCCGACGCGAGCAGCACTCTGGGAGAGAACATTCCAGGACTTGTCGACGAGTTGGTTCGCCTCGCCAGTTCCAACCCCATCGCCCAGAAGTGGCTGGCATCCGGCGGCGAAACCGGTACCCTCGGCACCCCCGTCAGCGGCCTCGTCCAGGTCAAGGGCGGAGGCGAAGCCGCACAGTTCGCCAACGGCTCCATCTTCACTTCCCTTGCCGGCCAAGCCGTTGCCGTGATCGGAAAAATCTTCGAACAGTTCATGGCACTCGGCGGAGAGAACGGCGAACTCGGCTTGCCGACCACCGACGAATACCGCGTCCCCGAGGGTCTGCGCACCGACTTCGAAAACGGTTCACTGATCTTCAACGAGCTCACCGGCATCGTCACCACGGTCATCAAGACCTACAACGACACCTACGAGCAGCAGATGCAGAACCCCGTCGCAGCCCCGATCGAGCCGGCCCCGGCCCCGGAGCCCGCACCGGCACCGTAAATCACCACCCTCAGTCGAGCGGCGATTCGAATCCACCGAATCGCCGCTCGACCCATCTCCGCTCCCTCCCCCACCGACCCCACCGATGACCGACCCCACCGATGACCGAATGAACCGTTCGGTCACTTGGAGTGACCGAACGCCACGTTCGCTCCCGTCGGGGGGCGAAACCCGCATTCGTACACGCCCGATGCAATGGATTGCCCGATACTTCGACGATCAGCGAAAGTCCGCCGATTTCGAAAGTATCGGGCAATTCATCTCACTGCGCATGCACCGGCGGAGCTCAGCTACCTGCCTTCCGGCAGCAGCGTCGACGCGATCGTCGTCAGAGCCTTGACTGCCGATGTGGCGTCGAGCTGGCACTGAGCTTGTACAACAGCGCCATCGATCGCCACTGCGAGCGCTTGTGCCGCGCGGGTTCGGTTGGGGCCCGGCGGAAGTGTCGCTTTGATAGCCCCGACCATATCGGCCTTGTGGCGAGTGGCGATCTCGTACACCTCCGGCAGTTCAGCCCCGATCTCGTTGACACTGTTGATGAAGGCGCATCCTCGGAAGGTATCCGAGGTCAGCCACTCCTCGACTGCCGAGACCACCACGGGCCTGCGACGGTTGCCTGCAGCGTAGCGGTCCAACGCGTCGACGAACCACTCCATCCAACGCCGATGCCGTAGGTCCAGGAACGCCAGGATCAGCGTGTCTTTGCTTGGGAAGTGGCGATAGAAGGTCACCTTTGTGACGCCTGCCTCCGCGATCACTTTGTCCACTCCGGTTGCTCGAATTCCTTCGCGGTAGAACAGCCGATACGCGGTGGCCAGTATCCGCTCCCGAGCGGGGAGGGCCGACACGTCGACCTGCGGATCAAGAGTCTGGGAGATGCTCACGTCGCAAGAGTAGACAAATCTGTCCACCGGCGCCACATGCATGTGGACAAGCCTGTCTACATGGCGTACGTTCTTGCCATGTAGACAGCATTGTCTACATGGGCAGAGCACCTCGACCAACCCTCGAAGCGAAGGACGATCAATGACTGCAAATGTGGAAACCACCACGAAGCCACCGGTTCCGCCGTTCACCGACGAATCAGCGGTACAGAAAGTCAGGCTGGCCGAAAATGCCTGGAACAGCCGTGATCCCGAGGTGGTTGCGCTGGCCTACACGATCGACAGCGTCTGGCGGAATCGGTCCGTTTTCGTGACCGGCCGTGCGCAGATCGTCGAATTCCTTAGCGGTAAATGGAACCACGAGCACGAGTACCGCCTCATCAAGGAACTTTGGGCGCACAGTGACGACCGTATTGCCGTCCGCTTCGCCTATGAGTATCAGGATGATTCGCGTCAATGGTTTCGAGCCTACGGCAACGAGAATTGGCTCTTCGACAAGGACGGCCTGATGACGCACCGCCACGCAAGCATCAACGACGTGCCGATCGACGAAAGCGAGCGCAAGTTCTTCTGGGACCGGAATGCACCGCGACCGGCGGAGCATCCGAGCCTGTCCGACCTCGGCTTGTGACCACCTGATGCGCCGCGTTCCGCTCCGTCCGCGCACCAGCCAACCGTCGAGGCGAGGGCGACCGAATGAACCGTTCGGTCACTTGGAGTGACCGAACGTCACGTTCGCTTCCGTCAGGGGGGCGAAACCCGCATTCGTGCACGCCCGATGCAATGGATTGCCCGATACTTCGACGAACAGCGGAAGTCCGCCGATTTCGAAAGTATCGGGCACTCCGTCCCACCCAGTCGCACCGACCGGCGCCGCCAAAGTGGACCGGGTGAGTGAGCGAATGTGCCGTTCGGTCACTTGAAGTGACTGAACGTCACGTTCGGTCCGGAGACGGAGCTCACCACCAGCGTTCGAGGACTCTGGCCACGCCGTCGTCGGCGTTGGTTGTGGTGATTTCGTCGGCTGCGGCGACTGCTGCGGGGTGTGCGTTGCCCATTGCGACGCCGAGGCCTGCCATGTGCAGCATGGGGACGTCGTTGGGCATGTCGCCGAATGCGGCGATGTCGGCGGCCTGGACGTTGAGGCGTTCGGCGACGAGGGCGAGGCCCGATGCTTTGGTCACGCCGGGTGCGGAGAGTTCGATCAGTCCGTTGTCGGTGGAGAAGGTGATGTCGGCCCGGCCGTCGACGAGGGGTGCCAGGGCGGCCACCATGTCTCCGCTGGACGCGCTGGAGAGCCGGATCAACAATTTCACGGCGGGGACGTCGATGACCTCGGCCAACGACACTTCGGTGTTGTCGGGGTTGAGCCATGCGTGTTCGTAGCCGGGCGAGCTGACGAACTGCGGTGTGGCGGCGTCGTGCGCTGTTTCGCCGACGCGTTCCGCGGCCAGCCCGCAACCCGGCAGGGCCTTGTATGCAAGGTCTGCGAGCCAGTGCAGCGTCTCCCCGGTCAGGACCTCGGCGTCGAGGATCCGGTCGGTGCCGGCGTCGTAGATGACGGCGCCGTTGGCGCAGACGCACATGGGCGCGAAGCCCAGCTGGTCGACGACAGGGGAAATCCAGCGCGGCGGACGACCCGTCGACAGCACGAACGGTGTGCCGTCGCCGACCATCGCCAGTACAGCGCGTCGGGTGCGCTCGGTGACCTTCTCGCGGTGGTCGAGGAGCGTTCCGTCGACATCACTGGCGACGAGGCGGGGTGCGCGGCTGGTGGTAGGCATCGAGGTCATTGTGCCTGAGGTGGCTCCGGCAGTGCCCGCCGCTGGGTCCCTTAGACTTGCGAACCGACGAGGGAGGGAGCCGACGATGCCCGGGGTGTCCGAGGATTCGCCCGACGCCCGGATCGTTGCCGCGCTGGTCGCAGGCCAACTTTCGGGCCTCGGCGACGCGTACGACAGGCATTCCGGCCACCTGTTCAGCTACGCGAAGGCAATGCTGGCCGACGAGGACGCCGCTGCCGACGTCGTCCACGACACGATGCTCATCGCCGCACGGCGGAGTGCTGTGCTTCGCGATCCGGAACGATTCCGGGCCTGGCTGTACGCGATCGCTCGGGCCGAGTGCCTGCCCCGCCCACGCCGCGACCGGTGCGACTTCACATCGACGATCGCTCCCGATGCCAGCGACGAGGAACGGTCCGTTCAGGAGTTCGTCGCGACGGCGGCAACTGCCTCGAGCGCCGAGCACCGTGAGGTCCTCGACCTGCGTATTCGTCACGGACTCGCCGACGCCGACGTCGCCGCGGTGCTGGGGATCGGAACACGTCGGGCGTCGACGCTGATCTCCCGGGCGCGAGAGGAGCTCGAGCGTTCGGCCGGAGCCGGGCAGGAGCGTGTCGTCGGAGCTGCCGCGATTCTCCGGCTGTTTCCGCTGGCAACCGCGCCGTTCGGGCTGCGGGAGAAAATTCTGACCGACTCCGAGATGGGGGTCGTCGTGAACACCACCACTCTCGATCGGACCGACCGACTCGGCTTCCCGACGCACGGTCCGGCCTCCGGGAAGGTCGTGTGGGCGGCAGTCGCCGGCGTTGCTCTGCTGATCGCCGCGGGTATCGGATTCCTGGTGGCAGAGCCCACGAGCCGCCCGACGGCGCCGGCGCAGGTCGACGTCGCACCCGGCCCCGTCCCGAGGACCATGCCCACCACGACGACCGAACCGCCGTCCCCGTCGCCCGCGGCCCCGACGACCTCCACCGCCGAGGTCGCCACGGTGGTCCCGGAATCGCCTGCTCCCGCCGTCGTACCTCCCGCACCGGCACCCGTCACCACCACCGCCGCCGTCGTGCCGACGACGACTGCCCCACCGGTGACGACCACCGATCCACCCGTCACGACGACCGAACCCACCACGACCACGCCGAACGCTCCCGCGACCACGACGACCCAGTCCCAGCCCGAGAACGGCTGAGTTTCTCAGCATCGATCCGTACACTCGGCGGGATGCTCATGACGCAAGATGCTGCGCGGGCCGCTCGCTGGCGCGGCTTCCACGCCTACCTCGACGTGGCCGTCGTCGTGCTCGTGTTGATCGCAACGAACCTCATCGCGCATTTCACGACGGTGTGGGCCAGCATCGCGACGGTCCCCATCGCTGCCGTCGTTCTCGTCGCCTTGACCCGACGCCGGGGTCTGGGCTGGTCCGAGCTCGGTTTGTCACCCAAGCAGTGGAAGACCGGTTCGATCTATGCTCTCGCAGCCGTGGGGCTGGTCCTCGCGGTCATCGCGATCGGCGCACTGCTGCCGATCACTCGGCCGTTCTTCATGGCCGATCGATACGCAACCATCTCGGCGGCCCTGGTCGCGTCGATGATCGTCATTCCGCTGCAGACCGTCATCCCGGAGGAACTCGCGTTCCGCGGCGTCCTGCACGGCACCCTGGGTCGGATCTACGGGGCGCGCGGAGTGTTCGCGGCCGGCTCCCTGCTGTTCGGCCTCTGGCACATCGCTTCGTCGCTCGGCCTCACCGCCAACAACACCGGATTCAGCAACTTCCTGGGCGGCGGACTGTTCGGCCAGGTCGTGGGCATCGTCGGCGCAGTCATCGCGACGGCCGCGGCGGGATTCGTGTTCACCTGGCTTCGCAACCGAAGCGGCAGCCTCATCGCCCCCATCGCTTTGCACTGGTCCCTCAACGGCTTAGGCGCTCTCGCCGCCGCGTTGGTCTGGCACGCCTCGACCAGCTGAGCAGTCGAGGGACAGCCGACTATCCCTTTGCCCTCCGCGCTTTCTCGTCCGCTTCGATGACTGCTGCTTCGTCGAGGGTGGGTGCGCTGCCGCCCAGTCGTGCCGGTACCCACCGGGCGCCTGCCGGGTGTTCGTAACCTTGCTGCGCCACGCCGAGGGCGCTTTCCAATCCACTACGTAGGGCTGTGGTGAGTTCGTCGGGGGTTCCGTGCGGCGGAACTGTT
Source organism: Rhodococcus sp. RS1C4 (assembly GCF_002258225.1). NCBI lineage: Bacteria > Bacillati > Actinomycetota > Actinomycetes > Mycobacteriales > Nocardiaceae > Rhodococcus > Rhodococcus sp. RS1C4. The sequence goes on along the minus strand of NZ_NOXZ01000022.1, from coordinate 17,509 downwards.
TGTCCGACGGCGATGTGCACGGGAAAGTTGTGTCTACCCAATGCTTTCGGCATGTCCTTGGTCATGATTCGCTGCGACCCCCAGATGGCGACCGGAACGATCGGAACGCCCGCTTCCAGTGCCATCCGTGCGGCACCGGATTTGAACGCCTTCAGCTCGAAGCTTCTGCTGATGGTGGCCTCCGGATACACACAGACCAGTTCACCGTCCCGAAGCGCTTGCACAGCAGCGGCATACGACTCGGCTCCGGCTGCGCGGTCCACGCCGATGGCCTTGCAGTGTCGCATCAGGAACCCGACGACGGGATTGCGCTCGAGTTCTTTCTTCATCATGTAGCGAACCCGCCGCTTGCCCTGGCGCGCAACGAGTCCGACCTGCATGAAGTCGAGATACCCGGTGTGGTTCACGGCGAGTACGACGCCGCCGCGGCGCGGAATGTTCTCGGTTCCCCGATAGATGATGCGTAGGCCTTGCACGGCGGTGATCGCACGAACCAACCCGGTCAACGCGGCATACACCGGTTCGCGCGACATGGCGTCAGCCCTCCCTTTTTGCCTTTCTCGCTGCCGCGTCCGCGGCGTCGAGCTTGTCCGCTTCCTCGAGGGTCGGAGCGCTGCCGCCGAGGCGTGCCGGCACCCAGTACGCACCCTGCTCGTGCGGGTATCCGTCCTGCAGTTTCAGCAGCATCTCTTTCATCGTGGAATGCAGCTTCTCGGTCAGCTCGTTCGCCGGTCCGACGGGCTCCAACGGCGCGCCGACGGCAATGCGGATGGGAGTGTTGGTGCGGCCCAGCCTCTTGGGGAATCCCTTGGTCCAGACTCGCTGCGCACCCCAGATGACCGTCGGGATGATGGGAACACCTGCCTCGATGGCCATGCGTGCCGCACCCGACTTGAATTCCTTGATCTCGAAGCTGCGGCTGATGGTCGCTTCCGGGTACACCCCGACCAGCTCGCCCTTGCGTAGATCCGCGACCGCGGCCTTGTAGGACTCCGCGCCCGCGCCACGATCGACGGGAATGTGCTTCAGCGACCGCATGATGGGACCGGAAATCTTGTTGTCGAACACTTCCTTCTTGGCCATGAAGCGGATGTAGCGCTTCACCCGCCGAGGCGGCAGCCCGGCATAGGTGAAGTCCAGGTACCCGGTGTGGTTGACGGCGATGACCGCACCGCCACTGGCAGGGATGTTCTCCTCGCCCTCCACCTCGAACTTCAGGCCTTGGGACGCGAAGACGACGCGGGCGATGCCGATGACAGTTCGGTAGACGGGTTCCACAGTCGGCTAGCGTAGTCGTATCGGGCGGTCGCGAGAAGAACGCTCTGGGGAGAAGCCGTGAACGGGGAAGGTCAGCTGAACATGAGTTCGCTTAGCAGAATCGCTCGTGCCGGTGCAGGGCTGCTGGGGGCAGTCCTGGTACTCACCGCGTGCGAGGGTGACGGCCAGCAGGGCATCCCCACCGATCCACCGTCGGCACCCACGACGGAAGAGACGACCACAGCGACGACCCCGACGACGTCAGCGACGACGACCACTCCCGAACCGCCTCCAGGACCCGCCGTCGGCGACGTTCCGGGCAATCCGCAGGCCGCGTCCGCACTGGGGGCGTTCCTGGCCGACCTGGAAGCCGGAGGGCCGCCGGCTGTGACGCCGACGTGTTGGACCGTGCCGCCGACGGACATTCCGGTGCGATACTCCGACGTCGCCTCGATCGTCGACGCGGCCGGTCAGCCGGGCGTCGACGGTCAGTACGCGGTGACGTGGACCGGCCCGGTGTCGACGGTGTCGATCAAGCGCAGCGAGATCGCCTCCGGTTATGCCTGCCCGAGCGTCTACCCGACCGGCACCGCACCGGTGTTCACCGACCTCGACGCGACGTACACCGTCGAGCGATACCTCGGGCGATTCACGGGAGCGCCGGTCGACCCCGCCGACCTCGAAGGCGACTACCCCCTCGTCTGCGACACCCGCCCGACGTGGGATCCGCAGGGAACAGGCGTTCCCACGCCCGCGCCGCTGGCGAACAACCCGGGCAGGCTCACGGGGTCGGCGTCCTACAACCCGGCGAGCGTCTACGTGGCCTTCACCAACGGGGACTACAAGACGGTGTACGCCGACGTGACGAACGTGTCGGGATTCGAACAGAACCAAGTGTTCACACTGGGCATCGGGGCCAACGGGTACTGCATAGGCGACATCGCCTGACGCAACGTCCACGAACGGGGGGTACGACACGATGCTGGGGATCGACACCAAGATACTGCTGCTGCTCGCCGGGATGATCCTGCTGTGGGCACTGGGCCTCGGCGTGTGGAAGTACCGCCAGATGGCGACGTCGCCGACGGCTCTGGCCCACCCTTACGTCGACATCGCACACCGCGCTGCTCTGATGTACTCCTTCGCGACCCTGATCCTCGCAGCCCTGGCAGAGTTCTCCGGTTTCCCGACGGCCGTGAATCTGATCGCCGGACTGGTCGTCACCGTCTTCTTCGTCGCAGCCATCGCGAGCTACATGGTCCACGGGCTGTTGCGAGACACGGACAACCAATTCGAGAACCCAGTCCACGGCACCCACGCCTTCATGTGGACCCTTGCCGTCGCCGAAATCGGAGGGACCGGGGTACTGGTTGCCGGCTTCGTCGTCGGGCAGTTCTTCTAGACCTACCCGACGTGCACGTTCGGCCTTCGGTCTCGGTCGGGTTCCGCCCGGCGCAACACTTCTCGGGTCACCGGAGCGACTTCGCCGACGCCGATGAAGAGGAAACGCAGTAGGTTCACCAGCGGATTGCCCTCGGACCATTCGAAGTAGACATCGGGGCGTACATCGGTGACGTTCCTGATCTGCAGCAGCACTGCGGCAATGGAATTGGGTACGGCCGAGGCGTCGACCCACAGCACCCGATAGTCGCCCTTCTGCTCTCCGTGGACGAGGAGGTCCGAGCTGAAGTCCGAGGCATCCCGGATATTGGCCTCCAGGAACAGGATCGGCTCGTCCGCGGGAATGTTGCTGTCGCGGCGCTGCTGCTCTTCCTTCGCGGCGTACTCCGCCGGGTCCAGATGCCGGGCGTCGTGGCAGACGATGCGTATCCGTCCGCGAGCGGCTGCTTCTTCGATGTACTGCAGCGACTCCTCGTCGAATTCGACCGAATCGGTGCGCAGTTCGAATGACCTCGTGACCCTCGACCAGAACGACACGGCCATGATCACCAGAATGAAGAACGACGCCACCTTGACGCCGTCGGGACGCTCGAAGATGTTGGTGACGGTGGTGTAGACGAAGACGACGGCGATGACCGAGAAGACCCACATCTGCACACGCTGACGGTTCCGCGCGGCGGAGATCGCGACCGCAACCGACGCGGAGGTGATGAGTACCAGAACACCCGTCGCATAGGCAGAACTCTGCGCGTCGACACTGGCGTCGAAGTAGAGCGTGACGGCGACCGCGATCAACGAGAACACAAGCACCAGTGGTCGAACCGCGCGAGCCCACTCCGGCGCCATGCCGTACTTCGGCAGGTAGCGAGGAACCAGGTTGAGCAGTCCCGCCATCGCCGACGCCCCGGCGAACCACAGAATTGCGATGGTGCTGACGTCGTAGACGGTGCCGAACACCTCGCCGAGGTATTCGTGCGAGAGATAGGACAACGCGCGTCCGTTGGCTCCGCCGCCGCTCTGGAACTCGTCCTGCGGAATGAGGACCGTGGTGATGATGCTCGACGTCAGCAGGAAGCCACTCATGATGAGAGCGGCCGTGGTGATGAGCCTTCTGGCGTCGCGAATCCGGTTGGGAAGCGCGTCGTCACCGTCGGCTGCGATCTGCGGCATGACGGCGACGCCGGTTTCGAAACCGGACAGGCCCAGTGCCAGTTTGGGAAAGACGATGAGGGCGACGGCGATCATCATGAGCGGGTTTCCGTGCTGCGCGGTCATGGCGTGCTGCCAGTCGGACAGCAGCGACGGATTCTTCGCGATCTCCCAGAATCCGACGAAGACGACGACGAGGTTCAGCGCGAGGAACGTCCCGACGAGAACGACGGCTATTCCGATCGCCTCGGTGAACCCTTTCAGGAAGACCGCGGTGAGCAACGCAAGCAGCACCAGGGTGACGATCACCTGTGCGCTGTCCAGACCTGCTGGCGCGAATGGGTTTTCGATCACGTGCGCCGATGCGTCGGCCGCGGACAGCGTCATGGTGATCAGAAAGTCGGTAGCCGCGAAGCCCAACAGAACGAGCACCAACACCTTGCCGCCCCACTTCGGCAGCAGCTTCTCGAGCATCGCGATGGAACCTTCACCCGTCGGGCTCTCTCGGGCGACGCGCCGATAGACCGGGAGAGCCCCGAACAGCGTCAACACGATCAGCACGACGGTGGCGAGCGGTGCAAGAGTGCCCGCGGCGAGGGCCGCGATTCCCGGCTGATACCCGAGCGTCGAGAAGTAGTCGACGCCCGTCAGGCACATCACTTTCCACCACGGGTGGGTGTGTTCGGTTTCGGTGGGCTTGCGGTACGGACCCAGATGCCCGGATGGGTTCTCGGTCACCTCACCGAGGAACCACGAGCGCAGACGCACCATGCGACAGAGCGTAAACCCGCCGGGCGGCACGCGGCGGAACTACTGTGGATCCCATGACTCACGTGGTGGTAGCGGGTGCCGGTCTTGCCGGAATTGCATGTGCGCACGATCTAGGCCGAAAGGGCGTCGACGTCACCCTCGTCGACCGCAACGACTATCACCAGTTCCAGCCCCTGCTGTACCAGGTGGCGACGTCGCAGCTGCCCGCCGAGGACATCGCCCGGCCGTTGGCGTCGATCTTCGAGTCGATGAAGTCGGTGCGCGTCGTCCAGGCCGAGATCACCGATCTGAACTTCTCCGAACGCTCCCTCGTAGCGGGTGGCGAGCGGGTGTCCGGCGACTACCTGGTGGTGGCTGCGGGTGCGACGGCCAACTTCTTCGGCACCCCGGGCGCCGAGGAACACTCGTTTCCGCTCTACTCCGTCGCCGACGCCGAGAAGCTGCGTCACCACGTCAGCGACCTCCTCGGGGGCGAACACGACCCGCTGGACGTGGTGATCGTCGGAGGCGGTCCTACCGGAGTCGAAACCGCGGGCGCGTTCGCCGAGCTGTTCACGGCGCTGCGCAAGATGAACCACCCGGGCGGCCGCGGCGAGGCGTGGTTGATCAACCACGGGCCCGCGCTGCTCGCGCCGTACAGCGAACGCTCCCACGAGTACGCCCACGACAAGCTCGTTCAGCACGGCGCGAAGGTGCGGCTCGGCGTCGGTGTGGCGTCTGTCGACACCGACGGTGTGCAGCTGTCCGACGGCTCTCGCCTGGCCTCCCGCACTGTCGTCTGGGCAGGCGGGGAGTCCGCGTCACCCATCGCGTCCACGGCGTCGGTGACGCCCGGCCACGGCGGCCGCATCGACGTACTCGCCGATCTGACGGTACCGACGTTCGACGACGTGTACGCCGTCGGCGACGTGGCCAACATCCCCGGTTCCGACGGAAAGACATTGCCTCAGTTGGGATCCGTTGCGCAGCAGGCAGGAGCGTGGACCGCCCGCAACATTCTGTTGTCCATCGCGGGTGAACCTCGAAAGCCGTTCGCCTACAAGGACAAGGGAATCATGGCGATGATCGGACGCGGCGCCGCCGTCGCCGAGGTGGGAGCGCACCGTCACCAGGTGGAGGGTCCCCTCGCGTTCGCGGCCTGGTTGGGTGTGCACGCCGCCCTGCTCAGCGGCGCGCACAGCAAGGTCGACGCTTTCCTGTCCTGGGCGTGGGACTATTTCGACAGCGACCACGCTGCCATCGTCGAATGCCACGGCGACCCCAAACGCATCGCCTGGGCAGGCGACGCCAAGCCGACGATCTGACGCCGACGCTAGGTTCGGCTCTGGGCGTACTGGACAACTCGGCGTGCCGATCGTGCGACGGCCTCGTCGATCAGACGTCCGTTCTTGTCGACGCCGACGCCGGATGTCGCCTGCGCAAGGGCCTCCAGGATCTCCTCGGCCTCCTGCACCGCCTCCGACGTCGGTACGAAGGCGTCCCGTGCCGGGGCCACCTGGGCCGGGTGGATGCACGCTCGGCCGCGGAACCCCAGCCTGCGCAGTTCCACGGTGTCGGCAGCGAACGCGTCGGTGTCGCGGAACTCGACCGAGACCGCGGCGAGGGGCGGCTCGAGCCCCGCTGCCGCGCTCGCGACAACGACCTGACTGCGTGCGAACAGCAACGCGCGACCGTCGTCGCCGGGCTCGATGGACAGGTCGGCGGCGAGGTCGACCTCGCCGATCTGCAGGAACCGCAGCCTCGGGCCCGTCGCGATCGCCGGTAGGGCGAGTAGCCCCTTTCCCGTCTCGATCAGCGCCGAGAGTTCCGCGTGCGGTGCGACCGTATCCAGAATGCGCGCGGCTGCTTCGATCTCCTCGAGCGATTCGACCTTGGGTAGCCAGATGCCGGTGAGGTTCGGGCCTGCAACCGCACGGATGTCTGCATCCTGCAGAGCACCCGGATTCACCCGCACCCAGATCTCGACCTGCCCCGGTTCGCAGGCGGCCAACCACGCGGCGACGGTACTGCGCGCCTCGTCCTTGTTCGACGCGACGACTGCGTCTTCCAGGTCCAGGACCACGGCATCGGCTCCGGATCTCGACGCCTTGTCGAACCGAGCAGGTACGTCGCCCGGGACGTACAGGAACGTCAGTGCGGTCATCCGATCACTCCGTGGCCTGCCACGAGTGCCTTGGCGATGACGGTGCGCATGATGTCGTTGGTTCCTTCACCGATCGCCATCAGTGGGGCATCTCGGTACAACCGCTCGACCACGAATTCCGTGGAGTATCCGTAGCCGCCGTGGATGCGCATCGATTCCAGACTGGCTTCGATCGCGGTTTCGGAGGCGAAGTACTTGGCCATCCCGGCTTCCATGTCGACGCGTTTTCCCGAATCGGCCTGCGATGCAGCCCAGTACGTCATCAGCCGCGCGGCTTGCAACCGTGTCGCGATGTCGGCGATCTTCAGTTGGATGGCCTGGAAGTCCGCGATGGGTTGGCCGAATGCGGTGCGTTCCTTCGCGTACTTCAGTGCGGCATCGTAGGCAGCCTGGGCGATTCCGACGCTGCGGCCCGCGATGTTGAGTCGCCCGATCTCCAGCCCGGACAGCGCCTGCTGCAACCCGCGACCCTCGACACCACCGAGGAGGGCGGACGCTGGAACGCGGACGTCCTGGAGGTGGATTTCGCACGACTCGGTGCCCTTGTAACCGAGCTTGCCGAGATCGCGCTGTACTTCGAATCCCTCGGTCTCCGTGTCGATCAGCAACAGACTCATGCCTTTGTGCGCTGGATCGGCGGTGTTGTCGGTTTTCACCAGCGTCGGCAGGACGTTGGCGTAGCGGGCGTTGGTGATCCACGTCTTGGTCCCGTTGACGATGTAGTGGTCACCGTCGCGCTTGGCGGTCGTCCGAATTCCCTGCAGGTCGGTACCGGCACCGGGCTCGGTGAGGCCGACGCCGGTGCGATACACACCTGCCGCGAGTTTGGGAAGCAACTGTTCCTTCTGCTCCTGGGTACCGTGCTTGGCGATCATCCAGCAGGACAGGTTGTGACTGCCGAGGATGCCCGCCACACCCATCCACCCACGTGCGAGTTCCTCGTAGACCAGCGTGAAGGACACCTTGTCCAGGTCCAGTCCGCCGAACTCCTCGGGAGTGGTGATTCCGAACAGGCCCATCGCTTTGAGATGTTCGACGATTTCCGTCGGGTATCGGCCGCTGCGCTCGTATTCGCTTGCAACCGGGATGATTTCCTTGTCGACGAACTTTCGCAGTGCGGATCGAAAGTCCTGCTGTTGCTCGGTGAACGTGAAATCCATGACGTGTCCTAGGAGTCGGTTGTTCGGGAGATCTCCGCGGCTAGATCGAGCACGCGGGTCAGGTCGGGTTCGAGTTCGAGATTCGCGACGATGTTGGCCAGCTCGGCGGCGCGTGAATGTTCACCACAGTTGGCCAGGAACTTCGCGCGCAGTTCGTCGTCGGTCAACGGCGAACTCGGCGTCCCCCGGCTGCCACCGACCTCACCGGTGAGCGTGGAACCGTCGCGCAGGGTGATGACGGCCTTGCCCGGTGCCGCGGCGGCCGGACCGTCGGTGGGCGCGTCGATCACCTCGACCGCCTTGGCGATCTGCAGAACATCACTGCGCGAGATCGACTCGTCGGTGTAGGTCGCGATGGTCACCGACCCGTCGACGAGCAACGCGGCCACACTCCACGGCAAATCGAACTTGGCATCGTAGGTACTCCGCGGTGCGGCCGTACCCGCGTGCTCGCCGCACACGAAGGGAGACGAATCCGGATGCACGTGCACCTGCACCGACACGATGTCCGACGGGTCGACGACGGTTCCTGCCGTCGCTGCGGTCACCGCATCGAGGGTCACGTGCATGAGCTGGCATGCCGGGTACGGTTTGATGCCGATCTGCGCTGCTTCCCAGCGTGTTCCGAGGTCTTCGGTCAGCACGGCGAAGTCGACGGGCCGATCGGCAAGGGCCGCGTACACGCCTCGGCGACCGTCGAGCACGGTGCGCGGTCCGGTGGCCCCGGCAGCGGCGAGACGAGCAGCGAGGATGCCGTCGACACTGGCGCTACCCGGGTGCAGCGACTTGGTGTCCGCTGCCGTGTCGAGGAATTCGAGGAGCCCGCCGCTCGACGATCCGGCGATACCCAGTGCGTCGACGACGGTGTCCTCGCGCGAGCCGACGAGTTTCGATGCCACCACAGCTGCGGCGAGTGGTCCTGCTACCGCAGTGGCGTGCAGTCCCCGTGCATGGAATCCGTGCGGACTGACGGCGCCGAGTCGGCACACCGTCTCCATTCCGATCACCGACGCCGTCACCACCTCGGCACCCGTCGCGCCTACTTCCTGGCCGACGGCCAACGCTGCGGGAAGCACCACTGCAGTGGCATGCACGAGCCCGCCGGCGTGGGTGTCGTCGAAATCCAGTGCGTGCACCAGTATTCCGGTCGCCATGGCAGCGGCGGGCGCCGAGAGTGCGACGTCTCCGCTGAGCGCTCGGGCTTCACCCGGCCCTCCGAGTGCGTGCGCGACGGCCCACCCGGGAGCGCCCGCACCCAGCCTCCGCGCGGCGATGGCGTCGCCGATCCCGTCGAGGAGGTGCCGTTTCACGGCGTGGGCGACGGCATCCGGGACATCGTCGGAACCGAAGGAAACAACCCACCCAGCAAGGGTTTCCGATGCCGTTCTCATACGGTGCTTCCCACTGCCGTCTTCCCGAATGCGCCGCTGCGGCGAAGATCGGCGACTGTCTCGGCGTCGTAGCCGAGCGAATCGAGCACCTCGTCCAAGTGTTCTCCGCGAAGTGGGGCGCGGGTGTAGACGGCAGGCTCGCTGCCGAATCGAACGGGCGATGCGACCTGTTTGATCGTGCCGAGATTCGGGTGTTCGGTCTCCACGATGAGGCCGCGAGCGAGAGTGTGCGGCTCGGTCAGCGCCTCCGCGATGTCGTTGATCGGTCCGGACGGCACACCCGCCGGTCCGAGCAGCGAAAGCCAATGGGCCACGGACTCCGTCGCGAAGATCTTCTCCAGTATCGGCAGGAGAGCGTCGGCGTTCTTTCCGCGTTCGGTGAAGTTCGCGAACCGCGGGTCCGACGCCAGGTCCGGCGCACCGATGGCCTCGACGAGGCGCTGCCAGAACTTCTCCTTCGCACAACCGACCACGAGCCAACCGTCGGACGCCTCGAAGGCCTGGAACGGAACGAGCGACGGATGAGCCGAGTTCTTGGTCCGGACCGGCTCGAAACCTTCGTTGAGGTGCCACGTGGCCGGATAGGTCAGCAGTCCCATGGCCGTGTCGTACAACGACAGATCGCAGTCGCCGCCGACGCCGTCACGCCGTGCCGCATGAAGGCCGGCGAGAATGCTGATGGCGGCCACGAACCCGCCCGAGTAGTCGACAAGGGACAGACCTGATTTGGTCGGTGGACCGTCGGGATCACCGGTGACGGACATCCACCCGGCCAAGCCTTGGAGAATGTAGTCGTACCCGGGTTCCTTCGCGCGCGGGCCGGTCATACCGAACCCGGTGAGGCTGCAGCACACGATGGCGGGATTGAGATGCTTCAGGTCGTCGTAGGTGATGCCGATCTTCGCCGGCACGTCGCCGCGGAGGTTGGAGTAGACGACGTCGCTTTCTCGCACCAAGTCCTCGAAGACGCGGCGCCCGGACTCGGTGTTCAGGTCGATGGAGATACTGCGCTTGTTCCGGTTGAAGGTCTCGAAGAACAACGAGTCCTCCCCCGACGCATACGGAGGCACGTACCGCCCCACGTCGCCTCCGACACCGGGGTCCTCGACCTTGAGGACGTCGGCGCCGAGGTCCGCCAGGTGGAGGCTGCCGAACGGGCCGGCACCGTACTGCTCGAGCGACAAGATCCGTACGTCTTCCAGTGGTCTCATTTCGCCACCCCGTTGGTTCCGGTCGAGACGAGGGCCGACAGTTCCAGCGGCCCGGCCTTGGCGTCGGGAAAATAGTTCTGGCCGATTCCGCTTGCGCGAGTGGCGATCATGACCGACCGCTTCCAGGAGATGATTTCGTCGCCGTCTTGATTCAGTCCGCGCGTGATCATCGAGATGATCCCGGCGTACGGCCGGGACTTGGATTCGCGTTTGTCCGTGCAGAGGCTTTCCGCGTACAGGGTGTCGCCTGCGTACAGCGGGTGACTCATCTTGATGTCGGTGAACGCGAGATTGGAGATCGCGTTCTGACTCATGTCGAGCACCGAGATACCGAGAACAACGGCGACGGTGAGCCCGGAATTGACGATCACTCGCCCTTCGGTGATCGGATTCTGTTCTGCGACATGCGCATTGAAGTGATTCTGGTTCGTGTTCATCGAAAGCAGCGTGATCCACGTGTTGTCGGCTTCGCTGATGGTGCGACCGAGCGGATGCTGATACACGTCGCCGACGACGTAGTCCTCGAAGAATCGTCCGAGCGTTGCGGGGTGAGTTGCCACGGTGCCTCCTCAGGCTTGGGCTGTAGCGTTGCTCACACCATAAACATCAGATGATTAACGAGTCAAGAGCTCGATCGATCCCGCCCCAGGGTGAATCGGACCATCCTCGCGGCCCCGCAGGCTCACCTTGACGACGTAAACGTCTTATGTTTAAAGTTGGACATCTGTTACTTACGTCTCATTCACCACCGTGAGTGGCCGAGGTCATTGCGGCGACGCTCCGCCGCTCGAATCCGCAACAAGTCTACGAGGCCTGCCATGTTCCTTCATCGAACCGCCGCCCTGTCGGTGGCGTTGACACTCGCTCTCGGACTCACCGCCTGTGGGTCGGATCCGGGCCCCGACGCCGACCCCGAGAACCCCGTCACCATCGACGTCACCGTGTCCGCAGCCGCGGAGATCTACAGCATCCCGTGGCTCGTCGCCCAGCAGCAGGGCCTCTTCGAGAAGCACGGGGTGATCGTCGAGAACATCGTGCCGGGCAAAGGCGGCAGCGCCACGATGCGCACGCTGCTCGACGGGAACATCCCCATCGGCGAGGTCAGCTACCCCTCCATCGTCCAGGCCGACGCAGGCGGTTCCGAGCTCCGGATCGTCGGGGGCGGCACCCAGGGGCCATACCCCATGAATTTCTACGCGCTGGCATCGAATCCGTCGATCAACTCCATCGACGACGTTCGCCGGTGGGCGTACACCCGCCCCAATTCCGCCTCCGACGCGCTCACGCTTCTGCTACCCGACCTCGCCGGCGTCGATGCGAGCAAGATCGAACGGGTCTCGTCGGGAGGCATCGGTGAAGGCCTGGCCCTCCTGGAAGCGGGCTCCGTCGACATCGCGCTCATCCCCTCCATCGTCGCCGAGCAGCGTCCGGAGGACTTCAAGCTCATCGTCAGCAGCCCCGACTACATGCAGAGGTTTCTGCAGTCCACGATCACCACCACGAAGGACTACGCCGAATCCAATCCAGGTGTCGTCCGCGCCATCAACGCCGGATACACCGAGGCCGTGGCGTCGATCAAGGCCGATCCCGAAGCCGCGGCGCAGATCTACGCCGCCTACACCGGGTTCGACGCCGCGTCGGCACTGGCGGTGGTGGAACGCGCATCCTCGGTCGACACGTGGGGCGGCGGATTCGACCCGGCTTCCGTGACATCCGCACAAGCGGGCGTCGAGGCGTCGGGCAGCGACCGAGAACCCGACTTCTGCACTCTGTTCGACCCCGATTTCCTGGCCGACGGCGTCGCGCGCGACATGCCTGTCGACTGCACCACCTGATCTTCACTCCGCCTGCACGAGAGGGTATTCCACGTGACACAGACAGACGATCGACCACGCACCACCACCACACCGAACATCGCCGTCGCCGACTCGGTGTCCCGGCGTTTCGGAGAGGTGACCGCTCTGCACAACATCGACCTGACGATCGGACGGGGTGAGTTCGTCTCCATCGTCGGGCCCAGCGGTTGCGGCAAATCCACGCTGCTCGAAATCTTCGCGGGCCTGCAGGACCACGACGGGGGCACCGTCACCGTCGACGACCGTCCGCTCACCGGCCCACGGAGCAAGACCGCCATCATCTTCCAGGAATCGGCGACGCTTCCGTGGAGGACCGTCCGCGACAACGTCGCGTTCGCGCTCGAGGTCAAGGGCGTCGGAAAGAAGGAACGACGGGCACGCGCCGACGAACTGCTCGCCACCGTCGGACTGTCGAAGTTCGGCGACCATTTTCCGACGCAGTTGTCCGGCGGTATGCGCCAACGCGTCGCCATTGCCCGATGCCTGTCGATGGAACCCGATCTGATTCTCGCCGACGAACCGTTCGGCGCGCTCGACGAGCAAACTCGGCTCGTCATGTCCTACGAGCTGCTGAAGATCGTCGAAAAGCTCACGTGTGGAGTCCTGTTCATCACCCACAGCATTCAGGAGGCGGTGTTGTTGTCCGACAGGGTGCTCGTCATGAGCGCGCGGCCGGGCCGATTCATCGACGAGATGCCGATCGATCTTCCGCGGCCGCGGTCGGAGGACGTCTTGTCCAGCCCCGAGGCCATCACCGTTCACGAGCGAATCTGGTCGACTCTGCGGGACGAAGCCAAGAAGACGATGAGCGTGGAGCCATGACGACCACGTCCACTGCGGCAGAAACAACGCGACAACGCTCCGTCGTACCGGGTTATCTGCGTCCCGCACCGAAAGCCGTACTGAAGATTCCAGCTGCCGGCTGGACCGCAGCGGTCATCGTACTGGCTGTGCTGGTGGTGGAGATGTACGCACGCTCCCCGTTGGCCTCGCCACTCGACATCGTGCCGGTATCCGACATGGCCGCCACAGCCCTGCAGCTCATGACCGATCCGGATTTCCTCGTCGATGCACTCGGGCGGACCCTCGGCATCATCGTCGTCGCATTCGTTCTCAGTTCGCTGCTCGGGATCGGCGCGGCCTACCTGCTGTGGCGGTTCGATTTGTGGGACAGAGCATTCCAGCCCTACCTCAACGTGTACTACGCTGTGCCGACCTTCGCGCTGTACCCCATCATGGTCGTACTCTTCGGTAGCGGCATCGCCCCCATCGCCATACTCTCGACCATCTTCGCGTTCGGTGTCGTCGCGATGAACGCTCGTACAGGTTTCAACTCCGTCAGCCCCATCGTCGCCAAACTCGGGTCGACCTTGAGATTGACCCGGTGGCAGTACTTCCGGTCGATACTCCTGCCCTATGCATTGCCCAACATCGTCACCGGACTCAAGCTGGGCCTGTCCTACGCCATCATCTCCGTGCTCGCCAGCGAGTTCATCCTGTCGACCCAGGGCCTCGGTCACTACATCTCCATCGCCTACGACAGCTTCGACATCGCAGAGATGTACGCAGGAATCCTGGTCGTCACCGCTCTCGCCCTTCTCGCCACCCTCGGCATCTCCGCTGCCCTGAACCGATTCGATTGGAGGCGTCGCCGATGAGCACCGTGACCGCGAAGGTTGCCACCGCACCGAGTGCCGCACCGAAACGCTCCCCCTCGACGAAACCCAGCCTGCTGCGGCGGTTCGCACCCCCGGTCGTCGTCGCAGTCCTGGCTGTCGCTCTCTGGTGGCTCGCCGCCGTCGTGGCGAACAGCCTGATCTTCCCGACGCCCGCCGAGGCCATGTCTTCCCTCGCCGACGACCTCGGGAAAGCCGAATTCCGTGCGAACGTTCTCGATTCGTTGCGCATCCTCGCCCTCGGCTACCTCGCGAGTACCGTGGCCGGGTCGCTGCTGGGACTCGCTCTTGGAATCAGCCCGTTCTGGACACGGTCGATCCTGCCGATCTTCTACTCGATCAACAGCATTCCCAAGATCGTCCTGTACCCGATCTTCCTGTCGTTCCTCGGGATCGGCGAACTGAGCCGAGGCGGTTTCACGTTCTACGCAGCCTTCGTACCCATGTTTCTCGTCGCCGTCGAGAGCACCGCGTCGGTCCAGCAGATCCACCTGAAGATGGCAGCGTCACTGCAGGTCGGCTGGCCACGGCTGATCCGTCAGATCGTCATTCCCTCGGCGCTGCCGGCGTTGGCCACCGGAATGCGCATGACGTTCGGGCTGGCGTTCCTGGGATTGCTTCTCGCCGAGATGTTCTCGTCGTCCAGCGGCATCGGCTACGAACTGCTGCGCAACGTCAGCCTGGTCCGCATGGAGAACATCATGGGCACCGTCGTACTGATCATGGTGATGGCGCTGCCACCCACCATCGCACTCCAATGGCTCGAGCACCGGATCACCGCCAAGTTCGGCGGATGACCCCGCGCGTCAGCGCAGGACATCCGTTCCGACGAAGGGCACCAACGCTTCCGGTACCCGCACGGTACCGTCGGCCTGCTGGTGGTTCTCGAGGATGGCGACGATCCACCGGGTCGTCGCCAGGGTGCCGTTGAGCGTCGCCGCGATCTGGGGCTTGCCGTTCTCGTCGCGGTACCGAACGCCGAGACGACGCGCCTGGAAGGTCGTGCAGTTCGAGGTCGAGGTGAGCTCGCGGTAGGCGTTCTGGGTGGGCACCCATGCCTCGCAGTCGTACTTGCGGGCGGCCGACGAACCGAGATCGCCGCCGGCGACGTCGATGATGCGGTACGGAAGCTCCACCGCGGCAAGCATCTCGCGCTCGAACTCGAGCAGCTTCTTGTGCTCGGCCGCAGCGTCCTCCGGCTTGATGTAGGAGAACATCTCGATCTTGTCGAACTGGTGGACCCTGATGATGCCGCGGGTGTCCTTGCCGTAACTGCCTGCCTCGCGGCGGAAGCACGACGACCATCCCGCGTAGCGCTTGGGACCGTCGGACAGATCGATGATCTCGCCCGAATGATAGCCCGCAAGAGCAACTTCCGACGTTCCGACGAGATAGAGGTCGTCGGCTTCGAGCCGGTAGATCTCGTCCGCGTGCGCCCCGAGGAAACCGGTGCCCGCCATGATCTCCGGGCGCACCAGCACCGGCGGAATCATCATCGTGAAACCGTTCTTCACGGCTTTCTGCGCCGCGAGTTGCAGCATTCCCTGCTGCAGCAGCGCGCCGTACCCGGTCATGAAGTAGAACCGTGAACCGGACACCTTCGCGCCGCGTTCCATGTCGATCAGGCCGAGCGACTCGCCCAGTTCGAGGTGATCCTTCGGCTCGAAATCGAACGTCGGGATGTCGCCGACGGTCTCGAGCAGAACGTAGTCGTCCTCGCCGCCGGCGGGTGCGCCCTCCTCGACGATGTTGGAGATCTTGCGGGCCGCGACGTCGAGGGCCGCGTCGGCCTCGTTCTGCGTCGCCTCGGCAGCCTTGACCTGAGCCGCCAACTCGGACGCACCGGCCAGCAGCGCCGGGCGCTCGTCGGGAGACGCCTTGCCGACCTTCTTGCCCAGCGCCTTCTGCTCGGCGCGGAGTTGATCCCCGGCCAGCACAGCTGCGCGACGAGACGCATCCGCCTCGAGCAACGCGTCCACCAGTGAAGGGTCTTCACCACGTGTGCGCTGCGAGGCTCGAACTACGTCAGGATTCTCGCGGAGGAACTTGAGGTCGATCACGGAGACAAACCTTACTTGCCGAGCAACCCCAGGTAGTCCTCGCGTCCGAACATCCGAGCTGCATCGATCGCCGACGGGTGACCCCCTGCCGGGTCGGCACCACCGTCGACGAGCGCCTTCACGACGTCGTCCTCGCCCTTGAACACGGCACCGGCGAGCGGCGTCTGACCTTTGTCGTTGGGCCGATTCACATCCGCACCCCGCTCGACCAGGGCATTCACCGTCGCCGCATGCCCGTGGTACGCCGCGAGCATCACCAACGTGTCCCCGGCAGAATTGTTCAGATCGACCGGAACACCCGCATCGACGTACGCCGTCAGCTCCTCGGTGTCCCCGGCACGAGCCATGTCGAACAGCCGTCCGGCGAGCTCGGCAACGTCGTCGACGTCATCAGGTCCCGTCATGACAGTAGAAGTTACTCGGGCATGATGGAAGGCGATGTCCAGCAAGCCCGAGAAACCGAACCAGCGCACCGTCACCGCCCACGTCGCGCGTCGTGGCCTGGTGCTCGTCGCCATCGGCGCCGTCGCCGCCGCGGCGATCACCCTCTTCGTGTCCGACGGTTTCTCCCAGCCCGAGAAGATCACGACGCATTCCGAGGCAGGTCCCGCCACCGACGGCCCGGTGTCCGCGGCGTCCTTCGGCTCGGCCGACCCGGGCACCTGCCTCGACTGGACGCCGACCGACGACCCCGAGACCGACCGCCAGGATCTGGCGGAAGTCTCCTGCGCCGAACCGCACCGATTCGAGGTCGCCAAGGACGTCGACATGACCGCCTACCCGGGCCTCGAGTTCGCCCCGGGAGCCGCGTACCCCGGGGCCCTACGGTTCGGGCAACTACGCGACGAACACTGCATCGACGTCGTCGACGACTACCTCGGCACCAAGTTCGATCCGAGCGGCAAGTTCAGCGTCGGGCTCATGTTCCCCAGCCAGGCCGGATGGGCGTCGGGCGAACGAACGTTGCGCTGCGGAATCCAACAGTCCTCCAACACCGGCATCCCGCAGGAGATGAGCGGCTCGGTTCAGGGACAGGACCAATCGAACGTGTGGGACGTCGGAACCTGCATCGGCATCAACCAGAACGTCCCGGCCGACCCCGTCGACTGCGCCCAGGCACACGCCTTCGAAGTCGCATCGATCATCGACCTGCAGCAGCAGTTCCCCAGCGGCATCCCCACCGAAGCCGACCAGGACGCCTACCTCGAACAGACCTGCACCGAAGCCGTCAACGGCTACCTCGGCTCGGACACCGCGCTGCGAGACAAAACGCTCACGCTCTTCTGGAACACCATCGACGTCACCAGCTGGCTCGCCGGCTCACGCCAGGTGAGCTGCTCCATCGGCAAGGAACTCGACGAAGGCGGCTTCGCGACCATCGCCGGATCCGCGAAGGGCGACATCCTCATCAACGGTGAAGCCCCCGTGCCTCCC